>NZ_JBPZHD010000006.1:0-471549 GCF_051857595.1 Ideonella flava
TACGCCAATCACGCCGAGGCCCAGAACGACATCGCCGACTACATCGTCCGCTTCTACAACCCCACGCGGCTGCACTCCACGCTGGGTTATCGCTCACCTGCCGACTACGAGCGCTGCCTTCTGGTTCAGCGCGCTTCCCTACCTATCTGAGTGTCCGGAATGGCTTGACCACGGCAGTTCGGGCTGAGTCCGCACCCCCGTTCGGGCTGAGCCTGTCGAAGCCGGCGAGATGCGATGCCCTCGGCCAGGTGGAGATGAATGGGCCCTTCGACAAGCTCAGGGCGAACGGAGGTGGGGTCCGTTTGTGCTGAGTCCCCACCCCCGTTCGGGCTGAGCCTGTCGAAGCCGGCGCGGTGCGATGCCCTTGGCCAGGTGGAGATGGATGGGCCCTTCGACAAGCTCAGGGCGAACGGAGGTGGGGTCCGTTCGGCCTGAGCCCCCACCCCGTTCGGGCTGAGCCTGTCGAAGCCGGCGAGATGCGATGCCCTTGGCCAGGTGGAGATGAATGGCCCCTTCGACAAGCTCAGGGTGAACGGAGGTGGGGTCCGTTCGGGCTGAGTACCCACCCCGTTCGGGCTGAGCCTGTCGAAGCCGGCGAGATGCGATGCCCTCGGCCAGGTGGAGATGAATGGGCCCTTCGACAAGCTCGGGGTGAACGGAAATGGGATCCGTTCGGCCTGAGTCCCCACCCCGTTCGGGCTGAGCCTGTCGAAGCCGGCGCGGTGCGAATGTCCTTCGCGAAGTTCCAGATGAACGGCCCCTTCGACAAGCCCAGGGCGAACGGAGGGTGGGGTTTGTCGCACGCCGCGAAGACGAAAGCCTTGACGCCGCGCAAGCCCCGCCCACGACCCCCGCCCACTACTCCTTCAGGCGTATGCCCCCACCCGGAGGCATCCCACTTCCGGCACTCCTGGCTCACCCCCACCGGTGGATGCACGCCGCGGACCTAACGCGGCAAAGTGACATCACCCAAGAAGGAGCCACGAATGGCCATCGCCACCCATCCCCACCGACACGTCGCCGCACGCACACCCGCGGCAGCACGCACCGCGCCCGCCAAGGCCTCGCGCCGCGCGATGTCGGTGCTCGTCGTCAGCACCTTGTCCTTCACCGTGTGCTTCATGGTGTGGATGATGTTCGGCGTCATCGGCATCCCGATCAAGAAGGCGCTCAACCTCAACGCCACCGAGTTCGGCCTGCTCACCGCCATGCCGGTGCTCACGGGCTCGCTGGTGCGCGTGCCGCTGGGCATCTGGACCGACCGCTTCGGCGGCCGCATCGTGATGGCCCTGCTGATGGCGGCCACCGTGCCGGCCATCTGGCTGATGAGCTATGCCACGCAGTACTGGCACTTCCTCACCATCGGCCTGTTCGTCGGCCTGGCCGGCGGCTCGTTCTCGGTCGGCACGCCCTACGTCGCCCGCTGGTTCCCCAAGAGCCGCCAGGGCCTGGCGATGGGCGTGTACGGCGCGGGCAACTCCGGCGCGGCGGTCAACAAGTTCGTCGCACCGGCGCTCGTCGTGGCCTTCGGCTGGGCCATGGTGCCGCAGGTCTACGCGGCCATCATGCTCGGCACGCTGGTGCTGTTCTGGCTGTTCAGCGCGAGCGACCCGGCGCACCAGGTGCCTTCGGCGATCAGCTTCCGCGAGCAGCTCAAGGCGCTGAAGGACCCCAAGGTCCTCAAGTACTGCCAGTACTACTCCATCGTTTTCGGCGGCTACGTGGGCCTGAGCCTGTGGATGGTGCAGTACTACGTCGGCGAGTACGGCCTGGACATCCGCGTGGCCGCGCTGCTGGCCGCCTGCTTCTCGCTGCCCGGCGGCGTGCTGCGCGCCATCGGCGGCTGGCTGTCCGACAAGTACGGCGCCCACAGCGTCACCTGGTGGGTGATGTGGGTGAGCTGGATCTGCCTGTTCCTGCTGAGCTACCCGCAGACCGACTTCACCGTGCTCACCGTCAAGGGCCCGCAGACCTTCCACATCGGCCTGAACGTCTACACCTTCACCGCCATCATGGCCGTGCTGGGCGTGGCCTGGGCCTTCGGCAAGGCCAGCGTCTTCAAGTACATCAGCGACGACTACCCCACCAACATCGGCGCCATCAGCGGCATCGTCGGCCTGGCCGGCGGGCTGGGCGGCTTCGTCCTGCCGATCATGTTCGGCGCCCTGCTGGACTTCACGGGCGTGCGCTCCTCGGCCTTCATGCTGATGTACGGCGTGGTCTGGGTCTCGCTCATCTGGATGTACTTCACCGAAGTGCGCCGCACCCGCCTCATGGGCGACACCGCCGCCGCCGCGGCCGCCTGACTCCCTCATCCCTTCAAGGAGCACTTCATGGCTTCTACCTCCCTCATCGCGCAATGGAACCCCGAGGACCGGGGCTTCTGGCAGTCGCGCGGATCGTCCGTCGCCCAGCGCAACCTGTGGATCTCCATCCCCGCGCTGACCCTCGCCTTCGCCGTCTGGATGGTCTGGTCGGTGGTGGTGGTGAACCTGCCGCAGGTGGGCTTCCGCTTCTCGACCAACCAGCTGTTCTGGCTGGCCTCGCTGCCGGCGCTGTGCGGCGCGACGCTGCGGATCTTCTATTCGTTCGCCGTGCCCATCTTCGGCGGCCGGCGCTGGACGGCGGTCTCCACCGCCTCGCTGCTGCTGCCCGCGGGCGGCATCGGCCTGGCGGTGCAGAACCCCGGCACGCCCTACGAGGTGTTTGTGCTGCTGGCCCTGCTGTGCGGCTTCGGCGGCGGCAACTTCGCCTCCAGCATGGCCAACATCAGCTTCTTCTTCCCCAAGGACAAGAAGGGCACGGCGCTGGGCCTGAACGCGGGCCTGGGCAACCTCGGCGTGTCGCTGGTGCAGTTCGTGGTGCCGGTGGTCATCAACATGGGCCTGTTCGGCGAGCTCGGCGGCGAGCCGCAGGCGGTCACCAAGGTCGGTGGCTCCATGGTGCTGTGGCTGCAGAACGCCGGCTACATCTGGGTGCCCTTCATTGCCGCCAGCGCCTTGGCTGCGTGGTTCGGCATGAACGACCTGGCCGAAGCCAAGGCCTCCTTCGCCGACCAGGCGGTGATCTTCAAGCGCCAGCACAACTGGTGGATGTGCTGGCTCTACCTCGGCACCTTCGGCAGCTTCATCGGCTACTCGGCCGGCTTCCCATTGCTGATCAAGAGCCAGTTTCCCGGCGTCAACGCGCTGCAGTACGCCTGGCTGGGCCCGCTGGTCGGCGCGCTCATCCGGCCGGTCGGCGGCTGGCTGTCGGACAAGGTCGGCGGCGCCCGCGTGACCTTCTGGAACTTCATCGCGATGGCGGTGGGCGTGGTGGCGGTGCTGCAGTTCCTGCCCTCGCACGGCCAGGGCGGCCACTTCACCGGCTTCCTCGCTTCCTTCCTGCTTCTGTTCGCGGCCTCGGGCATCGGCAACGGCTCGACCTTCCGCATGATCCCGGTGATCTTCCTGACCGAACGCACCCGCGAAGCCGCGGGCAAGGGCCCGCAGTTCAAGGAACAGGCCATCAAGGATGCCAACAAGGAAGCGGCAGCGGTACTCGGCTTCAGTTCGGCTGTCGGTGCCTACGGCGGCTTCTTCATCCCCAAGAGCTACGGCACCTCGATCTCGATGACGGGCAGCCCCGACGCGGCGCTGTACTGCTTCATCGCCTTCTACGTCACCTGCGTCGCGATCACCTGGTGGTTCTACAGCCGCAAGAACGCCCCGATGCCGTGCTGATCCCGGCCCGTTGACACAGATCGTTTACCGAGCGACACGCATCGTTCCGCCGCTGTCGCACCGGAACGCACCGGCCTGCCGAGACTGCAGGCCGACCCTTCGGAGAACCCCATGAGCCATTTCCTGGACCGCCTCACGCACTTCTCGCAGCCCCGCGAGTCGTTCGCCGGCGACCACGGCCAGACCACCGGCGAAGACCGCACCTGGGAAGACGCCTACCGCAGCCGCTGGCAGCACGACAAGATCGTGCGCTCCACCCACGGCACCAACTGCACCGGCTCGTGCAGCTGGAAGGTCTACGTCAAGGGCGGCATCGTCACCTGGGAGACCCAGCAGACCGACTATCCGCGCACCCGGCCCGACCTGCCCAACCACGAGCCGCGTGGCTGTGCCCGCGGAGCCTCCTACTCCTGGTACCTCTACAGCGCGAACCGGGTCAAGTACCCGATGGTGCGCGGACGGCTGCTCAAGCATTGGCGCGCCGCGCTGCAGATCGCCCACGACCCGGTCGAGGCCTGGACCCGCATCGTCGAGGACCCGGCCAAGCGCGCCGAATGGACAGGCCAGCGCGGCCACGGCGGCTTCGTGCGCTCCAGCTGGGATGAGGTGAACCAGCTCGTTGCCGCCGCCAACGTCTACACCGCCAAGAAGCACGGGCCGGACCGCATCATCGGCTTCTCGCCCATCCCGGCGATGAGCATGGTGAGCTACGCCGCGGGCTCGCGCTACCTCTCGCTCATCGGCGGGGTGTGCATGAGCTTCTACGACTGGTACTGCGACCTGCCGCCGTCCAGCCCCATGGTCTGGGGCGAGCAGACCGACGTGCCCGAATCGGCCGATTGGTACAACTCCACCTTCATCATCGCCTGGGGCTCCAACGTGCCCCAGACCCGCACGCCGGATGCGCACTTCTTCACCGAGGTCCGCTACAAGGGCGCGAAGACGGTGGCGGTGACGCCCGACTATGCCGAGGTCAGCAAGCTCGCCGACCTCTGGCTGCACCCCAAGCAGGGCACGGACGCAGCGCTGGCGATGGCCATGGGCCACGTCATCCTCAAGGAGTTCTATTTCGACCGGCGGAGCGAGTATTTCGACGACTACGTTCGTCGGTACACGGACCTGCCGATGCTCGTGATGCTCGAGGAGCGCACGCTGCCCGACGGCCGCAAGGCGCTGGCGAGCCAGCGCTACCTGCGCGCCAGCGACTTCAACGGCCAGCTCGGCCAGGGCAACAACGCCGAGTGGAAGACGCTGGCCTTCGACGAGCACGGCAAGGTCGTGCTGCCCAACGGCTCCATCGGCTTCCGCTGGGGAGAGAAGGGCGACGACATCGGCAAGTGGAACCTCGAGGCTCGTGAAGCCCGCAGCGGCGAGGACGTGAAGCTGCGCCTGTCGATCGAAGAGGGCGGCGCCCACGAGGTGGCCGAGGTCGCCTTCCCCTACTTCGGCGGCATCGAGACCCCGCACTTCGACGCCAACGAGCAAGGCGGCGACGTGCTGCTGCGCAAGGTCCCCGTGCAGCGCCTGCGGCTGTGCAAGGAGGGCGTGCCGGCGGGTGAGCAGCGCGAGGTGCTGGTCGCCACGGTGTTCGACCTGATGGCTGCGCACTACGGCATCGAGCGCGGCTACGGCGACGGCGCCCAGGGCTACGACCACGACGCCCCCTACACGCCCGCCTGGCAGGAGAAGGTCACCGGCGTGCCGCGCGACCAGGTCATCGCCGTGGCCCGGCAGTTCGCCGACAACGCCGACAAGACGCGCGGCAAGTCCATGGTGATCATCGGCGCGGCGATGAACCACTGGTACCACTGCGACATGAACTACCGCGGCATCATCAACATGCTGATGCTGTGCGGCTGCGTCGGACAGAGCGGCGGCGGCTGGGCCCACTACGTGGGGCAGGAGAAGCTGCGCCCGCAGACCGGCTGGACGGCCCTGGCGTTCGCACTCGACTGGAACCGCCCGCCGCGCCAGCAGAACTCCACCTCCTTCTTCTACGCCCACACCGACCAGTGGCGCTACGAGAAGCTGGGCGTGGGCGAAATCCTCTCGCCGCTGGCCGACCGCCAGGAGTTCGGTGGCAGCCTGATCGACTACAACGTGCGCGCCGAGCGCATGGGCTGGCTGCCCAGCGCGCCGCAGCTGGAGACCAACCCGCTGGCGATCGCCGGCCTGGCATCCGCGGCGGGCCTCGAGCCCAAGGACTACGTGGTGCGCGGGCTGAAGGACGGCTCGCTGCGCCTGTCCTGCGAGGACCCGGACGAGCCGGCCAACTGGCCGCGCAACATGTTCGTCTGGCGCTCCAACATCCTGGGCTCGTCGGGCAAGGGCCACGAGTACTTCCTCAAGCACCTGCTGGGCACCGAGCATGGCGTGCAGGGCAAGGACCTGGGGCCGGATGATGCGAAGCCCGACGAGGTGCACTGGCATGAGCACGGCCCCGAGGGCAAGCTCGACCTGCTGGTCACGCTCGACTTCCGCATGAGTACCACGTGCCTGTATTCGGACATCGTGCTGCCCACGGCCACCTGGTACGAGAAGAACGACCTCAACACCAGCGACATGCACCCCTTCATCCACCCGCTGTCCTGCGCGGTGGATCCGGCCTGGCAGGCGAAGAGCGATTGGGAGATCTACAAGGGCTTCGCCAGGGCCTTCAGCGAGGTCTGCGTGGGCCACCTCGGCGTCGAGAAGGACGTCGTCCTGACCCCGCTGATGCACGACACGCCGGCCGAGCTCGCTCAGGCCCTGAATGTGAAGGACTGGAAGCGCGGCGAGGTCGATCTCATCCCCGGCAAGACCGCGCCGCAGATCACCGTCGTCGAGCGCGACTACCCCAACACCTACGCCCGCTTCACCGCGCTGGGCCCCCTGATGGAGAAGGTGGGCAACGGCGGCAAGGGCATAGGCTGGAACACGGCGGACGAAGTGCGGCAACTGGCCGAGCTCAACGGCAAGGTGCACACGGCCGGCCCGACCAAGGGCATGGCGAAGATCGAGACCGACATCGATGCGGCCGAGACGATCCTCATGCTGGCGCCCGAGACCAATGGCCACGTGGCGGTCAAGGCCTGGGAGGCGCTGGGCAAGATCACCGGCCGCGACCACACCCACCTGGCGCTGCACCGCGAGGACGAGAAGATCCGCTACCGCGACGTGCAGGCCCAGCCGCGCAAGATCATCAGCTCGCCGACATGGAGCGGGCTGGAGAGCGAGAAAGTCTCCTACAACGCCGGCTACACCAACGTGCACGAGCTGATCCCCTGGCGCACGCTCACCGGCCGCCAGCAGTTCTACCAGGACCACCCCTGGATGCGCGCCTTCGGCGAGGAGTTCACCAGCTACCGCCCGCCCATCGACATGAAGGCGCTGCGCGGCTTCGGCGGCGTCAAGCCCAACGGCCACAAGGAGATCGCGCTCAACTTCATCACGCCGCACCAGAAGTGGGGCATCCACTCCACCTACAGCGACAACCTGATGATGCTCACGCTCAACCGCGGCGGGCCGGTGGTGTGGCTGAGCGAGGACGACGCGAAGGACGCCGGCATCGTCGACAACGACTGGATCGAACTCTTCAACGCCAACGGCGCCATCGCGGCGCGGGCGGTGGTGAGCCAGCGCGTGAAGCCGGGCATGACGCTCATGTACCACGCACAGGAAAAGATCATCAACACGCCGGGCAGCGAGATCACCGGCCAGCGCGGCGGCATCCACAACTCGGTGACCCGCATCGTCACCAAGCCGACCCACATGATCGGCGGCTATGCGCAGCTGAGTTACGGCTTCAACTACTACGGAACCATAGGCACCAACCGCGACGAGTTCGTGCTGGTGCGCAAGATGAACAAGGTCGACTGGCTGGATGACGACGTGGTCGCCGCCGAAGAACAAGGAGCCTCGCAATGAAAGTCCGCGCACAGATCGGCATGGTGCTGAACCTGGACAAGTGCATCGGCTGCCACACCTGTTCGGTCACCTGCAAGAACGTCTGGACCAATCGCAAGGGCATGGAGTACGCCTGGTTCAACAACGTCGAGACCAAGCCCGGCATCGGGTACCCCAAGGAGTGGGAGAACCAGGACAAGTGGAACGGCGGCTGGATCCGCAACCCGGATGGCTCGATCGAGCCGAGGCAGGGCGGCAAGTGGAAGCTGCTGATGCGCATCTTTGCCAATCCCAACCTGCCGCAGATCGACGACTACTACGAGCCCTTCACCTTCGACTACGACCACCTGCAGTCGTCGCCCGAATCGAAGGCCGCGCCCACCGCGCGCCCGCGCAGCCTGATCACCGGCCAGCGGATGGAGAAGATCGAGTGGGGCCCGAACTGGGAGGAGATCCTCGGCGGCGAGTTCAGCAAGCGCTCCAAGGACGCGAACTTCGAGGATGTGCAGAAGGACATCTACGGCCAGTTCGAGAACACCTTCATGATGTACCTGCCGCGCCTGTGCGAGCACTGCCTGAACCCGGCGTGCGTGGCCTCGTGCCCCAGCGGCAGCATCTACAAGCGCGAGGAGGACGGCATCGTCCTCATCGACCAGGACAAGTGCCGCGGCTGGCGCATGTGCGTCTCGGGCTGCCCCTACAAGAAGATCTACTACAACTGGGAAAGCGGCAAGGCCGAGAAGTGCATCTTCTGCTATCCGCGCATCGAGGCCGGGCAGCCGACGGTCTGCTCCGAGACTTGCGTCGGTCGCATCCGCTACCTCGGCGTGATGCTCTACGACGCGGACCGCATCGCCGAGGCTGCGAGCACCGAGCGTGACCGCGACCTGTACCAAGCGCAGTGCGACATCTTCCTGGACCCGAACGACCCCAAGGTGATCGAGCAGGCCCGCGCCGACGGCATCCCCGAGGCCTGGCTGGAGGCTGCGAAGAAGAGCCCGGTGTGGAAGATGGCGATGGAGTGGAAGATCGCCCTGCCGCTGCACCCCGAGTACCGCACGCTGCCGATGGTCTGGTACGTGCCGCCGCTGTCGCCCATCACCGCGGCCGCCAACGCCGGCCAGATCGGCATCAACGGCGAGATCCCGGACGTGAAGTCGCTGCGCATCCCGGTGCAGTACCTGGCCAACCTGCTGACCGCGGGCGACACCGCGCCGGTCATCCGCGCGCTGGAGCGCATGCTGGCCATGCGGGCCTGGCAGCGCGGCAAGCACGTCGACGGCATCGAGAACTTCTCGGCGCTGAAGTCGGCGGGCCTGACGGTCGACGAAGTCGAAGAGATGTACCAGGTGATGGCGATCGCCAACTACGAGGATCGCTTCGTCATCCCGTCGACGCACCGCGAGTACGCCGAGAACACCTTCGACATGCGCGGCGGCTGCGGCTTCTCGTTCGGCAACGGCTGCTCCGACGGGCAGACGGAAACGTCGCTCTTCGGCGGCAAGAAGCGCCGCACCATCCCCATCCAGGCGACGGTGTGAAAAGGGACAACAACATGAGCAAGACAAGCCACCGTCCAGGCCACCATCAGCGCCTGACCCTGCGGGCCCTCGCGGCACTGCTGGGCTACCCCGGGGCCGAGCTGCGCGAAGCGCTGCCCGCCATCGTCACCGTCCTGCACACCGAGCGCATGCTCAAGCCGGCGCGCCTGGCCGAGATCGCGGCACTCGCCCGGCAGCTCGGCGCCATGGATCCGTTCGAGGCGGAAGGCCGCTATGTCGACACCTTCGACCGCGGCCGCGCCACCTCGCTGCACCTGTTCGAGCATGTGCACGGCGACTCGCGCGAGCGCGGCCCGGCCCTGGTCGACCTGGGCCAGACCTACGAGCGCGCCGGCCTGGTGCTGCAGGGCGAAGAGCTGCCCGACCACCTGCCGGTGGTGCTGGAGTACGCCTCCACCCAGCCGGATGCCGCGGCGCGCGAGTTCCTGGCCGAGATGGCGCACATCCTGACGGCCATCTTCAGCGCCTTGCTGCAGCGTGAAAGCCCGTATGCGAGCGTCATCGCGGCGGTGCTGGAGCTGGCGGGCGAGCGGGTGCAGGCCGTGCCGGTCGCGCCCGAGCCCGAGATGGACGAGGCCTGGGCCGAGCCGCCCGCGTTCGACGGTTGCTCCACGCGCGGCCAGGCGCGGCCCGACACGCCGCAGCCCATCCACATCGTGCGCAAGTCACCTTCCTCGACCACCCCCGTGCAAGGAGCGTCGCTGTGAACGCCTCGTGGTTCGACACCTTCTTCTTCGGCTACTACCCCTATATCGCGCTGACGGTCTTCTTCGTCGGCAGCCTGCTGCGCTTCGACCGCGACCAGTACTCGTGGAAGAGCGACTCGTCGCAGCTGCTGCGCGCCGGCTCCTTGCGCTGGGGCAGCAACCTGTTCCACCTCGGCATCCTCTTCCTGCTCGGTGGGCACACGGTCGGCATGCTGACGCCGCACGCGGTCTACGAGCCCTTCATCTCCTCCGGCGGCAAGCAGGTGGTGGCGATGGTCACGGGCGGCCTGTTCGGCCTGCTGGGCTTCGCCGGCGTGAGCATCCTGCTGCATCGGCGCCTGACCGACCCGCGCATCCGCCGCACCTCGAAGTCGAGCGACGTGGCGCTGCTGGTGATCCTGTGGCTGCAATTCGCGCTCGGCCTGGCGACCATCCCGCTGTCGGCCCACCACCTGGACGGCAGCGTGATGCTGAAGCTGGCCGAGTGGGCGCAGCGCGTGGTCACGCTGCGCGCCGGCGGCGTCGAGCTGATTGCCGATGTCGACACGGTGTTCAAGCTGCACATGATCCTCGGCATGACGGTGTTCTTGATCTTCCCGTTCACCCGGCTGGTGCACGTGTGGAGCGGCTTCGCGACGGTGGTCTATGCCTTCAGGCCCTACCAGCTGGTGCGCAGCCGGCGGCTGAACCTGCCGGCCGGGCACCTGGCCTCGCGCCGCAGCTTGCCGACGCCGAGCCGCGCCGCGGCGCCAGCCGCCGCACCCGCCGTGCCGCCGACGGTGGCCGTGCGTCCGGCCGCCGGGAGGGGCAAGTGATGAACCCGACCACTTTGCTGCCCGAAGCCCGCGTCAACGGCATCGCGCTGAACGGACCCGAAGAACATCTCGACGAATCGACGTTGCGCCAGCGGGCCTGCACCGAGCTGCTTCGACAGGCAGCCGAGCGTGCCGGCCTGCTCGATGGCCGCTCCAGCGGCGACGCGATCGAGGCCCTGCTGGAGCGCGAGCTCCACGTGCCCGAGCCCAGTGAAGAAGCCTTGCGCCGCCACCACGAGGCGAACCGCACCGCCTACGTCCAGGGCGACCGGCTGCGCCTTCGCCACGTCCTGTTTGCCGTCACGCCGGGCGTGGACGTGCAGGCCCTGCGCCGCCACGCCGAGGGCGTGCTGCTCGACTTGCGCTGCGCCGAGACCGCGAGCGAGGCCTTCGCCCGCGCCGCCGAGGCCCACTCCAACTGCCCGAGCCGGGAGGCGGGCGGCGAGCTCGGCTGGCTCAGCCGCGCCGACTGCGCGCCCGAGTTCGCCCGCGAGGTCTTCGCCCACGAGGGTCTCGGTGTGCTGCCTCGCCTGGTGCACAGCCGCTTCGGCCTGCACGTCGTGGAGCTGCTGGAGCGCGATCCCGGCCGCGCGCCTGCCTTCGAAGAGGTGCGGGGCGCGGTGGTGCTGTCGCTTAAGCAGCAGGCCTGGATCAACGCCCTGCGCCAGTACCTGCAGCTGCTGGCCGGCGAGGCCGAGCTCGAAGGCGTGTCGCTGGAGGCGGCCGAGACGCCGCTGGTCCAGTAGCCCCATGCCCGACGAGCTGCTGCAACGCCTGCGGCGCTTCCACGACGACGCCTTCCCGCGCCACGAGGCGCACTTCCGGGCGCTGGTCGACGACGGCCAGCATCCGACGACGCTGTTCATCGGCTGCTCCGATTCGCGCCTGGTGCCCTATCTGCTCACCGGCGCCGGGCCGGGCGAGCTGTTCATGGTGCGCAACGTGGGCGCCTTCGTGCCGCCGTGTTGCGGCACGAAGGCGAACGGTCACGGCGCGCTCGGCCATCACGGCACCGCGGCCGCGATCGAGTTCGCGGTGCTGAACCTCAAAGTCCGCCGCATCGTGGTCTGCGGCCACAGCCATTGCGGGGCGATCAAGGCGTTATACGAAGACGTCTCGCCCGAGGCCATCAATCTGCGCGCCTGGCTGGACCTGGGGCGCGACGCCACGCTGCCGGTGCAGCCCACGGCAGAGGCCTTGCGACGCACCGAGCAGCGCGCGGTGGTCCTTCAACTCGAACGCCTGATGGACTACCCGATGGTCCGCCGGAGAGTGGAGGCACGCGAGCTCTCGCTGCACGGCTGGCACTACGTGATCGAGGACGGCGAGGTGCATGTCTTCGACGTCGCCGCCGGCGCATTCGTGCCCGCTTCGCTTGCCGATCATGCCGGCACCGGGCCGTATGCGGGCCTGGGCGAAGCCGAGGAGGGCGCCATCTTCAACGAAATCGACTCGGCCTGTCTCGCTGCCCCTTCGGGCCGACCCTCTTCGACCTCCACCCGTTCGGGCTGAGCCTGTCGAAGCCTTCGTGCCAGTGGCCCTTCGACAAGCTCAGGGTGAACGGATGGGGAGGAGCGGTGATTCCCCCGCCGTTCGGGCTGAGCCTGTCGAAGCCTTGATGCCAGCGGCCCTTCGACAAGCTCAGGGTGAACGGATGGGGAGGAGCGGTGATTCCCCCGCCGTTCGGGCTGAGCCTGTCGAAGCCTTCATGCCAGCGGCCCTTCGACAAGCTCAGGGTGAACGGATGGGGAGGAGCAGTGATTCCCCGCCGTTCGGGCTGAGCCTGTCGAAGCCTTGTGCCAGCGGCCCTTCGACAAGCTCAGGGTGAACGGATGGGGAGGAGCAGTGATTCCCCGCCGTTCGGGCTGAGCCTGTCGAAGCCTTCATGCCAGTGGCCCTTCGACAAGCTCAGGGTGAACGGATGGGGAGGCGCGGTGATTCCCCGCCGTTCGGGCTGAGCCTGTCGAAGCCTTCATGCCAGTGGCCCTTCGACAAGCTCAGGGTGAACGGATGGGGAGGCGCGGTGATTCCCCGCCGTTCGGGCTGAGCCTGCCGAAGCCTTCATGCCAGCGGCCCTTCGACAAGCTCAGGGTGAACGGATGGGGAGGAGCGTTGATTCCCCGCCGTTCGGGCTGAGCGTGTCGAAGCCTTTGTGCCAGTGGCCCTTCGACAAGCTCAGGGTGAACGGATGGGGAGGAGCGTTGATTCCCCGCCGTTCGGGCTGAGCCCGTCGAAGCCTTCATGCCAGCGGCCCTTCGACAAGCTCAGGGAGAACGGATGGGGAGGGGCGGTGATTCCCCGTCGTTCGGGCTGAGCTTGTCGAAGCCTCGCATAACGCAGCTGCTACGCTGCGCGCGCATGAATGTCTTCCCAGCCGAGATCCGTGAAGCCTTCGTCTCGAATCGCGCGCTGCGCGTCGTGCTGCTGACCGACTTCTTCTTCCTGCTCTCTGAACTGAGTGCGGTGGTGATCCTCCCCTGGTGGATCACCAGCCGTGGTGGCGCCCACGCGATCGCGGCCTTCAGTGTCACGCTGGCGATCGCGACCTTCTTCGTCGCGCCCGCCGTGTCTCCCTTCGGTGACCGGATCTGCAAGGGCAGGCAGATCACCTGGGGACTCGGCTGCCTCTGCCTGGTGGCCGCAGCGCAAGTCGGCCTTTCGTTCGCCGGCGTCTTCAGCCTGCCTGCCCTCACGACGCTGGCCGTCGTGCAGGTCCTGGCTGCATCGTTCGTGAACCCCGCACGCGACGCCGTGTTGACCGAACTCCTGCCACAGGCGCAGCTGCCGGTAGCGATCCGCATGCGCAAGACAACGCTGGCCATCAGCGGCATCCTCGGTCCGCTTCTGGCTGGCGCAGCGATGGGATCGGCGGGCGTCACCGGAGCCCTGTGCTTCTACGGCGGCTTGCTGGCTGTGGCCCTGGTCACGGGCTCCCGCATCCCGCGAGCCACGGCCTCCCGGTCTCAACGCAAGGGACTCGGTGGGTGGTGGAGCGAGCTCCGCGCAGGTCTCGCCGCGAAGTGGCTGGTGCCGATGGAACGAGGCTGGACGCTGGTGAACTTCGCGGTGTGGATCTTCCAGGGTCCAGCCGTCGGCCTGCTCATCCCGATCAAGGTGCATTCGCTCGGACTGCCGGGCCACTGGCTCGGCCTGGGCCTGGGGGCGTTGTCGCTCGGCGTGCTGCTCGGCAGCATCTTCGGCTCGCAGAGGCTCGTCGACCATTTCGGTCGGTACCGCGTCCGCGTGGGCTTGGGGTTCCTCGAGGGCATCGCGCTTGCGTTCGTCGGCTGGGTCGCCTCGCCGTACCTCATGCTGCTGGGACTCACGATCGCCGGCTTCTGCAACGCCTCGATGGCCCTGGTGGGGGCCACCCATCGCGCGCTGGCCATCCCCCGGGAGTACCGCGTGCGCATGTTCGCCGCCGCCTCGATGACCACGCAGGTCGCCGGCGCCATCGGCCCGGCCCTGGTCGGGATGGCCCTGGCGCGCTACAGCGTGACCTGGGTGTACACGTCCTGGGGCCTGCTCATGGCCACCTGCGTCCTGGGCTTCCTCGCCGTCCCGCGCCTGAAGGAATTCCTGAGCCTCGACCATGCTGCGATCGGCGACTGGTATCGCCTGCAATACCCGGCCGCGTTCAAGTAGGGCGGCGGACCGGTCAGCCCAGCAGGCCCCCCTAAGGTACCTCGCCCGCCTTACCCATTTGGGCCATTGCAGCAAGTTTGGCGCCTGGCTACCTTGCCCCCACACCTGCCTCGCCCGGCCTGCCCGCACATGCGCGCAACGCCTGCCGGCCCGCGGCGCGGGTGCGGCGTTCCATGGCAGCGCTGCGCCGCAGCCTGCCCGTGAATGGAGGGGAACAAAAATGTCCTGCTTCGAGATGCGCTTCACGCGCAGGCTGGCACTCGCCTTCTCGGCCGCGTGCCTGTGGGCTCTGGCCTCGCCGCCTGCGTCGGCCGCGGCCGGCGTCGGCATCAGCTACACGCTGGAAGGCTGTCGGCCCACCGCCCAGAACCCGGTGACGTTCCCGGACAACGGGCCGTTCATCTGCCCGGACAACCTGTACACCACAGGCAACCTCGGCAAGACCTGGAACGAGCTCGACCTGGTGCCCGGGCGCGTGACCCTCGATGCCGGCAACTCGGCGCCCGCGATTCAGGTGCATGCCTTCGTCGTCGCCGTCGACAACATGGATGCCGGCCGGCCGGGCTACGACGTGTTGTCCGAGCTGACCCTCAATGCGGCCAAGTCGGCGGGCTCGTGCTCGGCGGCGATATCGAGCGCACCGGCCTACAAGACTCCCGGCGTGGGCGGGACCGGTACGACGCTGTACCGCACGATCACCGTCACCCAGTCGCGCAACACGACCTGCGTGTACGACTTCTATGCGCGCCTGGCCCTTGGATCGCACCTGTATCCCGGGGCATCACTGCACTTCAACCTGCTCAACGAGGACCTGGGGACCGGCGGCGTCGGATCCAAGGAAGTGTCGATCCCGGTCAATGAGATCCTGCCGCAGAGCCTGCGCAAGGACATGAGCGCCAAGGCCGACAGCGACCACCAGTGGACGCTGCAGAAGACCGCCAGCACCGACAAGCTGGACTTCGGCGACATGTGCTCGGCGAACCCAACCACTTCGCTGCCGGTGCAGGTCACCGTCACCTGGACCCGCTCCGCGGGCACGCAGGGCAACGTCAACATCACGACCCACGTGTATGCGAAGAACCCCGCGGCTCGCACGATCACGGTCAACGTGACCGACGTGATCTACAAGGGCACGGACCAGAACACGCCGCTCGACTCCGCCAATTCGGGCAACGTCGACGTGCCTGCCGTCACCGAGTCGCTGGTGCTCACGCACACGGTATCCCTGCCGCCGAACGTGGCCGGTGCCGTCGGCGACTACCTCAACGACGTCGCCACCGCCACCTACACCGACAAGGCCACGGGCCTGCCGGTGCCGGGAACGACCACCGCCACCGCCAGCACGCAGATCGCGGCCGGCGTGGATGCCAACACGGCGGCGAACATCACCGACAGCGAGTCCATCACCGGCTCGGCGCTGACCTTCTCGGCCGCCGCGCCGAACATCGGTGCCTACACCAACTACACCGCGGGCACGCCCACGGTCGGCCCGGTGCTGTGGTCCTCGGACATCCAGACCAGCAGCGGCCAGGTGGTGTTCGACAAGACGGTCATGCTGTCGCCGAAGAAGATCACCAGCGGCACGCTGAGTGACACGGCCTACCTGGTGACGACGGACACCGTGCCGATCGCGCTGCAGTCCGGCCCGGTGAACGTGAACATCGTCTCGAGTGCGAAGGCCAAGCTCACGCTGAGCAAGGTGATCCCCGCCATCCTGGGGGCTGGCGAGCGGATCGAGGTGACCTTCCACATCTCGCGGGCGAACGATGCGACGTACTCGCGGGACGTCACGCTGACCTTCACGGGAGGCGGAGCCACCTCGCAGAGCACCGACCTGACCGGCCTCGTGCCTGACGTGTACACCGTCACGGAAACGTCCGCGGTGTTCTTCCCCAACGGCTGCAACGACTCGTCGTGCAGCTTCGATGCCGGGCTGACACCGGTCGGCGGCAACCAGCGGGCCGTGGACCTGAGCGCCGACGCGGATGACGTGGTCGCCCACTGCACGGGAACGGCCTCCTTCGTCAACGAGATCCGCCAGGGTGCCTTCCCGCAGGCCCAGGTGCAGAAGATCACCGACCCGGTGTTGACCGGCGGCGATCCGGACTACAACTGGACGTTCACGCTGACCGGCCCGGGCGCCTTCGGCAGCGTGCAGGTCAGCGCGGGCGCCGGTGCCGGCTACGTCAATTTCGGCGTGCCGATCAACCTGGAGGGCTACTACACGGTCACCGAGACCCAGAAGACCGGGTGGGACGAGACCAGCGCCGTGCCCAGCGGCGGTGGCAACCCGCCGATCTGTGCCTTCACCGTGAACCTGCCGCAGGATCAGGGCACGACCTTCTCGTGCACGTTCACGAACACCAAGCGCGGCCATGCCAAGGTGGTGAAGACGGTGCTCAATGCACCGCCGGCCGGCTCGCAGGCGTTCACCTTCCAGTTGCGCAAGGACGCCACGCCGATCAACGTCGGCACGACCCTCGAGCAGCTGGTGGCCAACGCCGGCAACGGTGGCGTGCTGAACTTCGCCACGGCGCTGGTGCCGGGCCAGACCTACCAGTTGTGCGAGATCGTGATGCCCGGATGGCTGACCACGCTCGGCGACTTCGTGCCGAACGCGTTCATGCCGCCGGATGGCGTGCCGGCCAACCCCGACGTGGACAACAGCATCCTGTGCGGGAACTTCACGGTGGGCGCAGGTGGGACCAAGACCTTCACGATCGACAACTCGCCGCCGCCGGGAGGACGCGCGCTGACGATCGGCTTCTGGAGAAACTGGGCCAGCTGCGCCCAAAGCAAGGGCAAGCAAAAGCCGACCCTCGACCAGACGATGTACACGATGTACCAGGCTGGCAAGCGTGTCTTCGCCGGCACGCCCAACGGCGTCACCTCGGTCATCGACGGCGTCGTCGGCATGCGGGGCGAGAACGCCAACGCCACGCGGGACTGCCCGCACGCGGTGAGCCTGCTGAGCAAGAAGAACTTCGCTGGCAAGAGCCAATCGAGCGACCCGTTGTTCAACATGGCAGCGCAGCTCGTGGCGGCCGAGCTGAACATCGGCGCCGGTGCGTACACCTGCCCGAAGGTGACCACGGCCATCAACACCGCCAACGGCCTGCTGTCGACGTACAACTTCAACGGCACGACTCATGGCAAGGTGTCGAAGGCGGATGCCACGACGGCCAACAACACGGCCAAGACGCTGGACGACTACAACAACAACCGGCCCGGCGCTTGCCAATGAGTTCCACAGCGTGATCCAAGCCCGGCTCCGGCCGGGCTTTTTCGCTGCGCGCGAGGAGCGGACATGAACAGGTTCATCGGGGCAGGATGTGCGCTCGCCGTGCTGCTGGCCGGCTGCGGAGGATCGTCGGAAGACGAGGACGACAAGAGCGGGCCGACGGCCGAACAGAAGGCACGGGCCGTCGAGATGTCGATGCGCATGGCTGCAGCCACGCCACGCATCGCCGGCGAACGGGCGACCACGCCGACGCAAGGCGATGTCAGCGCGGGCACCGCATCCGCGGGCCCATCCGTCGCCGCCAGCGCGGCGCGCCCCGCCGATCCGGCCAGCGCCGCCGCCGTCCAGGTCAGCGCGGCCGAAGCGGCGGGCTGCATCGAGAAGGTGTCCAGGCTGCTCGCCACGCCCGCCGCCGCTCAGCAGCGGCTCGACTTCGACTGCGCGGCCGGCACCTACCGCGGCACCACGCCCCAAGGCCAGGCCTGCACGCTCAAGGTGGCGGCCACCCGTGGCCAGTACCGCTTCGTGCAGGCCGGGCCGAACATCACCATCGAGCCCGACGCGCCAGCGGGCCCGTTCGGCGGCCGGTTCGCGCGCTACCTGCAGCCCACGACCGAACCCGCGGCCACCGCCGGCCCCGGCCTGCGCATCAGCCGCACCAGCACGGCCCCCACGGTGACTTCCGAGACCATCGCGCTGTATGCCGGCCCGACCGGCACGGGCCCTGCGCGCCTGACCCGGCTGAACTACCGGCGCGTGCAGGGGACCGAGGCCTTCGAAACTGACTGCCGGCTGCAGGCCGACCGGCCGGCGACCAGGACAGCCGTCCGCTGACGCCCCTGTCACCGCGTCCCCCGGACGCCCACTCGGCGTACATGCTGAAACACGCCGAAAGTATGGCTACGCCTGTTACAACCGTCCCGTCGCCCTGGCGGCGGGCAGGCGTTGACCCTCGCCGGCAGGCCGCTTCCCGCTTGTAACACCCGCCCCCGCGAAGCGCCCAGCGCGTCAGTTTCGACGTGCGGGCGGGCATTAACGTCCGCCCGCCGTGGCCGATGGACACGCCGTCCAGGTCCACGTTGTCGTTGGGGGTCGTTTCAATGAAGTTTGATGTTCGCGCAGCACGCCGTGCTGCGCGCGAGGTGGTGCTGTGCGCCGCCGCCGCGCTCCTTGCCACGGGCGCCTCGGCGCACCACATCGGCGAATCCCTCGCAGCCGACCAGCAGCTGGTGGCCGCCACCGACCGCTTTCTCTCGGCATTGCAGCAGTACCAGAAGCTGCCCCCGCCTCAGAAGGAGGCGGCCATCGAGAACCTGGTGCAGCTCGCGCAGGCCCGCCAGCGGTCGATGGTCGCCCTGCTGCAGATCGACCCGACCGTGGCCGGCACGCGAATGCTGCCGCGCCCATTGCGCGCCCGCGTGCCCGCGGCCGCCGCGGCCTACGTCGAAGACGAGGTCCACGTGCTGGGCAACAGCGCTTTGCATGTGTCGGACAACTTCGCCAACGGGGCCTCGCAGCGTGTGCTCAAGGTCCGCGGCCGCCTGGGCGAGATGCCGAAGACCGTCTACGTGGCCGACGTCAGCTCCTCGCCACGCGACCTGTCGAACATGGCCGGCAAGAAGATGTCGTTCCATGCCATGCGCGTGGGCGACAACCTCGTGCTGCTGGACAAGAAGAAGCTCAGGCTCTCCGCCCTGTCGTCGGACGAGGAGGGCGCGCTGGCCGCGCCGATCCAGGGCAACCAGACCACGCTGTCCATCCTGGTGAACTTCAGCGACGCCGCGCTGAACTGCACCGCTTCCGACCTCACGAACCGGCTTTTCGGCGCCACCGGCGCGACCGTCAACAACAACTACCGCGAGTCATCGCAGGGGCTGGTGAGCTTCTCCGGCCGAACGGCGGGCCCGTACACCATCGCCTATGCGAGCACCGGCCCTTGCGACTACATGGGCTGGGCCAGCGCCGCGCAGGCCGCTGCCAAGGCTGCCGGCATCGACCCGGCCCAGTACATGCACGTGAACTACGTGACGCCGCCCAACGCCTCGTGCGGCTGGTCCGGCATGGCCTCGATGCCGGGCACGCAATCCTGGGTGCAGGCCTGCGCGCTCACCGGCGTCTTCAGCCACGAGCTGGGCCACAACCTCTCGCTCGATCACGCCGCGACGCCGGGCGCGGAGTACGGAGACGGCTCCGACCCGATGGGCGGCGCACGCGTGGTGGACCACAACGCCGCCAACCGCGTGATGGCCGGCTGGATGCCGGACGGCACGGTGCAGGACATCTCGGCCGGCGGCTCGTACTCGCTCGCCACGATTTCCCTGAACGCGCCGGGGTCGTCGCCCCAGGTCCTGCGCCTGGCCAAGCCCGACACGGCCGAGCTGTACTACGTGAGCATGCGTCAGGCGATGAACCTCGACGTCGGCCTGAGCAACTACTACGTCGACAACATCAGCATCCATCGCTCGACCGGCACGCTGCCGGCCCGGACCTACCTGCTGCAGAACCTGGCCGTCGGGCAGAGCTTCGTCGACGAGACCAACGGCATCACCATCACGAACCAGGGTGTTGCCGGCGGCGTCGCCACGGTCAACATCAGCAAGGGGGGCCAGACCTGCAACCGTGTCGCACCGATGGTGGAGGTCACGCCGGCCTCGCAGACCGCGGGGCCCGGCTCCGCGCTGAGCTATTCCGTCACGGTCACCAACCAGAACAGCGCCGCCTGCGGCAACTCGGTCTTCAACCTCGCGCAGACGCTGCCGGCGGACTTCACCGGTACCTTCGGCGTGAACGCGCTGATCGTGGGCGCCGGTGCGCGCGCCACCACGGATTGGACGGTCAGGTCGGCGGCGACCGTGCCCGACGCCACCTACACGCTGACGGCGAGCGCGACCGACTCCGGTTCGGGCCTGTCGGCCTTCGCCCACGCGAGCGACATCGTCTACACCGACCCCGCGAAGACATGCGTACCGGGCACGCCGGGCATCGTCGTCTCGCCGGCCACGCAGACGTGCGCGCCGGGAGGCAAGCTCACCTACGGCGTCAGCGTGACCAACACCAACTCCACCGCCTGCGGCACCGGCACCTTCTCGCTGACGCAGACACTGCCCGCCGGTTTCACCGGCAGTTTCTCTCCCGCGAGCCTGGCCATCGCACCCGGCGCGAAGGCGGACGCAGCGTGGACGGTCTCGACCTTGTCGGACACTCCGCAAGGCACCTACACGATCACGGCCCGCACGACGGATCAAGCCTCCGGCGTCGGAAGTGCCGTCAGCGCGACCGACGTCGTCTATGCGGCCGACGGGACGCCACCCAGCGTGAACATCACGTCGCCGGCCAACGGGGCCACGGTCGGCCGCACGAACCTGGCCGTCTCGGCCAGCGCCACGGACACCTCGGGCATCCAGGCCGTGGAGTTCTACGCCGACGGCGTGCTCCTTGCGCGCGACACGACTGCGCCCTACAGCGCGACGTGGAACACGCGCAAGGCGGGCCCAGGGGCGCACACCCTCAGCGCGCGCGCCTACGACAAGGCCGGCAATACCTCGCAGCAAACCATCGGCTTGACCGTGAAGTGAGGCGCCCAGCCGGGCGGCCCGGCGTCAGCACATCGTCTGGCGCCGGCTGCGAAGCCCGCGCTTGTCGAATGCCCTGGCCAGGTGCTTCTTCACGGTGTTCACGCTGATCTCCAGCTCCTGCGCGATCTGCTTGTTGGTGAAGCCCTGGCCGGCCAGCGCCAGCGCCTCGGCCTCGCGCGCCGTCAGGGGCCATTGCGTGTGCGGGCCCGATGCGTCCTCGTCCTGCTCGGGCTCGGTGCCGATGAGCGACCCGTACAGCCACTGCAGCACCCTGCGTGGGAACCACAGCCCGCCGGCCATGATGGTGTCCAGCGCGCGCGGCAATTCGGTCAGCGCATCGCGCCACTCGATGCCGCCACGCGCCCGGCTGTGCACGATGGTCTCGATCCAGCGCGGCGAGGGCTCGTCCCAGCCGATCAGCCAGTCGGTCTCCGGGTGCAGGCGGTGCAGCTGGCGCAGCGCCGACAGGCCCAGCAGCAAACACAGGTCCGCGTCGATCAGCAGCATGCGCGGCGAGCGCTCGCGCAGCGCCGCTTCCAGCGCTTGCGGACCGTCCACCTCGCGCAGGGTCAGCTTGTACGGCGCGTCCACGCGAAGGTCCACCGGCACGCGCGGGTGGTCAAAGCTCACGGCCAGCAGGATCTCGGTCCCGCGCCGTGGCCGCCCCTCACGGGGCGAATCGGGGTTCACGGTCCCGCCTCAGCGGGCTCGGCGGCGGCGCGGGCGATTTGCGCAGCGGGTGTCGGGCCAGACACCATCCTTCGGAAACACCCTCTTGGCGGGGTTGGTCGCGACGATCACGTGGGCCATGACGGATCCCTCCGTTCAGCGGTCAAGCGACCGACATCCAGCCGGCCGCAAATCGATGCGTCAATTTGTATCATCATAAATGCGCAGCTCTCGCCGTGGCAAGCGGATAGAAAGCTTCGTGTCACCCGGTGGTCGTCGACAGACAGGAAAGCGTCGCTAGGGGAGGCGCGAAGTTATGACGACCAGCGCGGACGAGAAAGGCATGCCGGCGATGGCGACGGGTGGCGACTGCGAAGTCCTGCCACCGTTGAAATCCTCAATACGGCTCGAAGGCGACCCCACCCTGCTTGAGCTGTGCCACGATCAGCTCGCGCCAGACCCCGCGCGGCGACCACACCTTCTCCACCGCCTCGTAAGCCACTTCCGGCTTCTCCTTCAGCCTGAGGGTGCGGTAGAGGAACACCATGCTCGACGCGCGCATGTTGACCTCGCAGTGCACCAGCACCTTCCTGTCCTGCCAGCGGTCCAGCGTCGCGGCGACCTGCTCGAAATCCTCCGCGCTCGGCTTGCCGAAGTTGATGGGGATGTTGACGAACTCGATGTGCTGGCGAGCCAGGATCCCGGGCTCGTCTTTCACCGCATTGGGCAGGCTCAGCGGCGCCAGGTAGACCACGGCCTGGAAGCCCTGTTCGCCCAGCCGCGCCAGCGCCTCGGCGCTGGGTTGGCCCGAGGTGACGAGCTTCGGCGTGATGAGGACCACATTGGGTGCGGCCAGGGGACCCTCACCCCAGGCCATCATCGGAATGCCCAGCCCGGCCCAGGCGGCCAGTCCGAGCGCGGCATCGCGGCGGCGCAGCTTCATGGCCGACAGCCTAGCCGGCTCAGCCGAGGAAGCCCATCGGGTTCTTCGTGAGCGCCACCGAGACGATCCAGCCGAAGACGGCCAATGCGCCCAGCCAGGCCGCCGCCCGCAGCGCCCACGGCCGGCCCGGCTTCAGAGCGAGCATGCCGAGCCCGATGTAGAGCACCAGGCCGATGATCTTGGCGAGCAGCCATGGCGCATTTCCGGGATGCAGCCGCAGCAGCCAGGCCAGGGTCAGCGCCGACAGCAGCAGCACCGAGTCGACGACGTGCGGCAGCGTCTTCGCGGCGCGGCTCTTCACCCACGCCGCATCGCCCAGCGCACCCAGGCCGCGGACGAAGAAGCCGGAGATCGACAGCGCGACGGCGCTCTGGTGCACGAGCTTGACGAGGGCGTAGTCCATCGCCCGAATCTACCCGGGCTGCCCATCCAGCCGGGGCCGGCTCAGCACCGGCCAGTAGCTCACCGCATACAGGCCGAAGCCCGCAGCCCAAAGCGCGGCCGAAGCCAGCACGGCTGCCACCGTCGCCTCTGGCGCGACAAGAGGCACCGCCACCCGCACCAGCGCTGCGAAGGCCACCAGCACGTAGCTCACCACCTCGGCCGCTTCGGCGCGCAGGGCTCGGCCGGTGTGGCCGCGGGCGGTACGGGTCATCATGCCGATGATCAGACCGCCGATGGCCCCGACGGTCAGCGCATGCGTCGCCACCGAGGGCGCCACCGCGCCTAGCGAGGCACCGGTGCGCAACGCCAGGTGCAAGGGGATCCATAGGTAGGCCAGGTGCAGCACCCACACCAGCGGCGTGCGCCAGGTGGCTTGCGGCCGCCACAGCGCCCAGCGGATGAGGTGCGCGACCGCGGCCACGGCGGCGACCAGCGCCAGCAGCACCGGCGGCAGCATCAGCCCATCGGCCGCCAGCAGGGCGAGCACGCTGCCCAGCGCCAGCTTCTCGACCATCGGCCGCCGTTGCGCACCCGCACCCGGCACGCCGTTGTTGGTGAACATGGGGATCACCCGGCCACCCATGACCGCCATGATGAACAGCACCACGTCCAGCGCGATCTGCAGGCCGAAGCCGCCGGGCAGGTCCAGCAGGCCTTGCTGCGACGCATGAAACGCTGCCTGCGCGAAGGCCATCAGCCCCAGCAGCCCGACGAAGAAGTAGTTGCGCCGGTTCTTGCCTCGCCAGAAGGGCACGGCCAGCGCTACCGCCGCGGCCAGCGGGAGGGCCACATTGACCACCGCAGCGGCCAGCGCGAAAGGGGTGAGCACCAGCACCCGCCCGGCCACCCACAACAGGGCCAGCGCCGCCAGCCGGCCACCGGTGGGCGTCGGCTGGTTCGACCAGTTGCGCCCCGCGGTGAGGAGAAAGCCCACCACCACCGCCAGCGTGAAGCCGAACACCATCTCGTGCGCATGCCACTGCGGCCCGCGCAGGTACGGCGTGGTGACGAGGCCCGCGAACTGCAGTGCCCACAGCGACGCCGACAGCGCGGCGAACACGCTCGCCAGCAGGTAGAAAGGACGGAAGCCCAGCTGCCATAGCGCGAAGCCTGTCGGCGCAGGGGCGCCGGGCCGGCGCAAGGGCTCTTCGATGCGGATCATCGGCGTGGTGCTCATGAGCGTGAGGCAGAAGTGAACCGCCAGGCCGCGATGGCGCCCAGCACGGTCAGGAAGAAAAGCGCAATCGCCAGCGCATTGCCGAGTGCGCCTTGAGCGCGCGACGCGGTATCGCCCCAGCCGGCGACCAGCCGCCAGGCCAGCGTGCCATGAAGGGCCGCGAGCGGCAGGTAGAACCAAGGTCCGAAGCGCAGCTTCACCCGCGCCAGGGCCGGCAGGATGACCGGCGCATGGCCCATCACCATGCTGAAGACGAAGCCCAGGCCGAGCGCATGCAGCGCGGCATCTCGCGAAGGCATGCCCAGGCTCCATGCGATCCACGTGACGCCGCCCACGGCGAGCCACCCGTAGCCCGAGAGCAGGCAGATCGCCATGTAGCGGGGCAGGCCGCTGCTGCGCACCGTGTGGCGGGCGATGTCGAAGGCGAAGAGCCACAGCGCCAGGCCCACGAGCGCGGCACCGAAGAAGACCCCGTTCGCGGCAGCCCCCGCCAGCAGCGTGCCGACGATGGCCACGAAGGCGGGCAGGGCGGCCGGGTGGCGTCGCGTGAGCCGGGTCATCTCCAGCCGCTCGGCCGCGATGGTGAGGAGGAGGAAGGCGAACCACCACGGCAGCGGCGCGGCCGATTCGGGTCGCCAGGCCTGCAGCCCGCTCCCCACGGCCCATGCCACTGCGGCGACGAGCAGCAGCGCGGTGTGCGCTGCGCGCTGGCGGCGCAGGATCATCGCGCTGGCCACGCAGAACAGCAGCGCCGCGCCCAGCATCGCGAGGCGCCCAGCCTCGGCATGACCCGCCAGGATCAGCAGCGCCCCGCCGGCCGAAGCCACGGGTCCGGCATAGGCCGGCGGCCACTTGAGCGCGACCGCGCGCTCCAGGGCGATCAGGGTCCCGAAGAACCCGGCCATCATCAACGCCGCATGGGCCATCACGGCGTGACCTGCCCACGCCGCACCCGCTGGCAACGGCACCGCCACGCCCGCGCGCAGCAGGCCGCCCAGCAGGCTCGCGATGAGTACGGGCAGGACAAGGGCTGCGAACAGCAGGCGCCACGGCCGGCGCACAGGCTTGACACGAGGCACGGCTCGGTGGCCGGCAGTGCTCGCGGTCAGCCGTGTCATCGCGCTCACCAGCGCATGAAGCGCCGCGCCCGTTCGCTCATGCGCTCGGGCGTCCAGGCGGGCTCCCACACCAGCTCGACCTCGACGCCGATCTCGGCCGGCAGCACGCGCTCCAGCTCGGCCGCCGCATCGTCGACGATCACGTCGGCCACCGGGCAGGCGGCCGAGGTCATGGTCAGCCGCAACTCGAGCCGATCGGCCTCGATGCGCACGCCGTAGACCAGGCCGATGTCGACGATGTTCAAGGCCACCTCGGGGTCGACGACGCGCGACAGCGCGGCCGTCACCGGCTGGCGGAGATCTTCCGGACCGTCGTAGGGAAAGGACGCGTCGCTCACGACAGACTCCGGGCAGCGCGGGCCCGCTTGACGATCTCCGGCGGCACGAACAGCAGCGGTGCCAGCGTCTTGCGGTTGCTCACCAGGTCTTCGAGCGTGTAGGCATCGAGCACCAGGTAGAACGCGTCCACCGCCTCGCGCAGCACGCCGCGCAGCTTGCAACTGCGCACGATGCGGCAATCGCCACCACCTTCGCCGAAGCATTCGGCCGGCATCGCCTCGCCCTCGGTCAGCCGCACGACGGTGCCGACGACGATGTCCTCGGGTGCCTGCGCCAGGTCCAGCCCACCTCCCTTGCCGCGCACATTGGCGAGCAAGCCGGCCTTGCCGAGGAAGTGGACCACCTTGGTCAGGTGGTTCTCCTTCACGCCGAAGGAGGATGCGATCTCTCCGATGGTGGCGCGGCGCCCCGGCTCCGCGGCCAGGTAGATGAGGACGCGCAGGCTGTAGTCGGTGAAGGCGGTCAGGCGCATGGTGTCGTCGATAGAAAGGTTCAGTGTCCACCGCATCCGCCGCAGCAGCCGCCGGCAGGGGCGAGCCGGGTGATGCGCACGCGCCAGGTCTCGGGTCCCGCTTCGACGTAATCCCAGGCGAAGCGGCCGGGGTACTGCGCCTGGAACTGGTGGTACAGCGGCCGCGGATCGTGATCGTTGACCAGCTCCATCGCCTCGTGGGCCGCCAGCGACTGGAAGGTCGAGAAGATGAGGGCGTGCCGCTGGCGCGGCTCGATGGTGCGCACATCGATCACGGGAAGGGTGGCAGTGCTCATGCAGGCTCCATTGAAGATGCATCGTGGATGCATCTAATGTCCGGCACAACAGGGCGAGGGAGCTTGTGCTGCGTCAAAGCCATGACGTGAAGCTCTTCGTGTCCAGGTCGAGCTGCGTGGGCGATGGGCCCATCGACAGGCTCCTCTCCTCCGCTCGGGCTGCTGGTCGAAGCCTTCTTGCCAGTGGACCCTTCGACAAGCTCAGGGTGAGCGGTGGTGGGGGGCGCCGTCGCCACTTCAGCCACGCCGAGCAAAGTGTACGGAGGGCCCTTCGACATGCTCAGGGTGAACGGCAGAGAGTGGGAACGGATCCCTCTCCTCCATTCGGGCTGAGCTTGTCGAAGCCTACTTGCCGGTGAGCCCTTCGACAAGCTCAGGGTGAACGGTGGTGGGGGCGCGCCGCCGCCACTTCGGCCACGCCGAGCAAAGTGTACGGAGGGCCCTTCGACAGGCTCAGGGTGAACGGCAGGGAGTGGGAACGGGTCCCTCTCCTCCGTTCGGGCTGAGCTTGTCGAAGCCTTCTTGCCAGTGGGCCCTTCGACAGGCTCAGGGCGAACGGTGCGGGGCCTTGGTGCCGGTGGCTCCTTAGACAAGCTCAGGGTGACGGTGGGGGAACGGCCTACTCCTCACCGTTCGGGCTGAGCCTGTCGAAGCCCACCCAGCGGCGTCGCTGCATCAGCGGAACGCCGCCGAGACGACGCCCGCCACGCGCTGCCGGCGTGCCGGCACCAGCAGCCGCAGCGCATACACGGCCAGCAGCACGGCGCCCGCGGCGAAGACGATGTCGCCCGGCACGCGCAGCCACACCAGCGTCTCCATCAGCTTCGAGTGGATGATCTCCGGCGAGCGGGCGTACCACAGGCCCTTGGTGATGCTGGTCCAGGCCTGGTAGATGCCGGCGGGCAGCAGCGACAGGAAGACCATCATGCCCAGGCCGATGTTCAGGCTCCAGAAGGCGGGCTTGAGAAGCTTGTCCACGTGCAGGCCGCGCTCGTACAAGCCTCGCAGGCAGAACAGCAGCAGGCCGATGCCCAACATGCCGTACACGCCGAACAAGGCGGCATGGCCGTGGGCCGCCGTCATGTTCAGGCCCTGCACGTAGTACAGCGATGCCGGCGGGTTGATGGCGAAGCCCAGCAGGCCGGCGCCGACCGTGTTCCAGAAGCCCACCGCGACGAAGCACAGGATGACCCACTTGTAGGCGCCCAGCCAGGCGACGTTCTTCGCCTTCCGCCAGGTCTGCAGCGCCTCCAGCCCGATGAGGGTGAGCGGCACCACTTCGAGCGCGGAGAAGACCGAGCCCACGGCGATGATCGAGGTCGGCGTGCCCGTCCAGTACAGGTGGTGCAGCGTGCCCAGGATGCCGCCGAAGAGGAACACGATGGTCTCGGCGACGATGGCGCGGTTGGCCGAAGCGGCGCGGACCAGGCCGAGGTTGGTGAAGATCAGCGCGACCACGGCGGTGGCGAACACTTCGAAGAAGCCTTCGACCCACAGGTGCACCAGCCACCAGCGCCAGTACTCGATCATCGAGTAATGGGTGTGCTGGCCCCAGGTCAGCGAGGTGGCGTAGAAGCCGCCGATGCAGCTGGCCGAGAGAAAGACCATGGCGATCAGGCCACGCGTTTCCGAAGGCTTCTTCAGTGCCGGCCACAGCGCGCGGCCGAGCAGGTAGACCCAGAACAGCAGGCCCACGAACAGCAGCAGCTGCCATACGCGGCCCATGCTGGTGAACTCCAGGCCCTGGTTGCCGATCCAGAAGCTGAAGTCGACGCCGCGGTGCTGCAGCGTGCCCAGCCAGCCGGTGATGGTCGAGCCCAGCACGACGACGAGCAGCGCGTAGAAGAGCGCGTCGACGCCGAGCTTCTGCAGCTTGGGTTCCTTGCCTGACAGCAGCGGCGCGACATACAGGCCGGTGGCCAGCCAGGCCGTGGCGATCCAGAACACGCCGATCTGCGTGTGGATGGTCCGGCTGACGGTGTAGGGCAGGATCTGCGCGAGCGGGATGCCGAAGAAGGCCTGGCCCTCGACTGCGTAGTGGGCGGTGATGGCGCCCATGGCGATCTGCAGCAGCATCAGGCCGATCACGACGAAGAAGTACTTGCGCGTGGCCTTCATCGAAGGCGTCGGCCGGGCGCCCAGCAGCGGGTCGGCGGCAGGCACCCGCGCGCGCTCCTCATGCTCGTCGCCCTTGTGCAGCCACAGCATGGCGGCGATGCCGGCCAGCAGCAGGATCACGCTGACCATGGACCACATCGCGGCCGAGGTCGTCATGGTGTTGCCCACCAGCGGCTCGTGCGGCCAGTTGCTGGTGTACGAAAGACCCGGCTCGCCCGGCCGGTCCGTCGCGGCGGCCCAGGAGGTCCAGAAGAAGAAGGCGGTGAGCGCCTGGCGGTCGGCGGCCTCGGGCAGCGCGCCTTCTGTCATCGCGTACTGCTCGCGCAAGTGAGCCAGCGAAGGCTCGCTGCCGAACAGGCCGGCGTAGTGTTCCGTCACCTCGCGGATGGCTTCGGCGCGCTGGGTCGAGACGGTCAACGTGCCGGTGGCCTCTTCGTAGGTGTTGCGGCGCATCTCCTCGCGCACGAGGGCGTCGGCGGCGGCATCGGGGGCGCCCTTCAGTTCAGCGGTGCGGATGCGCTGCAGGGCGGTCGCTTCACGGTGCAGCCAGTCGGCCGACCAGTCCGGCGCCACGTAGCTGCCGTGGCCCCAGACGGTGCCCAGCTGCTGGCCGCCCGCGGCCATCCAGGCCTGCTGGCCGTACTGGATCTGCTCGCCGGTGAAGACGATCCGGCCCTCGGCCGTCACGACGGCCCTGGGGATGGGAGGCGCCGACAGGTAGATCTGCCAGCCGAGGTAGCCGAGCGCGCCGAACGACAGCACGCAGACGAGGGCAAGCCATCGCCACAGTCTTGTGGCGGCGGGTCGTCGAGGAAGGGTCATGTCATGCTCCACATTGAAGATGCATTTGGAATGCATCTATTCTGGAAGCGCCCATTTCCCTCGGGGTTGATCTGGCGCAAGCCGGGCGGCGGGGGGCCTTCAACCGGCGGAGCGGTCGACACCTGGGGGATCAAGTTCCCGCCGATGGCCGGTGCGCGCCGCGTTTCTTGAAATAAATCAAGGCCGATCCGGCGGCGGGCCGGGACCATGTGCCACCCCCGATCACCGGGTTTCCCGAGGAGGCTGCGATGGGCCACGGCCAGGCCGGATTCACCAAGCAGATGGCGCGCAACGTGTTCTATGGCGGCAGCGTCTTCTTCGCGCTGCTGTTCGCCGCGATCGTGTTCCACAGCGAGCAGCGAATCCCCCAGCGCTCGAACAGCGCCGCGATTACCCCGCAGGTGGTGGCGGGCAAGAAGATCTGGGAAACGCGCAACTGCATCGGCTGCCACACGCTGCTCGGCGAGGGCGCGTACTTCGCGCCGGAGCTGGGCAACGTCTACCTGCGGCGGGGCCCCGACTTCATCAAGGCGTGGATGAAGATCCAGCCGACGCACACACCGGGGCGGCGGCAGATGCCGCAGTTCAACCTGAACGAGCAGCAGCTGGACGAGCTGGTCGAGTTCCTCAAGTGGACCAGCCAGGTGAACACCGAAAAGTGGCCGCCGAACATCGAGGGGTGACGTCATGACGAACCAAGTCCTCAAGTACAAGAGCCAGTCGGTCGCGAAGCTGTACTTCATCGCGGCGATGGCGCTGTTCGCCGGGCAGATCCTCTTCGGCCTGGGCCTGGGCCTGCAGTACGTGGTGGGGGACTTCCTGTTCCCCTACATCCCGTTCAACCAGGCGCGGATGGTGCACACCAACCTGCTGATCGTGTGGCTGCTGTTCGGCTTCATGGGCGCGGCCTACTACATGATCCCGGAAGAGGCCGAGACCGAGCTGCACTCGCCGAAGCTGGCGATCGCGCTGTTCTGGATCTTCCTCGCCGCGGGCGCGCTCACCATCGTCGGCTATCTCGCCGTGCCCTACGCCAAGCTCGCCGAGCTCACGGGCAACGAGCTGCTGCAGACCATGGGCCGCGAGTTCCTGGAGCAGCCGCTGCCCACCAAGCTCGGCATCGTGGTCGTGGCCCTGGGCTTTCTCTACAACATCAGCATGACGGTGTTGAAGGGCCGCAAGACGAGCATCTCCCTCGTGCTGCTGATGGGCCTGTGGGGGCTGGCGCTGTTCTTCCTGTTCAGCTTCGTCAACCCGCACAACCTGGTGCGCGACAAGATGTACTGGTGGTTCGTCGTCCACCTGTGGGTCGAGGGCGTGTGGGAGCTGATCCTCGGCGCGCTGCTGGCCTACGTGCTGGTCAAGACCACGGGCGTGGACCGCGAGGTGATCGACAAGTGGCTGTACGTGATCATCGCCTTCGCGCTGATGACGGGCATCCTCGGCACCGGGCACCACTACTACTTCATCGGCCTGCCGGGCTACTGGCAGTGGATAGGCAGCGTCTTCTCGGCGCTCGAGCCCATCCCCTTCTTCATGATGACGGTGTTCGCCTTCAACATGGTGCAGCGGCGCCGGCGCGACCACCCGAACCAGGCGGCCGTGCTGTGGGCGGTGGGCACCTCGGTGATGGGCTTCCTGGGCGCGGGCCTGTGGGGCTTCATCCACACGCTGAGCCCGGTCAACTACTACACCCACGGCACGCAGGTGACGGCGGCCCACGGCCACCTGGCCTTCTACGGTGCCTACGTGCTGGTGGTGATCACCATCATCAGCTACGCCATGCCGACGCTTCGCGGCCGCCTGGCCAACAGCGCCCGCTCGCAGGCGGCCGAGATGTGGAGCTTCTGGGTGATGACCATAGGCATGGCGATCATGGTGCTGTCGCTGACGGGCGCCGGCATCCTGCAGGTCTGGCTGCAACGCCTGCCCACCGAGGGCGCCATGGGCTTCATGGCCACGCAGGACCAGCTGCGCTTCTTCTACTGGGCGCGCATGGGTGGCGGCGTGGTGTTCCTCATCGGGCAATTGCTGTACTTCGCGAGCTTCTTCATCGGCGGCGATCCGGTCACGGCGACGGCGGCCGAGCGCACCCGCGAGGGCGGTGGCTTCCTCGGCACGCAGCCGGCACAGCGGACGTCGTGAAGGAAGGCAGGGCCTGATGGGCCACAGCGAACAAGCCCGTCTGGCCCAGGCGCCGTTCTACGCAGCGCAATCCAACGAGATCGCGCTGTTCGAACACGCCTGGCGTCAGCAGCTGCCCCTGCTGGTCAAGGGCCCGACCGGCTGCGGCAAGACCCGCTTCGTCGAGCACATGGCGGCCCGCCTGGGCCGCCCGCTCGTCACCGTGAGCTGCCATGACGACCTCGCCGCCGCCGACCTGGTGGGCCGGCACCTGATCGGCCCCGAGGGCACCGCCTGGTCCGACGGCCCGCTCGCCCGGGCGGTGAGAACCGGCGCCATCTGCTACCTCGACGAAGTGGTGGAGGCGCGCAAGGACACCACCGTCGTCCTGCATCCGCTGGCCGACGACCGCCGCGTGCTGCCGATAGAACGCACCGGCGAGCTGCTCGTCGCGCCGCCCGGGTTCATGCTGGTCGTCTCGTACAACCCGGGCTACCAGAGCATCCTCAAGAGCCTCAAGCCGAGCACGCGGCAGCGCTTCATTGCGCTGAACCTGGGCTACCCGGCGCCGGAGATCGAGCAGGCCGTGCTCGAAACCGAGGCCGGTGCGAGCCCCGAGCTGGCCGCGATGCTCGTGCGCCTGGGCACCGCCCTGCGGCGCCTCACCGAGCACGACCTCGAAGAGACGGCCAGCACCCGCCTGCTCGTGATGGCCGCGCGCCTCGTCGTCTCGGGCCTGCCGCTGCACGAAGCCTGCCGCGCCGCCATCGTGGATGCGCTCACCGACGATGCCGACACCGCCGCCGCCCTCGATGAGGTGGTGGCCGCCGTGCTGGCCTGACGGCCATGCAACGCCAGCGCCGCGCCTTCCAGCTGGCCTTCTTCGCGCTGTTCCTCGCGGCGCCGGCGCTGAACCTGCTGCGCTTCGACCTGCACGAGACGCAGCTGTGGGTGCTCGGCATGCGATGGACGCTCGGCATCGATGCCTTCCGCGCCGGCGAGATCAGCGCCAACGAGATGGCGCTGCGCATCGTCCTGCGGGCCTTCGTGCCGGCGCTGCTGCTGGTGGCGATCTTCCTCGGCGTGGCGTGGCGCTACGGGCGCCTGTATTGCGGCTGGCTGTGCCCGCACTTCTCGCTCGTCGAGTTGCTGAACGGCCTGCTGCAGCGCGCCTGCGGGCGCCTGAGCCTGTGGGAACGCGAGCAGACGCCGATGGCAGGCGGCCGCACGCCCGACGCGCGCTGGTGGCCGGTCTTCCTGGCGTCCTGCGTGCTGCTGGGCTTCACCTGGGCCATCACGCTGCTGAGCTACCTGCTGCCGCCGGCCGAGATCTGGGCCAACCTCGTCCATGGCACGCTGACCGGCAACCAGGCGCGCTTCCTCGGCATCGCCACCCTGGTCTTCAGCGCCGAGTTCCTGCTGGCGCGCCACTTTTTCTGCCGCTTCGGCTGCGCGGTGGGGCTGTTCCAGAGCCTGGCGTGGATGGCCAATCCGCGCGGGCGGGTGGTGGCCTTCCCTCGCGCCGGTTCGCCGCACGTGGGAAGCCTGCCCCGCACCATGACCATCGGCCTGGAGCGCGCGCATCCGTCCCACTGCCGGACCTGCGACCTGCCCCACGGCAACGCCTGCGACCGCGCCTGCCCCATGCGCCTGAAGCCGCGCAACCTCAAGCGGCGCAAGTTCTCGTGCGTGCAATGCGGCCTGTGCGTCGATGCCTGCGAGGCTTCGCAAGCGGCGCAGCGCCGAGAGCCCTTGCTGTACCACGCGATCGGCGTCGAGGCCCTGCGCGAAACCCTCCGCGAGGGCCAGGGCGCCCGCGTGCTGGCCCAAGGCGTCGAGGCGGGCTGAGACCATGGAAGAGTGGATCGGCTGGCAGTGGCATCGCGCGGTCACGCGCCTGGCCGCGCCGCCTCGCCACGTCGAGGCCACCGTGCGGCTGGAGCAGATGCAGCGCTCCATCGGCATGCTGTTCCGCGCCGGCGGCGGCGCGCCGGCCGTGCGGCTCGCCCCGGCGGGGCAGCGCCAGACCGGCGGGCCGCGGAGCTGGCTGGAGCGACTGAGCGGCAGCGGTCAACGGGCCCACCTCGCCGGCTTGCAGGACGAGGTCTTCGCGCTGCCCCCCGAGCTGGCGGTGTTCGACTCGGCCACGCTCAACCGCGAGCTCTACCTGTGGCTCGCGGCCCTGGCCTCGCGGTGGATATCCCAGGGCGATTGGGTGGCGGACAACCTGGCCGCCACACGAGAGGCGCTCGCGGCCTTCCCGGGCCTGGCATCACGCCACGCGCGCCTGGTGGCGGCGCAGCTCGCCTTGCGGCCCGACGTGACCCGCTTGCGTGGCGCGGCCGCTGAAGCAGAACAAGCCGTGCAACGCGCGCTGCTGGGTGAGGCTGCTCCGTCGATGCGCCTGGCCCCGGTCGACGTCGCCCCCGTGTGGCTGTGGCTGGATTCAACCGGCCAGTGCGTTGCAGGCGCCGCGGCCCCGCGCCCCGATCCCGACGAGCCATCGGCCGCCGCCGCGCCAGCCGCGTCCGACCTTCAACGCCGCCGCGCCGAACGCGTCACCGACGACCGCCATCGCGCGCCGCTGATGATGTTCTTCCGCGCCGAGTCCATCCTCAGCTGGGGCGAGTTCACGCGCGTCAACCGGGCCGACGACGACAGCGACGACGGCCAGGCTCGCGCCGCTGCGGACGACGTGGACACCCTGGCCGTGGCCGACGGCGGGCAGCGAGCCGCCTCGCGCGTGCGCTTCGACCTCGACCTGCCGAGCGCCGCCGCCGACGACCGCCCGCTCGGCCCCGGCCTGCGCCTGCCCGAGTGGGACTGGCGCGCGCGCCGGCTCATCGCCGACCACTGCGCCGTGCAGACGCTCGTCGCCACGCCGGCCGAGCCCTACGCGCCACCACCGGCGTTGCGCGCCATCGCCCGCCGCGTGCGCCGCCGGATGGAGCTGCTGCGAGCGGCCCCCCGCCGCCTGCACGGCCAGCGCGACGGCGACCAGCTCGATGTCGACGCCTGGGTGCGCCATCGCAGCGATGCCGCGGCTCGCACCGCGCTGGACACACCGCCCGTGTGGTGCCGGCACGAGCGCATCGAACGCAGCCTCGCGACGCTGCTGCTCGCCGACCTGTCGCTGTCGACCGACGCCTATGCCACCCAGAGTGCCCGCGTGATCGACCTCATCCGCGATGCACTTTTCGTCTTCGGCGAGGCGCTCGCGGCCAGCGGCGATCCGTTCGAGATGCTGGGCTTCTCGTCGGTGCGGCGGCAGCACGTGCGCCTGCAGCACCTCAAGGGCTTCGACGAGACATGGAGCGGCGCGGCGCGCGACCGCGTCGGCGCCATCAAGCCCGGCTACTACACCCGCATGGGCGCCGCCATCCGCCATGCCACCCACCGCCTGGCCGCGCGGCCCGAGCGCCAGCGCCTGCTGCTCATCCTCACCGACGGCAAGCCCAACGACCTCGACGTGTATGAAGGCCGCTACGGGCTGGAGGACACGCGCCATGCGGTGCAGGCCGCGCGCGCCGCGGGCCTGACGCCGTTTGCCGTGACCATCGACGAACAGGCCCACGACTACCTGCCGATGCTGTTCGGCCGCCAGGGCTATGCGATGGTCCATCGCCCGCAGGACCTGGTGCAGCGCCTGGCCGGCCTGTATGCGACGCTGACCCGGGCCGATTGACAAGCGTCAACCGGGCCGGCGAGGGCGCTGCCCACAATCGCGCCGTGGAGCGAACCTTCGACGTGCCTCGATACCTGTCGGTGCTTCCGCTGTTCCAGGAGATGTCGCCTGGCGAGCTGCAGCGGCTGGCCGAGGGCTGCCGGCTGCAGCGCCTGGCACGTGGCGACCATGTCTTCCGTGTCGGCGAGGCTTGCGAACAGTTCCACGTCACCGTGATGGGCCAGGTCAAGCTCTACGCCCTGTCGCCGCAAGGCCAGGAGAAGGTGATCGAGCTCATCGGCCCTGGCAACACCTTCGCCGAGGCGCTGATGTTCACCGGCAAGCCCTACATCGTGAACGCGCAGGCGCTGACCGACACCTTGCTGCTGTCGGTCGACAAGCAGGCCGTGGTGGGCGAGATCGAGCGCGACGCGCGCTTCGCGATGCGCATGCTCGCCGGCATCTCCCGGCGGCTGCATGGCCTGGTGCACGACGTGCAGGCCTATGCGCTGCACAGCGGCATGCAACGCGTGATCGGCTACCTGTTGCGCGACCTGCCGGAAGAGGCCGACGACGCCGCCAGCTTCAGTCTCGCCGATGCCGGCTGCGCCACCGCGCCTGCGCCTGAGCGCCGGGAGTGGCGGGTCTGCCTGCCCGTCAGCAAGGCCACCATCGCCTCGCGCCTGTCGCTGACGCCGGAGTACTTCTCGCGCGTGCTGCACGATCTCGAGGCCGCAGGCCTCATCGCCATCGACAAGCGCGACATCCGCATCCTGGATGCGGTGAGGCTGGCCCGGCATACGTTGCAATAAGCGCAGCGGGCCCGCTGTCGCCTACTTGTCTGCCTTGACGACCAGCTGGCTCTTCACGTCGCGCACGTTCTCGGTGGCGCGCGCGATCGAGACGGCCTTGTCGGCTTCGGCCTGGCTGACGGCCGTGCCGCTGAGCCACACCACGCCGTTCGCATCGGTCTCGACGTGGATCTTGGCCAGGGAGCCGAGGTGCTCGGCGGCCAGCTTGGCCTTGATCTTGGTCGTGATCGCCGAATCCTTGACGAAGGCCTTCGGGTGGTCGCGGTCCTTGTCCTGATCCTCGGCATGCGAGACGGCAGGCGCGAGCAGCGCGCCCAGCAGGGCCGCCAGCATCATCGGTCGGGTGTTCATCGCAGTCCTTTCTTCTGGTGTCTTGACAGGCGGTGGGCAGCAAGCGCCATTCCTGCGGCCCACGCGGTTCGCAGGTCCGCCGATTGCCGCTCGAGCGCATGCGAGCCGCCGCCAGCATCCCCTTGTGGACCCTTGCGTTGCTGCTGCCTTCGCTGGCCGCCGGCCAATCGAATGCCGCGGACGATCCGGAGCCCGACAGCAGCTACGCCATCCCGGCCGCGGAGATCATCGTCTTCGACCTGTCGTTGAGTGCCTACAACCGCCACTTCAGCGGCAGCTCCGACTACGACGTGTCCTGGGAATCGATCCAACGAAACCTGAAACATTCCTGGGTCACCGACAACGACCCCTTTCAGGTCAACCAGTTCGCCCATCCCTACCAGGGCTCGCTCTACCACGGCGCGGCGCGTTCGGCCGGGTTGAACTACTGGGAGGCCTCGGCGATGACCTTCCTCGGCAGCGCGTGGTGGGAGATCACCGGCGAGCGCACGCCCCCCGCCGTCAACGACCAGGTGGCCAGCGGCATAGCGGGCAGTTTCTTCGGCGAGCCGCTGTTCCGCATGGCGCGCCTGGTGATGGACCGCAGCGACCTGCCGGACCATTGGCGTTACGGCCTGGCCGCGGCGATCTCGCCGCCGCTGGGCCTGAACCGGCTGCTCTACGGCGGCCGCTTCGACAAGGCCTTCAGCGACAACGACCCGGCCTACTACGGCCGCCTGCGCATCGGCGCGGCGCACGCCACGCAGACCACCTTCGAGCCCTCGCCGAGCTTCGACACCAGCACCGGCCAGCTCGATTTCGCGATGGACTACGGGCTGCCCGGCAAGCCCGGCTACAGCTACCGCCGGCCGTTCGACTATTTCAGCTTCCATGCGCTGCTGTCGAGCGCCAACAGCGTGGAAAGCCTGCAGTCGCGCGGCCTGCTGTTCGGCACCGACTACGCCGCCGGAGACAAGGTGCGAGGACTGTGGGGCCTCTATGCGAGCTACGACTACCTCGCGCCGCAGATCTTCGATGTCTCGAGCACCGCCTTGTCCGTCGGCACGACCGCGCAGTGGTGGATGAGCCGGCAGTTCGCGCTGCAGGGCACGGCCTTGATCGGCCTCGGCTACTCGGCGGCGAGCAGCGGCCGCGGCACCGCCGCCACCGATCGCAACTACCACTATGGCGTCGCGCCGCAGGCGGGGCTGTCGCTGCGCCTGACCAGCGGCCAGAGCGCGGCCTTCGACGTCTCCGCCCAGACGGTGGCCCTCGGCAGCATCGCGCGTCGCAACGCCGGCCGAGACAACCTCTCGCGCATCGAGGCCGCGCTCACCTGGCGGATCCACGGTCCTCACGCCATCGGCATCGGCTACCAGTGGTCGCACCGCAGCACCAGTTCACGCCTGCAGCCCGACAGCACTCCGTCCATCGGCACGGTGATGATCGGCTACGTCCTGCTCGGGCAGCAAGGCTTCGGCTCGGTCGACTGGCGAGCGAGCGCCGGCGCGGGGGAATGACCTGGCCGTCACCGGCCGGCCAGGCGGAATCTGGCGCTCAGGCCTTGGTGGCGTGGATGGTCTCGCCGCGCGCCAGCATCTGCACCAGCTGGGCAACGCGCCTGGCGCGCGTCTCGGGCTTCACGGCTGTCTGGATGCGCCACAGGACGGCGTAGCGATTGGCCGCATTGATCGTCGCAAAGAAGGCCTTGGCCTTCGGCTCGGCTTCCAGCGCCAGCAGAAGGTCCTCGGGCACCGCGGACGTGCGCGCTCCGTCGTAGGCCTGGGCCCAGCGGCCGTCGGCCTTGGCGGCCTCGATCTGGGCATAACCCGGCGCTTGCATGCGGCCCGCCTCGATGAGCGCAGCGGCCTTGTCGACGTTGATCTTCGACCAGATGCTGCGCGCGCGCCGCGGCGTGAAGCGCTGGAGGAAGTGCTGGTCGTCGAAGGCCTTCTTCTGGCCGTCGATCCAGCCCCAGCAGAGCGCGATCTCCACCGCCTCGGGGTAGGTGACGCTGGGTTCATCGGCGCCCCGCTTGGCGATCTTGAGCCAGAGGCCGTCGGAGCTGGCGTGATGCTTCTTCAGCCAGGTCTCGAAAGCCTTGGCGCTCTTGAACAAGGTCGGAGGGACGTCGACCGGGATGGCGGATTTGGCGGCGGGCATCGCAGGGAGTGTGAATGGACGTCTCTATGTCGTGGCGTCGCAGACGGCAGTCCAGAAGTCTTCTGCCGCCTTTCCAAGGCTTGATCGGTCGCGGTACAGACGGATCTCCATCTCGATGGACCAATCCGGGGGCGCGGCTTCCACCAGTCGGCGGCTGGCCAGGTCTTCGGCGATGAGCGTCTCGGGCAGCCACGCCACGCCGCGGCCGTCCAGCGCCATGGTTCGCAGGACCGAGGCCAGGTGGGCCTGAAAGACGCTCTGCGCCGCGCTACGTTCGAGCGCGGCGCCACGGACTTCTCGCAGGATGCGGCCGATACCGGACTCCGGGCTGTAGCTCAGCAAGGGCAGCGGAACACCCGGCACGTCCTGGGCCAGCGGATAGCGCGGCTGCCCTTGCGCATCAGGTGCAGACACGGGGACGAGGACGTCGGTCCCCACCCTGGCGAAGGGATAGTCCTGTCCCTCAAGTTCGCTGGCGAACAGCGGGTGAGCGTGGCTCAGCACGAACTGCACCTGGCTCTGAAGGAGCATGGCTTCGCATCGCGCGAACACGTCGGAGACCAGGGTGATCGGGCCGACGGCCGTGCTCGCCTCCAGGCGGCGCAGCCATCCCGGCATGAAGGTGAACGACAAGGCATGGGTGGCGGCGAAGCGCAACGTCGTCGAGTGAGCCTCGGCCACCGCCTTGGCCTCGCCCGGAAGGCGCGCCGCACGGGCCAGCATCTCGTGGGCGGCCTGGCGAAACCACTCGCCCGCCGCCGTGAGCCTGGCGGGCTGGCTGGTGCGGTCGAACAACTCCGTTCCCAGCCATTCCTCCAGTGCCCGGATGCGCCGGCTGAAGGCCGGTTGCGTCATGTGCCGCTCCTCGGCCGCGCGCGAGAAATTGCCGCTCGCCGCCAGGGCCAGGAAGTCCTCCAACCACGACAGGTTCATCGACATTTCGCAGCCGGTGCTTTCAGGGCATCAAAGACGAAAAAAACAGCATTGGCCGTTCGAAGACACGGCGCCGATCATTCGCTCCGTCGTCCACCACCCATCGCCAGAGACCGCCATGAAGATCGTTGAAATCCGCGAGAAGACCATCCCGATCAGCTCCCCCATCCGCAACGCCTACATCGACTTCAGCAAGATGACGCTGAGCCTGGTGGCGGTCATCACCGACGTGATCCGGGATGGTAAACCGGTGGTCGGCTACGGCTTCAACTCCAACGGGCGCTACGGCCAGGGCAAGCTGATGCGCGAGCGGTTCATCCCCCGCATCATGGAGGCCAGCCCCGACTCGCTGGTGGATCCCAGCGGCCGGAACCTCGACCCGCACAAGATCTGGGCCGCCATGTTCACCAACGAGAAGCCGGGTGGGCATGGCGAGCGTTCCGTCGCCATCGGAACCATCGACATGGCGGTGTGGGATGCGGTGGCCAAGATCGAGGGCCAGCCGCTGTTCCAGCTGCTCGCCGACCGCTACGGCGATGGCAAGCCCAACCGCAAGATCTTCGTCTACGCCGCCGGCGGCTACTACTACCCCGGGCAGGACCACGACAAGCTCAAGGACGAGATGCGCAGCTACATCGACCGCGGCTACACCGTGGTCAAGAAGAAGATCGGCGGCGCCTCGCTCGACGAAGACCTGCGCCGCATCGACTCCATCCTGAGCGTGCTGCAGGACGGCCAGAAGCTGTGCGTGGACGCCAACGGCCGCTTCGATCTCGACACGGCGATCGCCTACGCCAAGGCCCTGTCGCAGTACGACCTGTTCTGGTACGAGGAGCCGGGCGACCCGCTCGACTTCGAGCTGCAGGCGACGCTGCGCAACTACTACAAGAACCCGATGGCGACGGGCGAAGACCTGTTCTCCATGCAGGACGCGCGCAACCTGATCCGCTATGGCGGCATGCGCCCGGACCGCGACTGGCTGCAGTTCGACTGCGCGCTGAGCTATGGCCTGGTCGAGTACCTGCGCACGCTCGACATGCTCAGGGAACACGGCTGGTCGCCCAGCCGCTGCATCCCGCACGGCGGCCACCAGATGTCGTTGAACATCGCCGCGGGCCTGGGGCTGGGGGGCAACGAGAGCTACCCGGACCTCTTCCAGCCCTTCGGCGGCTTTCCGGACGGCGTGAAGGTCGACAACAGCTTCGTCACCTTGCCCGACCTGCCCGGCATCGGTTTCGAAGGCAAGGCCGATCTGTATGCCGAGATGAAGGCCCTTTCGGCCTGACGCCGCGCCGCCCGACCCACCGAGAGAACACCATGATCCACACCCCACGCGCCAGGGGGGCGCGCGCCGCTCGACTGTTGCTCGCTTGCAGCGTCGCCCTTCCCGTCATCTGCCAGGCCGCGTATCCCGAAAAGCCCATCGTGCTGGTCGTGCCCTTCTCCGCGGGCGGCCCCACCGACAAGATCGCCAGGGACATCGCGGAAGCCCTGCAGAAGTCGCTGGGGCAGGCGGTCGTGGTGGACAACACCGCCGGTGCCGGCGGCACCCTCGGCACGGCGCGCGTCCTGCGCGCACCGCCGGATGGCTACACCTTGCTGATCCACCACATCGGCCTGGCCACCGCGCCGGCGCTGTACAAGAAGCTGGGCTACAAGAGCGAAGACCTGGAGTTCCTGGGCCTGATCAACGAAGCGCCGTCCACGCTCATCGGCAAGCAAGGCCTGCCTGCGGCCAACTTCGCGGAGCTGCGCAAGTACATCGCCAGCAGCGGCAGCAAGATCAACCTGGCCAATGCCGGCATCGGCTCGGCCTCCCACCTGTGCAGCCTCATGCTGCAGACCGCCTTGAAGAGCGACATGACCTTCGTGCCGTACAAGGGCACCGGGCCGGCGATGAACGACCTGCTGGGCGGGCAGGTGGACCTGATGTGCGAGCAGGCCACGAACAGCACGCCGCAGATCGAGGCCAGGAAGGTCAAGGCCTACGGGGTGACCAGCGCGCAGCGCATGACGGTGCCCGCGCTCGCGCCACTGCCCACCCTGGCTGAAAGCGGCCTGCCGGGCTTCAACTTCTCGGTCTGGCACGGGCTGTACGCCGTCAAGGGCACCCCGCCCGCCGTCATCGAGAAGATCAACACCGCCCTGCGCGCGGCGCTCAAGGACCCGGAGCTGATCAAGCGCGAGGAGGCCGTGGGCCTCACCGTGGTGACCGACGCTCGCCTGGCCCCCGCGGAACACAGGAAGTTCTTCGACAGCGAAGTGACCCGCTGGACCAAGACCATCAGGGACTCGGGCATCCAGCCCGAATGACCCGAGCGTCCTGGTCCATCCCAGGTGGGCGCGGACCTCGTGCGCCTGACTGGCCATGCGGCCGATGGCCCATGAGCATTCCCCGCTATGAAAGCCCAGCCGCCTCGGCGACGCGCAGCTCGCTGACGGTGTAGCCCTCTTTGGTCAGCGCTTTCTTGAGCCATTCGGGCTGCGGGCCTTCGCCGTCCCAGGTGTGGCCCTCGACGGGATGGCGGTACTTCGGGGGCAGGGGGCCCGGGGGGGCCGACGGCGCATCGCGCAGCTCGCGGGGGCTGATGTGCCAGAAGGCGACCAGTTGCCGGCATTGATCCAGCGCGATGCGTCGTTGCCGTTCCCATGCGGAGCTGCCCCGCGGGACTTCGAGGGCGACCAGTTCGTCGCGGCTGATGTCGTGGTCGCGCACCAGGCGTCGCGCTTCGGCGAGGGCCAGGAGTTGTCGGTTCGGTGCTGTCATCGGTACTTCAGGTCTGCCAGCCCGGTTCGGGCAGGTCGATTGTCGACCGGTGGGCGGGCGCGGGCCGATTTTGGACTACTCATCCCGCCGCTTCGGGCGTGCCGCTGAATAATGGCGTTATGTTTCATGATGAGGAGAGTGCCCCCGACCCTGCTGTGGGCCTGGCTCGGCAGTCGTAACCCATTCCTGACCTGTTGTAAGAACTGGTAATCAGCCTGTCAGGACTGGACATTTCAGGGGATCGACGGCTCAACGGCCCAGGGGGCGTGTCGATAGCTCGAGCCAGAAGCAGTGCCGGAAGCACTGCACGCAGTTCGAGACCCTCCCATGCCCTACTTGCCCTGCCTTGCGCGAACCCGGCGCCTCCACCTGGCCGTGCTGCTGGCCTCCTCCTTCCTCGCCGCATGCGGCGGCGGGGGTGAAGGCACGGCGGCATCCGAGGCGACCCACGGCAGCTCGTCGGTTCAAGCGTCTGCCGGCGCCGGTGCGGGTGCCCCACAGGGCGGCGGGGCCCAGCGCGCGCGCCGCACGGCGTCGAACGTGAACAGTCGAGCCTACGGTGTGGAAGGGACCACCCGCGCCGATGCCTTTCGCCTGCTGACCCAGGCCACCTTCGGCCCGGTCGAATCCGACATCGGCCAGGTGATGAGCCTGGGGGCTGCCGGCTGGGTCGACGAGCAGCTGGCCAAGCCGGCCCAGGCGGTGCACCTGGCCCGGTGGCGGGCCGACGATGCGGAGGCCAAGGCCCGCAGGGCCAAGGACACCGCCGGTGCGCCCAGCATGGTGTCGTCGTTCTACCAGCAGGCGCTGCAGGCCGATGACCAGCTGCGCCAGCGCATGGCCTACGCGCTTTCGCAGATCTTCGTCGTCTCGATGGTCGACCTGGCGAGCGAGCGGGCCGAGTCGGTCGCCTCCTACTACGACATGCTGGAGGCCGATGCCTTCGGCAACTTCCGCACGCTGCTGCAGGACGTCGCGATGCACCCGGCGATGGGCCAGTACCTGTCGCACCTGAAGAACCGCAAGGAGGACCTGCTGCTCGGCCGCGTGCCGGACCAGAACTTCGCCCGCGAGATCATGCAGCTGTTCTCGATCGGCCTGCTGCAGCTCAACACCGACGGCACGCTCAAGCTCGACGGCAACGGCGCGCCCATCGAGACGTATGCGACCGCCGACATCGAAGGCCTGTCCTCGGTCTTCACCGGCTTTTCCTGGTACGGCCCCGACACGCAGAACGCCCGCTTCAACGGCAACCTGCAGGACCCGGAGCGCCTGGTCATGCCGATGCAGGGCTATCCGCAATTCCACTCGATGCTGGAGAAGCGCTTCCTCGGCACGGTCGTGCCGCCGCAGAGCCCCGCCGATCCGGCCGCCAGCCTGAAGGCCGCCATCGACACGATCTTCGCCCACCCGAACGTCGGGCCCTTCATCAGCCGACGCCTGATCCAGCGCCTGGTCACCAGCGCACCCAGCCCCGCCTACGTGCGGCGAGTGGCGGCGGTGTTCAACAACAACGGCCTGGGCACGCGCGGCGACCTCAAGGCCGTGGTGCGCGCCATCCTGCTCGACGACGAGGCGCGCTCCGAGAACGCGGCCGCCGACCCGCAGTACGGCAAGGTGAAGGAGCCGGTGCTGCGCCTGACGGCCTTCCTGCGTGCCTTCGGCGCCAGGAGCGACAGCGGCAAGGTGCTGATGAACATCACCGACGACCCCGGCCTGGAGCTGGCCCAGACGCCCCTGCGCTCGCCCAGCGTCTTCAACTTCTACCGACCCGGCTATGTGCCCGCGGGCGGCGAGGCGGCGGCGATCGGCATGACCCTGCCGGAGATGCAGATCACCGACGAGTCCAGCGTGGCCGGCTATGTCAACTTCATGGTCACGGCGGTTCGCATCGGGGTCGGGCAGAAGGGCGTGGATGGGAAGGCCGCACGGCCCGACCTGCAGCTCGACTACACCGCGCAGAAGCCACTGGTGACCGACCCGGCGCTGCTGGTCGACTCGGTCAACGACCGCCTGTTCGGCGAACCGGTCAACGCCACGCTGCGCGACGAAACCATCGCCGCGGTCTCGTCCATCGTGATCCCGCCGCTGAACAAGAACGGCTCCAACCAGGCCCTGATCGACAAGGCCAAGGCCAACCGTCTGTGGACCGCCGTGGCCCTGCCGCTGGTGAGCCCCGAGTTCATCGTCCAGCGGTGACCGACTCCGCAAGTCATTCGAGCCTGCCCCAGCCATGAAGAACCGTCCGCTTTCCAACCCGACTCGCCGCGCCCTGCTGCGCCAGGGCGCCGCCCTGGCCCTGACCCCGCCCGCCCTGGCCGGCCTCGGCGCCTTCGGCCTGAGCCTGGCCGCGATGGGGCCCGCCGCGGCCGCCAGCACCCGGGGCTACAAGGCGCTCGTGTGCCTGTTCCTCACGGGCGGCAACGACGCCTACAACACCCTGCTGGCGACCGACAGCCCCTCCTGGGCCGCCTACACCGCGGAGCGCGAGGCCGGCACCGAGGGCATCGCCCTGGCAGCGCCCGGCACGCCTCCGTCGCAAGACCTCAAGGCATCGCTGCATGCGCGCCTGGGCGGCGTGCTGCCCATCAGCCCGCTCAACCCGCAGGGGCGCACGCTGGCCGTGCATCCGGTGCTGGGGAGCGTGCAGTCGCTGTTCGCCAGCCAGCGCCTGGCCTTCGTCAGCAACGTCGGTCCGCTGGTCGGCCCGACGAGCAAGGCGGCCTTCATCGCCGGCACCGCACCGCGGCCGCCTAAGCTCTTCTCGCACAACGACCAGCAGTCGGTGTGGCAGTCCTTCTCCGCCGAAGGCACCGGCCATGGCTGGGGCGGCCTGATGGCCGATCGCCTGCTGTCCGGCAATGCCCATTCGATGTTCACCGGGGTGAGCCTGAGCGGCAACGGCGTGTGGCTGTCGGGGCAGGGCGTGCGCTCCTACCAGATGGCGCCCAGCGGCCCCATCCACATGGGCGGAGCCGATGGCCTGACCTTCGGGTCGGCCACCGTGCAGCAGAAGCTGCTGGGCCTGGTGCGCACGGCGCGCGTCGACAGCGTGGTCCAGCGCGAGCACACGGCCGTCGTCGGCCGCTCGCAGGAAGCCGAGGGCGTGCTTTCCGGTGCGATGCCGGGCGCCGGCGCCGGCCCCTGGGGCACGCCAGGCCTGCCGCCGGGCCAGCCCGACCCGCTGCTGCAGTACCTCGATCCCGAGACCGGCCTGATGGCACCCAACCCCACCGCGGCCCAGCTGCAGGCGGTCGCCCGCATGATCGCCGCGCGCAGCACGCTCGGCATGTCGCGCCAGGTCTTCTTCGTCGGCGTCTCCGGCTACGACACCCACGACACGCAGCAGCAGCGCCACACCCGGCTGCTGGCCCAGCTGGCGCATGCGCTGGCCTACTTCGACAACGTGACGACGCAGATGGGCGTGGGCGACATGGTCACCACCTTCACCGCGAGCGACTTCGGCCGCACCTTCGCCTCCAACGGCGACGGCTGCGACCACGGCTGGGGTGGCCACCACATGGTGATGGGCGGCGCGGTGCGCGGCGGCGACATCTATGGCCAGCTGCCGGTCTACGGCACGGCGGACGGCCACGGCGGCTTCACCAGCGACGACCAGCTGGCCGGCGGCATGCTGCTGCCGAGCACCAGTGTCGACGCCTATGCGGCCACGCTCGGTTCCTGGTTCGGCCTGACCAACGTCGAGCTGCTCGAGGTGTTGCCCGGCCTGTCCCGCTGGAACTACGGCCGGCGCAACCTGGGTTTCATGCGCACCTGAGCCCCCACCGCCTGGCGCTGGCGAGGCCCGGTACCCGTACGATGCGGGTCGAGACCGGGGCCAGCGCATGCGCCTACTCCTGACCATTGCCTTCTTGATCGCCTGCCACCTGCCGGGCGCATCGGGCGCGGACGTTCGGGAGTCGGGCTTCCTGAACCGCACGGTCGCCGTCGCGGGGGCCGAGTACAGGTACCAGGTCTACGTCCCCGCGCAAGAGGGCCTGGCCGGTCCGCTGCCGGTCATCCTGGCGCTGCACGGCGGCGGCGAGTACGGTCGCGACGGCGTCGCGCAGACGCGGGTCGGCCTCGGGCCGGCCATCCGCAGCCACCCGGAGCGATTCCCGGCGCTGGTCGTCTTCCCGCAGGTCCCGCCCGACGGCACGCCGGGATTCCAGGGCCTGGGAGGGCGCATCGCGCTCGCGGCCCTGGACAAGACCCTGGCCGAGTACGCGGCGGACAAGTCGCGGGTCTACCTCACCGGCCTGTCGATGGGCGGCAACGGGGCCTGGTCGCTGGCCCTCCAGGACCCGGACCGATTCGCCGCCGCCCTCGTCGTTTGCGGGTTCGTCGGCGAATTCACCGGCCGGCAAAGCGGCATCCGGTACCCGGCGATCGTTTCGGACGCCGCGGACCCGTATCGCGAGGTGGCGCGCCGACTGGCCGGCTTGCCGGTCTGGATCTTCCACGGCGACGCGGATCCGGTGGTCAGCGTCGAGGAGTCACGGCGGATGGCCACGGCCTTGAAGGCGACCGGGGCGGACGTCCGGTACACCGAGCTCGCCGGTGTCGGCCACGACGCCTGGACGCCCGCCTACGAGCGCGCGGACGCCATCGCCTGGCTGCTGGAGCACAGGCGCCGATGAGCGTCACGCGCCCGGCAGGCTTCTCGTGCCGCCGGGCCCGCCAGCGACTTGCGCCGAGCCCGACTTCGGGTCACTCTACGGAGCATGTCGACTCCTCTTTTCATCAGCGTCCCGCACCAGCTCGGCCGCGCCGAGGCGCGCCGTCGTATCGAGGGCGGTTTCGCGACCATCGTCAGGCAGTTGCCGGGGGCAGGCGCCAGCAGCGAACGCTGGGAGGGCGACAAGCTCAGCTTCAGCGTCGGGGGGATGGGGCAGGCCATCTCCGGCGAGATCACCGTGCTGGACGAGGCGGTGACCATCAAGATCGAGCTGCCCGGCATCCTCGGCGTCATCGCCGGCGGCCTGAAGCGGCGGCTGGAGAAGGCCGGGCAACTGCTGCTGACCAGGAAGTAGGCGCGAAGGCCGCCACGCGGCGGGATCGCCGCGCCGCCCGATCACGCGTCGATGACGCTCGACAGGCGTGAGACGTCGCGCTCGAAGGCGGCCACGGTGAAGTCGGAGATGGGGGCATGCAGCAGCACGGTGCGCGCCACCTCCGCATGCAATGAAAACGCTTGGGTCAACTCGTGACGCGACGCGGCCGGCAGCTGCCGCACCAGCGCGGTGAAGAGTGCATCCATCGCCACCAGGCTCCCCTTCAGGTCGCAGATCATCTCGGTGGCCTGCTGCAGGTTCTTCATGGGGAGCTCCGGAATGAAAAAACCGCGGCCAGGCCGCGGTCTTGCTGGGGCTCGCGGACGAGCCTGGGGCGTCGATCAGGCGACGACGGTGATGTTCGAGGCCTGCAGGCCCTTCTGGCCCTTGGTCACTTCGAACTCCACGCGCTGGCTTTCGGACAGGGTCTTGAAGCCGCCGCCCTTGATCTCGCTGAAGTGGGCGAACAGATCCTTGCCGCCGCCATCGGGCGCGATGAATCCGAAACCCTTGCCCTCGTCGAACCACTTCACGGTGCCAGTTTCCATTGTCATACCAATTCCTTTCAAGTGATGCGCGGCACATGCAACGCATGCAGAGACGCCAAGAGATTCACCTGATGGATTTCGACAGACTGACCAGAACGGCCGACCGGAAGAAGAGACCTACGAGAGACGGTCCTGAGCATTCCTACAGGTCGAATGTACTTGGCATTGGCCCCTCGTGCCGGAATCTTCGAAAACAAACTTCCCGCAACCCTTGCGTGGGTCACGATCGGCCGTCGTGGCTTGTTCAGGCCTCGAGGCTCATCGGCGGCGGACGGGTGAGGTCGGCATCGACGTCCATCAACACGCTTGCCAGTTCGAGCGTGCGCCACAGCGGCGCCGGCATGCGCCGGATCGCCTCCGGCGTCTTGGCCTGGGCTATCCACGCCGCGATGGCGGCGTGCTGCGCAGGCGTCAGCAGTTTGCGGCCAAGCATTTCGTCCAGGGTCTGCACGGTCGTTCCTCCTGGGGCTGATCTTGCCATCGTCGCGTGAAGGCCCTTGGCGAAAGCCTGAGCGGATGAGGCAAGGGACACGAATGGCGGCCGGAGCTGCAAGGCGCAAGATGGAAAGATCGCCCGGATCGCCATTTGCCCGCGTTCCCGGGCTGGCCAGGAGAACGCGCATGACGAGCAAGAACACCATCTGCCTTTGGTACGACGGCGCGGCGGAAGAAGCTGCACGTTTCTATGCCGAGACCTTTCCGGACAGCTCGGTGGACGCGGTCCATCGCGCGCCGGGCGACTATCCCGCCGGCAAGCAGGGCGACGTCCTGACGGTGGAGTTCACCTTGATGGGCATCCCCTGCCTGGGCTTGAACGGCGGGCCGGCCTTCAGGCACAACGAGGCCTTCTCGTTCCAGGTGGCGACCGACGACCAGGCCGAGACGGATCGCCTGTGGGACGCGATCATCGCCAATGGCGGCATGTCCAGCGCCTGCGGCTGGTGCAAGGACAAGTGGGGCCTTTCGTGGCAGATCACGCCGCGTGTCCTCACGGCCGCGATCAATGATCCCGATCGCGCCGCGGCCAAGCGCGCCTTCGACGCCATGATGCACATGACGCGGATCGACATCGCCAAGATAGAGGCGGCTCGCCGCGGTTGACGGCGCGCTGCGGCGCGGGGCTCAGGCAGGCGTCAGGCGATAGACCGTTCCCAGCCCTGCGCCATTCGAATCCGGCGAGTAGTAGGTTGTGCCATACAGGCTGCCGTCCGGGCCTGCGGCGAGCGCGCCTGTCGGCCCGGAGCCCTCCACGTCCCGGTCGAAGGCATGGACGACGCTGGTGCGGCCGGTGGATCGGTCCAGGCGCGTGACCATCCCGGAGTCGTTGCTGCCGCTGAAATAAGTGCAGAAGTAGAGCAGGCCGTCGGCGCCTTCGGCGAGGGCTCCCAGGACGAGCGCGCCGTCGCGTTCGAAGTCGATCGCGTGGACCCGCTCGAGGCCGCCGCCGTCCACGAGACGAAAGATCGCCCCTTCGCCCTTGCCGCCGGCCTGGCTCGTGACACCGTAGACCTGACCATCGCGGGTCACCGTCAGCGGCACGTGGGGCGATCGGCCCAGCGAGTCCTTCGCGAAGTGGTGCAGCACCTCGTAGCGGCCGTCGCCGGCAATACGGAACACCGTTCCGCAATCGTTCACGCCGCCTTCGCGCGTCACGCCGTGGAGCCAGCCGTCGGGCGTCTGCACCAAGGGCGAATACGGACTGGAACCGTCGCCGTGGCGTCCGCCGCGAAACGAATGCAGCAGCTCGTACTCGCCGGTGGGCTGGACGCGGTAGATCGTGCCCAGGCCGAGGCCCAGCCTGGCGTGGCTGCTGCCGCCGCCGGCCGTCGTCCCGTAGAGGCAGCCATCGGCGGCGAGCATCGGCCCGCCCTCCGGGCTGGAGCCATCCTCCGGGGCACCGGCGAAATCATGCACAGCCCGGACGTGACCGTTCGGATGCATGCGAAACAGCAGTCCCTTGCCGAACCGTCCGCCACTTCCGCAGACGCCGTGGAAGTGGCCGTCGGGCCCTTCCAGCAGGCGCCCGTTGGGCCAGGTCCCGTCGAAGGGTTTGACGCCGAAGCGATGCAGCACATCGACGCCGCCGGGCGTGGTGGCGAGCCGGAAAGCCGTGCCGGGATCGTCCCAGGCGCCGTTCAAGCCGTAGAGAAGCCCGTCGCCGGCGAGCTGAACGCCGTAGTATGGCCGCCGCGGTGGCCGCCGCCCGTCCTGCGCGCTGAAGTCGTGCAGGAGGGTGTGGGTGAAGCCGGGGGCCGACCGGGCGATCCGGCGCGGAACCTGCGCTGCCGCCGGAAGGCCCGTGCCCAGCAGGGGCCAGCCCGCGGCCAGGCCCAGCACTTGTCGACGTGCGATGCTCATGAGTGGCCTCCTTGCCCGTTCGCCTGTCGGCCCGCGGACCGCGAGGCAGACGATTCTCGGCTTCTGCCTTGCGCAGCGTCAACGCGGCCGCCGCCTCGAACTGGGGGGGCTGCGCCCGGTCCGCATCCGCCGCTGCGCGTGACTTCAGGCGCAGCCGCTTGAATCGCAAGCGATACAATTTCCGCCCGGGCGCGAGGGGCGCGTCGACGAAGGAATGCAGCATGAGCCCGAGTTCTTCGAAGGCCGCCGATGCCCGGCTGGCCGACTTCCTGTGCTTCGCCATCTACTCGGCAAACCTGGCCTACGGCAAGGCGTATCGCCCCCTCCTCGAGCAGCTCGGCCTGACCTACACGCAGTACATCACGCTGGTCTGCCTGCACGAGCAGAACGAGCAGAGCGTGAGCGAGCTGGGCGAGAAGCTCTTCCTGGAGTCGAACACCCTGACGCCCATCCTCAAGAAACTCGAGGCCATGGGCTACGTGAAGCGGCAGCGCAGCAAGGCGGACGAGCGGGTGCTGATCGTCAGCCTGACCGACAAGGGCAGGAGGCTGCGGGAGCAGGCGCGGGGCAGGAACCTCGTCGGGGCGACAGGGCTGGGCGCGCAGGAGTTCAGGCAGCTGCAGAAGGCGGTGAGCCGGCTGCGGGATTCGCTGGTCGAGTCGATGCGGCCGGTGGCGGAGTAGGCCGTCGCGAGGTCGAAGCGGGGCCTGGCGTCGGCATGCAAATCGCATCCGATTGAATCGCTGCCGATTGACAAATCACATCCGTCGACTAGACTAAATCGCATCCGATGAAATCGCAACCGATGCGAAGAGAGGCGACTTTGAAGAAGCTGCTGTCCGTGCTCGCAGGCCTCATCGCTGCGGCCAGCCTGTTCGCTGGGGTCCAGCGCCCGCCCGCCGCCGGCACGATGCCTTCGCTGCAGGCGGCCACCGGCTGGATCAACTCCGGTGCGCTGACGACCGAGGCCCTGAAGGGCAAGGTCGTGCTGGTGGACTTCTGGACCTACTCGTGCATCAACTGCCTGCGCACCTTGCCCTACGTGAAGGCCTGGGCGCAGAAGTACCGTGCCGCCGGCCTCGTCGTGATCGGCGTCCACACGCCGGAATTCGAGTTCGAGCAGCAGGCCGGCAACGTGCTGCAGGCCGTCAGGGACCTGCATATCGAATACCCCGTCGCGCTCGACAGCCGGCAAGGCCTGTGGCGTGCCTTCGGCAACCGCGCCTGGCCGGCGCTGTATTTCGTCGACGCGCAGGGGCGGATCCGGCATCGCCAGTACGGCGAAGGGGGATATGCGCCAGCCGAGCGCCTGATCCAGCAGCTGCTGAACGAATCGGGGGCGCGCTCCGTGCCGGATGGCCTCGTCTCCCCCACGGGCCAAGGCACTCAGGCGGCGGCCGGCGCGGTCGCCGCCGAGTCGGGTGAGACCTATCTCGGTTCGGCGCGAGCGCGTGGCTTCGTGTCGGTGGACGGCGGCCTGAGGGACGCCCGCGAGCACACCTATTCCGCTGCGCCAGCGCTGCGCGCCGAGGAGTGGACGCTGACGGGCACCTGGCGCATCGAGGAAGAGTTCGCTTCGCTCGGGCGGGCGGGCGGACGCATCGCCTACCGCTTTCGCGCCCGCGACCTGCACCTGGTGCTCGGCAGCGGGAGCGGCCAACCCATCCGATTTCGCGTTCGAATCGACGGCCAATCACCGGGACGCGACCATGGCGCGGACACCGACGACCAAGGCCTGGGCACCGTCGGCGCCCAGCGCCTGTACCAACTCGTTCGCCAGGCCTCCGGCGCCGCGGAGCGGACCTTCGAGATCGAGTTCCTCGACCCCGGCGTGCGGGCCTACGCCTTCACGTTCGGCTAGCCACGACATGGGGCCTGCGTGGCCTTGGCGCGACTGCTAAGCTCGCGCCTCCTTTCGCCACGGGGTCCAGCGATGAGCAGTATGCAAAGCCACCACGTGACGGTCACAGGTGATGGCGAGGTCACGCTGGTCCTGGCCCATGGCTTCGGTTGCGACCAGAGCATGTGGCGCCTGCTGACGCCGCATTTCGAGGGCCGCTTCAGGCTCGTGATGTTCGACCTGATGGGCAGCGGCAGGTCAGATCTGGGTCAATACGACCGCCATCGATACAGCAGCCTGCACGGGCATGCCGAAGACGTGCTCCGGATCGTCGACGAATGTGTCCCCGGCCCGGCGGTCTTCGTCGGGCATTCGGTCAGCGCCATGATCGGCCTGCTGGCCGATCTCGCGAGCCACGGCCGCTTCGTCGGGCATGTGATGGTGGGCCCTTCGCCGTGCTACGTGAACGATGGCGACTACGTGGGCGGGTTCACCCGCGAAGACATCGAAGGCCTGCTGGCCACCCTCGAGAGCAACTACCTCGGCTGGTCGAGCACCATGGCGCCGGTCATCATGGGGGCGCCGGACCAGCCGGAGCTCGCCACCGAGCTGACCAACAGCTTCTGCCGGACCGATCCGGAGATCGCCAAGCACTTCGCTCGCGTCACCTTCCTGTCCGATCACCGCGCCGACCTGCCGAGGCTGAAGACGCCGGCGCTGCTGCTTCAATGCAGCGACGATCTCATCGCCCCTGTGAGCGTGGGCCGGTACATGCAGCAGGTGATGCCCCAGGCCGCCCTGCGCATCATCGAGAACGTGGGTCACTGTCCGCACTTGAGCGCGCCGAGCGCGAGCTCCGCCGCGATGGACGAGTTCCTCGCGGGCCTGGGCCGCTGAGATGTCCGAGCCAGGCGCCGGACCCCCGTCCGTTCCCGGTGCCGACGAGCTCTACGATGACGCAGCGTGCGGCCTCATGCTGTGCAGCGGCCTGGGCGAGATCCTGCGCATCAACCGGACGATGTGCCGTTGGCTGGAGCGGCGGGCCGAAGAGCTCGTGGGGCGTCGCAAGGTGCAGCACTTGCTTTCGATCGGCGGCCAGATCTTCTTCCAGACCCACCTGGCCCCCTTGCTGCACATCCAGGGCTCGGTGTCGGAAGTCAAGCTCGATGTGGTCAAGGGCGACGGCGGCACCGTCCCCATGGTGCTCAACGCGATCGCCCGCGGGCACGGGCCGGCTAGCACCTGGGAGCTGGCCTTCTTCGTCGCCCAGGACAGGCACCAGTACGAGCTGGAGCTGCTCAAGGCGAGGCAACGGGCGGAAAGCCTGCTCGAGCATGAGCGGCGCGCGCTGGATGACCTGGCCAAGGCACGGCAGGAGCTGGAGCGCCAGCGCGGCCTCGCCGAGGACCGGGCGAAGGTGGCGGAGCTGCTGGTGGGCGTCGTCAGCCACGACCTGCGCAACCCGTTGAACGTCATCCGCACCAGCGCGCAGATCCTCGGCGTCGGCGAGCAGGCGGAGATTCGCCGCCAGGCCCTGCAGCGCATCACCAGCGCCACCGGCCGGGCGGCCCGCATGATCGCGGACCTGCTGGACCTGACCCAGGTCCGCCTGGGCAGCGGCCTGGTGGTCAGGCTGGCCCCCATCGACCTGCACGAGTGGGTGGGGGAAGTGGTGTCAGACCTGCGGCTGGCCTTCCCGGGGCGGGACATCGTCCACCAGCGCGAGGCAGGCGGCGCTTGCCATGGCGACGGCGATCGCCTCACGCAGCTCGTAGGCAACCTCGTGGCCAATGCCGTCAGCTACGGCGCCCGCGACAGCACTGTCAGCGTGGCAACCCGCGCCGACGCGTCCGGCGGCGAGATCAGCGTCCACAACCTAGGCGACCCCATCCCGCCGGAGCTGCTGCCCTCGGTCTTCGAGCCTCTGCAGCGTGGCGAGCAGGAGGGCAGCCACAGCATAGGACTGGGGCTGTTCATCGTGCAGGCCATCGCGCGAGCGCATGGAGGGCAGGCCTCGGTCACATCGTCTGCCGAGGACGGCACGCGATTCGTCGTCCGTTGGCCCGCCCCGACCGCGCCGGCCTGAGCAACGGGCGAAAGCGCGCTGGCTCGCTCCGTCAGGCCGAGGCCAAGGTCATCGCAACCCGCCCAGGCGAAGACCGTCCGAACCATCATCGTTCGGGCCGTGGAAGGCCGCGCGCAGCTGCTTGCCCGACCAGGCGAGGCTGACCCGGTCGCTGCCCCAGGTCTGCGAGGCGTCGCTCAGGTCCGGGTCCAGCACCAACGGCTTGGAAAAGCTGGCCCCGCCGTCGGAAGACACGGCGGCCATGGGTTGGAACCTCTTGCCCTGCGGATCGTTGCGGGTGTCCATCCAGCTGACCGCGAGTTCGCCTGCGCGGCTGACGCAGGCCCATGGCATGAACTGGGTCGAATGGCCCTTGGCGACCTGCACCGGTGCGCTCCAGCTGACGCCCTGGTCCGACGACTGCCGGATCTTCACCCGCTGGCCGTCGTCGGTCACCAGGTACAGGCGACCCTGGTACGGCCCCTTGGATGCATCGATGGCCAGCAGGGGCCGGTGGCTCGCCGACACCGTGGCGATGGTGCCCTTGGGCTGCCAGCTCAGCCCGCCGTTGGTCGACACGTAGAGCAGCACGTCGCCCCCGGTGCACTGGAAGGACGAGCACAGGGTGTGGGTGAGGTAGAGCGTGCCGTCGCGCGCGATGGCGAGGCTGGGTGAATCGACCTGGTGGCTGTTGTCCCACTCCGGAGACACGTTGACCACACCCCAGGACTTCCCGCCGTCGGTCGAGCGCGAGAGACGGATGCGGCTGGCGTCGTCCTGCACGCCGACCGCGGCATAGACGATGTAGGCGTTGCCGCGGTACGGGCTCGGGCCGGAGTCGTCGACGGTGATGTGCACGCTCTGGGCGTCGCCCTTGAAATAGCCGGTGCCGCCGGCGTGGATGAACTCCCAGCTCGCGCCGTCGTCGGTGCTGCGATGCAGGCCGACGAAGTCCGAGTCGGCACCATCGTCGTAGCTGGCCGCCGCCAGCAGCACGCCCTGCGGCCCCATCGCGACGGCGGGGCTGTCATGAGGCCAGCCGAAGAACTCGTCGTCGGGGAAGGGCAGGCAATGCGCCTGCCAGCTGGCCCCGTCGTCCAGCGAGACGGACACCGACTGCCGGTACCAGCCGCACAGATCCGTGTCGGTCATGCCGACGGCCAGCCGCCCGGCCTCGGCGGGATCGGCCGCGATCAGCGCGCGGCCGTAGCCGGTGGACGAGACCAGGGTGTCTGGCCGCACGCAAGACGGCTTGGCGCAGCCGCCCGCAGCCTCGGCTGCCCGGGCCGGCGCGAACGGCAGCATCGCGGCCGCGACGATCGCGGCCCACAAAAGATTGGAACGCAAGGAAGGTTCTCCTCAGGGGGAAGTTTGTTGGATGTTGCGGTGGCGCTCGCGACGCTAGCCCGCCGCTGTGATCACAGACGGAATCGGGCGAGGAATGTGGCCACCACTCCCTAACTTGATGAAGCAGTGGCGCCTCGCAGCCTGGGAGGCGACCACTCCTAGGAAGGCGTCGCCATCGCGAAACCGTCCGTGGCGATTCTTGGAGAACGTGGAGTGTGGCCGGGGATGACATGGTCGAGATCAAGCCGACAGAATCAGCGGGACACGAGGTTCGGTGAGTTCGACCGTGCAAGCGCCGGCGCGACCGGGCCGGCGCCTGGGGTCAGGCCCATACTGAGCGCTGTTGTTGAAATTCGAGCCGCCGCCGCCCATGCGCGCACTCCTGATTGCCCTGTCGTGTGGTAGCGCTGCTGCCGCGGCGCTGCTCGCCTTGCGAGGGGGCGGAGAACCGCAAGAGGCTCAACACGCGCCTTTCGTGCCGACTCCAGCCCCCACCGCCGGACCTCGCGAGACGCACCCGGCAACTCCGTCGCCGACGCCCGCCGGCGCCGCCGTCCCGGCGTCAAGCGGTCAGCTGCAGGCGCGCGTGCCGGCCGCTCCCGGCGGGGCGTCGCCTTGCATCGTCAACACCGGCGGTGACGCTGCCCCCGCGATCGGAGGCAAGCCCGGTGAGTTCATCTTTTGCGCTGTCGAGCGATCATCAGACGCTGATCCATGAGACCCTGCTTGCCGCTGCCGACCATGAACTGCTCGAGCGCGAGCCGCGCGAGGATGCCTGGGCAACCGAGTCCGAGCGGCTGATCCGCGATGAGCTGGGGCGGCATGCCAGTGCCGGCGACTTCGAAGTCATCGCCGTCGACTGCCGCCGGACCTTGTGCGCGATCCAAGCCTTCAGCTACGGCGAGAACGGCCATCGCGCATGGGTCGAGGCCGTTGACGATCTGTACAAGGAATCGCTGGACAGCGTCTTCGACTCGGTCAACACCGCCTTCCCGACGCAAGGTGGCCGCTCGCCGGTATTGACCTTCCTGCACCGCAAGTCGGCAACGCCGAAGCCTTGACCGAACCCTTCCTATGACAGGGGGCAGGGCTTAGCCAGCACGCGCGGCCGGCAGACCAGCACTCTGCAAGCGCCCGAGAGGGCGAGCGCTGGTCACTTGACGAACTCGGTGCGACGGTGATCGGTCGCAGCCCCCGCAATCGACGGAGCCATGGCCGGTTCCGCAACCACTGCTTCGGCAATCTGGCGCTGCGCGACGTGGTGAACCATGTGGCCGGCACCGGGCACGACGATGAGGCGGCTGCCAGGCACCGCTGCGTGCAGGCGAGACGAGTGCGCCTGGGGATCGACCACGGTGTCGTGCTCCCCGGCCATCACGGTGACCGGCATCTGCAACTCGTGCAGCCGCTGGCTGATCTGGCTGGCTGCGGGCATCATGAACGCGGCGTCTTCGGCATTGGCGCGCAATTGAACGGGGCGCAGCAGCATCTCGCGTGCGATGGTCGGCAGGTAGTTCACCGGGACGTCGTTGGGCGCGAACATTTGCTTGATCGAGCCGCCCAGCAGCGCACGCGCCGTCAGCGCAGTCACTGTGTGGCGCATCACGTCGCCAAGCACGGGGAGCGCCACCGGTGCCGCGACCAACGCGTCCACCCGCAGCTTGGGAAAGTAGTAACCGCCGAGCAAGACGAGCGAGCGAACCATTTCCGGGTGATCGAGCGCCAGAGCCAGTGCGACCATCGCGCCCATCGAATGGCCGACGACTGCGGCATCCGTGACGCCGATCTTGCCCAACGCGGCCGCAATCAGGCTCGCCTGCGCCGAGGGCGTCCACAGCCGGTCGCGGGGGCGCTGGCTGTGGCCGAAGCCAGGACGGTCGAATGCGATCACTCGGTGCTTGCGCGAAAGCAGGTCGATCAGCCCGCTGGCAAGGAAGTCGCGCCACCAGACGTTGTTGCCGTGGATGAGCACCACGGCGGGGCCCTCGCCGCGCTCGACGCAGTGCAGGCGCACGCCATCCACTTCAATGAAATGCCCTTCAGGGGCGTTATCACGCACGGCGCGGCGCGATCGATGCTCGACCCACGCTGAGAAGGCCGCTACGGTGGAGGCGAGGGCCAAGCCTGTCTTGGCCCCTCTGGAAAGGCTTTGAATACGCTGAAAATTGGAGGCCACGAGAATCCTTGGAATGTTGCATCGCAGCATGCGGCCGGGATACGCCGGGCGCTGTAGGTCGTTGCCGTCACGTAAGGTCAGCGGACGAGCCGGCGCGACGCAACGACACGCCAGTCAGCTGCCCGGCGCGACGCCAGCTCCTGCGGCGCTCGCAACCCACGGGGGGTCTACTCGTGCTCTGCACCGCGTAGTCAGAAGAAGTGAAACCTGCCGTCCTGCTCCCATCCAGGCGTCGCATCGCATCGCAACGCCAGCGCTCGTGAATGAGTGGTTCGTCTCGCGTGCCTGCTGCCAACGATGGACGCCCGGCAAGACTGTCACCACCTTCTCGACACCCTTCAGGACCCCAGGCGGGCGTCGCGCCTGAGCGACTGAGGCGGCTTGCCGAAGCCCCGCATGAACGCCTCGCGAAGATGGCGCCGATCGCGAAAGCCCGTTTCGCGAGCAATCACCTCCAGCGGCTGGCGGCTGCGCTCGATCATCAAGCGGGCCGCCTCCACGCGCAAACGCTCTACCGCCTTGGCCGGCGACTGGCCGGTCTCGGCCGTGAACACACGGCTGAACTGCCGCGGGCTGAGGTTCGCGGCGGCAGCGAGTTCATCCACGCCCAGCGGCTGCGCCAGGTGGCGGCGTGCATGCTCCAGCGCTCGCGCGATGCGGTCCGAGCGCGGCGCGAGATTCAGGATCTCCGAATGCTGCGACTGGCCGCCCGAACGGCGCTGATGCATGACCAGCCGGTGCGCCACCGATCGCGCCACGTCGTCGCCCAGGTCCTTCCCGACGAGGCCGAGCGCCAGGTCCAGCTCCGCCGTCATGCCGGCGGAGGTCCAGATCGGGTCATCGGCTATGAAGATGCGGTCCGGCTCGACCTGGACATCGGGATGCCGCCGTTGCAGTGCGTCCGCATAGGCCCAGTGCGTCGTGGCACGCCGCCCTGCCAGCAAGCCGGCCTCGGCCAGCACGAAGGCTCCAGTGCACAGCCCCACGGTCCGGCGCGCCCGGGCGCTGCACTTTCGCAGCGCCTGCAGCAATTGGGGTGGTGAAGGCGGGGCCCCCGACGGGTCAACCACGCCCACCACCATCCAGGTGTCGGCCGTGCTGCGTGCGGTGAAGGGCCTCGTCTGCAGGGCCGTGCCCAGCGAAGCCTTCACGCTGCCGCCAGGCATCGAGTGGCAGGCCACCTCGTAGAAGGGCTCGCCCGCCACGAGGTTGGCGAACTCGAAGACCGCCTGCGTGGCCAGCGCCATCACCTGGAAGCCGTCCGGCAGGAGGTAGCTGATTCTGTGCATGTGAGGTCTCGGGAGTCGATGGCATAAAACATGACTATAAGCGTCATTTACGCCAAGCGCCGGACGGCACAACATGCGAACCATCGAAACCCCAAGACGGAGCATCACCATGACGCAGACAGACCTGGGCACTGCCCTCATCACCGGAGCCTCCTCCGGCATCGGGGCCCTCTATGCCGACCGCCTGGCGCATCGGGGCTATGACCTCATCCTGGTCGCCCGCAGCCGCGAGCGTTTGAACCCCCTGGCTCAGGACATCAGCAGCCGCCACGGCCGCGCGGTGGAGGTCTTTCCCGCCGACCTGAACCATCCGGTGGCGCTGCGCAGCGTAGAAAACAAGCTCAAGCAGGATGCGAGCATCACCCTGCTGGTCAACAACGCTGGCATGGGCACGCACACGCCGCTGCTGGAGAGCGACGTGGACCAGATGGAGCGCATGATCGAGCTCAACGTGACGGCGCTCACCCGGCTGAGCTACGCCGCGGTGCCCGGCTTCGTGTCACGCGGCAGAGGTGCGTTGATCAACATCGCCTCCATCGCGGCCGTCTCGCCGGAGACCCTGAACGGCGTGTATGGCGGCAGCAAGGCCTTCGTGTTGGCTTTCAGTCAATCGCTGCACCACGAACTGGCCGGCAAGGGCGTGCGGGTGCAAGCCGTACTGCCGGGTGCGACGGCCACCGAATTCTGGGCACGCGGCGGCCTTCCCGTGGAGCACCTGCCGGCGCAGATCGTGATGCGTGCCGAAGACCTGGTGGATGCCGCCTTGCTCGGCTTCGAGCGCGGCGAGTCGGTGACCCTTCCGTCTCTGCACGACGTCGCCCTCTGGGACGCCTACGAAGGCGCGCGCAAGGCGATGGCGCCCCATCTCTCGAGCAACGAAGCGGCATCGCGCTACCAGCCCCTTCGCTGAGTGGCCGCATCGCATTCGAACTACGCACTTGAAGATTCGAGGAGGCCCACCGTGCCGCTGACCAGCAACGATCGACTTTCTGCCATCAGGATTCCTGGAACCGAGGAGCGCTTCCTCGACCCGCTCGGCCCAAAGGACAGGGGCATGGGGCGACTGCGCTATCTCTCGGGCGGAATGGGACCGCCCTTGGTCCTGCTGCACACCGTGCGCACCCAGGCTGAGCACTTCCGCCACCTCATCCCGCTGGTCCGGGACCGGTACACGGTGTATGCCCTCGATCTCCCGGGAATGGGCTACTCGCAGATCGTGCCGGGCGCCTCCTATGAGGAGCCGGCCATGCGCGAGGCGGTCAAGAGCCTCATCACCCGACTCGACTTGCGCGACGTGACGCTGCTCGGCGAATCGATGGGCGCAACGCTGGCCCTCACCACCGCCGCCGATCTGCCCGAGCGGGTGCGGCGTGTCGTGGCGATCAATGCCTATGACTTTGCGGGCGGCATCGCGCGGTCCAGCCTGCTGGCCCGGTTCGTCGTGACCGGCGCGCTGGCGCCCGTTGTCGGCCCGACCGTCGCCGGAGTCCAGCCCAAGCCCATCGTGCGCGCCGTGCTCCATGGGGGTCTCGGCGACACCGCCGCCCTGCGCGATGACTACCTCGATGAACTGTTGAAGGTCGGACGTCGGCCCGGCTATCCGGTCGTTGCCCGCGCGGTGTACGGGAACCTGCCCAGTCTCATCGCGGCACGCGCCCGTTACCCCGAGGTCAAGGCACCCATCCACCTCATCTACGGAGAGAAGGATTGGTCAAGGCCCTCGGACCGACAGGCCAACAAGCAGCTCCTGCCCGCAGCCGAGTTTGTCCAGGTGCCTGGCGCCGGCCACTTCATCGTCCTCGAGCGGCCGGACGTGGCGGCCAAGGTGTTGAACGACGCGATGCGACTCGCGAGCGTTCCAGAAGCCGCGGCCTCTGGTGCCTGATCTTTCGATTGACCCGCAACCCCCTGAGGTGCTCTCATGCCCACTCCTGACATCGTTCTCTGCGCGCCCGTCCGAACACCGATCGGAAGCTATGGCGGCTCGCTCAAGGAAACGCCCGCGTCCGCACTGGGCGCCACGGTGATTCGCGAGACCCTGCATCGCTCGGGCCTGGAAGCCGTCGACACCGTCGTGATGGGACACGTGATCCAGGCCGGCGCCCGGATGAATCCGGCACGACAAGCTGCCATCGGCGGCGGACTGCCCGTGCAGGTGCCCGCCCTGACGGTGAATCGGGTGTGCGGATCGGGTGCACAGGCTATCGCCTCGGCGGCACTCGAGATCGCGGCGGGTTATGCCGCGGCTGCGGTGGCCGGCGGCATGGAGAACATGGACCAGGCTCCCTATCTGATGCCCGGCGCGCGCTGGGGACAACGCATGGGGGACGCGCAGATGCTGGACAGCATGCTGCGAGACGGCCTGAATGATTCCTTCAGCGGTCAGCACTCCGGCTGGCATACCGAGGATCTCGTCGCTCGGTACGGCATCACGCGCGAGGACCAGGATCGCTGGGCCGCACGCTCACAGCAACGCTTCAGCGGGGCTCAGGCCGCCGGCAAGTTCGTGGAAGAGATCGTCGCCATCGAACTCTCCGGCCGCAAGGGGCCGGTGAGCTTCTCCACGGACGAAGCCAATCGGCCCGACACCACGGTCGAATCCCTGGCCAAGCTTAAGCCGGCGTTTCGAAAGGACGGAACGATCACTGCCGGCAACGCGCCCGGGCTCAACAGCGGCGCGGCGGCGATGATCGTTGCCGAGCGAGGCTTTGCGGAGAAACACGGGCTGAAGCCATGGGCTCGCCTGGTCTCGCACGGCGTCGCGGCGGTGGAGCCGGGCATGTTCGGTATCGGGCCGGTGCCGGCGGTCCGGCTGGCTCTGGAACGCGCCCACTGGAAGCGCACGGACATCCAGCGCATAGAGATCAACGAGGCATTCGCCGCGATCACGCTGGCCTGCCTGCGTGAGCTGGACCTGCCGGAAGACATCGTCAACGTCGAGGGTGGCGCCATCGCCCACGGTCATGCCATCGGCGCAACGGGTGCCGTGCTGACCACGCGCTTGCTGCATTCGATGCGACGCGACGGCTTGAGGCGGGGCATCGTGACCTTGTGCATCGGCGGCGGTCAGGGCATAGCGCTGGCGCTCGAAACGCTCTGATGGAAAGAAGGGCAATGGCCTGTACTGTCGGGACGCCCCCGCAAGTAGTGCTCTCAGGGCTCGACGGGATCCAGGCGCACAGCGATCCAGGCACGCTTGGCCTGGCTGTACGCCGTCACCGCCAGCTGACCGGAATCGTTGATGGCCAACACGCTCACCAAGGTGTACTGGACTTGGTCCCAGCGGCTGATCCGGTTGTTCAGATCGACGAGCCTTGACCCTTCGGTGATGAAGGCGCGGCCGAAGTTGTCCCCAGAGCCACCGATGACGCCAGCGCCGTTGATCGCAAATGCGCATGTGTACCCACTGCCCAGTGTTCCCAAATCATCCGCCCTCCCATTCTCAAAACGTGCCACGCGATAGTGGAAGTACTTGTCATAGGAACAACCGACCGCAGTCCCCGATGCGTTGATCGCCCTTGCAGTAGCGTTGACTACACCATCCATGTCGGGCAAGCCGAGATCGAAGGCGACTTGTGCCCAGCTGAATTCGGGATTCGGGTGGGCCTGGACGACATCCACGAACACATTTCCGGAACTGTCAATTCCAGCGGCCGGGGCGTCTCTGTCGATCAGCGCCGTCTTGACCGGCAGTTCGGTCAGCCGATACTTGGTCTCGGCGCATGCCATCCCGCATGCAACCTGACCGAGCGTCGCGATGGCAGCAACGAAAACGCCTCGCATGATTGGCCTCCGGGACTGGTGACGCATCTGCTTCGCCTGCTGCCGCGATGCTGCGGCTGGGCCCGATCTCCGAATCAGGGAGAAACCCGTCGCACATTCACGGTCGGTAGCCGCCCCTAGTGCGACGTCCCCTCCGACCTCGTGATCTTGTTCCACACGTTGTACTTGCCCACCGGCTTGCTCATCGGCAGGCGCTTGAGCTCCTTCAGCGTGGTCGCGTCGTAGACGACGATGGCGCCGTCCATCTCCCAGACGCTGGCCAGGGCGTAGCGGCCGTCGCGGGTGAATTCGATGTGGGCCAGGGTCTTGCCGGGTTCGCGCACGCTCGCCACGGGCTGCAAGGTCCGCTTGTCGATCAGCGTCAGCGTGTCCTTCGCCTGCGGGCTCATCATCGAATCGGCCCAGGCGTAGGGCGTGGCCTCGTGGCTGCGGATGAAGAAGCCGGGGCCGGGCGTCGGTACGGTGGCGATGGTCTTCCAGGTCTTGAGGTCGACCACGTCGATCGCGCCGGTCTTGAGGTTGGGACTGGCCAGCACGGTGCTGCCGTTGAAGGCGAAGCTGATGCCCGAGCCGAGGTGCGGCATGCCGGCGATGGGCAGTTCGGCAACCTTCCTGCGGATGTCGAGGTTGACGACCTGGGCCGTGGGCGCGGCATCGGGGCTGCGCGGGCGGGCGGTGCCAATCACGTGGCGGTAGGCCGGGTCGAAGAAGAAATCGTCCAGCGGCTCCTGCAGCGGCGTGCGGCGCACGCCGAGGTAGCCCGGCTTGGCGATCGCCTCGCCCATGCGGTAATCGTGCACGTAGCCGTCGTGGATGGGCTCGGCCTGGGGGTCGTACGAGATTTCCCACAGCTCGGCGATGTCCTTGAGCGCCACGACGAAGCTCTTGCGCGGGGCGGCGTCGTACACGGCGGACACGCGCGAGTGCTGTGCGCTGTCGAGCGTGGCGGCGTCGTAGCTCTTCTGCAGCTTCAGGTCGGCATCGAAGAGCACGAGGGTGCGCGGCAGATAGTTCGCCGCCATCACCCAGCGGCCGTCGCCGCTGACGGCGACATTGCGCATGTTCAGGCCGGCGCGCACTTCGGCCACCACCTTGAGGTTCCACAGGTCGAACTTGGTGATCCAGCCGTCGCGCGAACCGAAGAAGACGTGGCGGCCATCGGGCGTGAACTTCGGGCCGCCATGCAGCGCGTAGCGGCTGGCGAAGCGGTGCATGACTTCGAAGCGGTCGCCGTCGACGATGGACACGTGGTGGTCGCCGCCCTCGACCACGACGAACAGGTTCATCGGGTCGGCCTTCCACTGCGGCTTCGCCGGCCAGTCGGTCCAGCCCGGTGTCTCGACGCGCGAGGCGCGGATGTCCGCCTCGCTCCACGAGGGCGCGGGCTCGACTGGCTGGTAGACCCAGCGCGCCAGGGCGTCGATCTCGGGCGCGCTCAGCGTCGCGCCGAAGGCCGGCATCTGCGTCGCCTGGCGGCCCTTGTCGATCACGCTGCGCGCGTCGGCGGGGCGCAGCCGCTCCAGGCTCTCGGGCAGCAGGGCAGGGCCCATGCCGCCGGTACGTTGCGCGCCGTGGCAGCTGGCGCAATGCTGACCATAAAGCCCTGCCGCCTCGGGCCTGGCGACCTCTTCAGCCCGGGCCAGGTCGCTGCCCATCCACACCAGCCCGGCGGCCAGCAGGATCTTGGCCAGGCGAGCGGCCAGCTCAGGCATGGGCGCTCACTTGAGGCGCGCGCAGGCCGATCTCCTCGTCGCTCAGGTAGCAGCCCGGGTCCGGCGCCCAGGGGTCGCCGGTGAGCTGCTGGGCGCGCACGCGCGTGTTGCCGCCGCAGATGGCCAGGTGGTCGCAGGTGCCGCAGCGGCCGGACACGCGGCGCGGCTGGCGCTTCAGCCCGGCCATCAGCGGGTCGCTGGTGTCGGCCCAGATGGCGGAGAAGGGCCGGTCGCGCACATTGCCCAGGCCGTGGTGCCACCACATGGTGTCGGGGTGCACCTCGCCGACGTTGTCGATGTTGGCCACGTGCAGCCCGCTGGCGTTGCCGCCCCAGGCGACGAGACGTTGGCGCAGCGCGTCATGCCAGCGCGGCAGGCGGGCACTGGCCCACTGCAGCAGGTAGGGGCCGTCGGCGTCGTTGTTGCCGCTGACGTAGTCCTCCAGGCGGCCTTCGCAGGCGGCCTCCCACGCGCGCTCGAAGAGCAGGTCCATGGCGGCGCGGGTGGCGGCGAAGTGCGCATCCTTGCCGCGGTGGATGTTGCCGCGGCCGGCGTAGTTCAGGTGCGAGAAGTAGAACTTGTCGACCTGCTCTTCGCGCATCAGATCCAGCAGCGCCGGCAGGTCATGCGCATTGAGCGCGGTCATGGTGAAGCGCAGACCGATCTTGACCCCGCGCCGGCGCAGGTGCCGCACCGCAGCGAGGCTGCGATCAAAGGCGCCCTGCTGGCGGCGGAAGCGGTCGTGCGTCTCGCGCAGGCCGTCCAGGCTGATGCCCACGTAGTCGAAGCCGACCTGCGTGATGCGGTCGGCCATGGCCTCGTCGATCAGCGTGCCGTTGGTCGACAGGCCGGTGTAGAAGCCCATGGCCTTGGCATGCGCCGCGAGCTGGAAGACGTCGGGCCGCATCAGCGGTTCGCCGCCCGACAGGATGAGCACCGGCACGCGGAAGGCCCGAAGGTCGTCCATCACCGCATACGCCTCGCTCGTCGTCAGCTCGCCGGCGTAGTCGTGGTCGGCCGAGAGCGCGTAGCAGTGCTTGCAGGTGAGGTTGCAGCGGCGGATCAGGTTCCAGATCACCACCGGGCCGGGCGGCTCGTTCGATGCCGCGCGTCGCGGCACGGGCCAGCGGCCGTCTCGTTCGGCTTGCGCGAGCTCGCGCAGGTACTGGCTGATGCGGAACATGTCAGGTCTCGGGCAGGCGCAGGCCGGTCTTCTTCAGGATGGCGGTGGAGTACAGGATCTCGTGGCCTGTGCAGGCCGTGCCGAGCAGGGCGGCGATCTCGCCTGCCTGCCGCTCCACCTCCTCCCGCGAACGGCCGTGCAGCATCGCGAAAAGGTTGTAGGGCCAGGCCGGAGCATGGCGGGGCCGGCGGTAGCAGTGGCTGACGAAAGTCAAGGCACCGACCCGGGCGCCGAGCGCGTCGACCTGCTCATCGTCCACATCCCACACGCTCATCCCGTTGGCCGTGTAGCCGAGGCGGTAGTGGTTGGGCACCGCGCCTATGCGGCGCACCAGGCCCGAGGCCAGCATCTCGGCCAGCCGCTCGCGCACCCGCTCGCCCGGCACGCCGAGCATCGCGCCCACGGCTTCGTAGGGCCGCGCCACCAGCGGCAGGCCGCCCTGGGTGGCGGCGATCAGCTCGCGGTCGAAATCATCGAGCGCCATCGGGCGGCTCCTGCGTCAGGTGATCCAGCGGCAGCTTCAGCTCGACGAAGTACTCGCGCTCCTTGGGGAAGGCGAACACCGGCAGGTCGGTGAGCGCTTCGATGCGGTCCAGCGCGGCGGCAGTCTTCTCGGGCGACTCGGCGGCGACGACGAACCACATGTTGAGCGCGTGCTCGCGGCGGTAGTTGTGGGCGACTTCGGACAAGGAGTTCACCAGCGCCGTCACGCTCTCGTAGCGATGCTCCGGAACCGCCAGCGCCGCCAGCACGAAGCGGCCGCCGGCGCGCTCGATCTGGAACAGCGGGCCGAAGCGCGTCAGCACGCCCTGGGCCAAGAGCGCGCGCAGGCGCTCGAGCAGCGCGTCCTCGTCCAGGCCCAGCTCCGCACCCACCTCGGCAAAGGGCCGGTCGCTCAGGGGCAGGTCGCCGTGCAGCCGGGTGAGGAGCCGAACGTCCTCAGGCGACAGCATCGGCGGTGGCATGCGCGTGCTCCTTCGGGTGCGCGTCGGCGAAGTAGCGGCCGCCCGTCTGCTTGAACCGCCGGCAGGAGAAGAGCACGGCGTGCTCGACGCGCTGCAGGCCGGCCGCATGGCGCGCGGCGTCGATGACCGCCAGCACCGAGTGGCGGTCGCGGCCGTGCACCATGCAATAGAGGTTGTATCGCCAGCCCGGAGCGCGGCCGCGCCGATAGGCGAGGGTGACGCCGGGGGTGGCGGCGAGGGCTTCTCCGCAGCGGTCGACGAGCTCATCGGGCACGTCGAACACTGTCATGGCGTTGGCGTCGTAGCCCAGTTCGTGGTGGCGCACGACGACGCCGAAGCGTTTGAGGGTGCCACTGGCCAGCCAGGCCTGCAGCTGCGCGAGCACGGTGTCGGGTGGGATGCCCAACGCGGTGGCCCAGTGGTCGAAGGCGCGCTCGACGAGCGGCAGGCCGTCCTCCACCAGCGCGGCCAGCGGCCGCTCGTGCAGCGCCACCGGGAGGGCACGGCGCGATGCGCGAGGTGGATGCGCGGACGTGCGTCCACCGAGCGCGAAGCCGAGGTCGATGCGGTAGGCGCGTTGCATGGCCAGGCGAAGTGCGGTCAGCCCCGTCGCTTGCTCCAGCCCTCTCAGGGCGTTCTCCACCGCGTCCGCACCGCGCCCGGTCAGCACGAACCAGAGGTTGCGCTGGTGTTCGCGCTGGTAGTTGTGGTTCACGCCGGGATGGGCGGAGACGATGGCGGCCACGGCTTCCAATCGGGCAGGCGGCACGGCCATTGCGCAGAGCAATGCCGATCCGCCCGCGCCCGCACCGAACACGCCGCCGATGCGCCCGAGCGCTCCTTCGCGCTGCGCGGCAGCGTACGTGGCGAGCACCTCGTCCGTCCGGCGGCCGAGCGTGGCGGCGATCGCCGCGAAGGGCTCGCGCACGAGCGGGAAGCCGTGCTGCCAGCGGTCGAGCAGGGTGAGGCGAAGCTTGTCCATCACAGTCCCATCCGCGTGGCCCGCGCGGTGAAGAAGATGCCGCTCGGCGAATCCACGTTCAACGTGGCCACGGTCGCGAAGCTCTGCGTATCGATGACGCTCACGCGGTTGTCGTCACGGCTGCTGATCCACACCGTCTCGCCGCGCGGTGTGAATTCGAGATGCAGCACCGCCTTGCCCGGCGTGAGCGTGGTGACGATGCGCTGTGTCGGCGTGTCGATGACCTGCACGCGGTCGTAGTCGGGCACCGCGAAGTTGACCCACACCTGCCGCCCGTCGGGCCGTGCCATGACGAAGACCGGCTGGCCGGCGACCGGGATGCGCCCCACCTCGGCCCAGGTCTCGGTGTCCACCACCAGCACCTCGTGGCGGCCGATGGCCGGCAGGTAGGCGCGGCGGCCCGCGACCGCCCAGCCACGCAGGTGCGGCATCTTGTAGACCGGCAGCGGCTCCTGGCCGCGCCCGTAGCCGGCGAGGATGCGGCGCGCCGCGGGCCGCTCCTGCCACAGGTCCACCAGCGCCAGCCCGTCCTCGCCGAACAGCCCCGCGATGTAGTGGCGGCCGTCGGGGGTGACGAGCGCGTCGTACGGCATGCGGCCTATGCCTTCGAGCTTCGTCACGCGCGGTGACGAGGGCTCGCTGAGATCGGCGATCCAGATCGCGTCGGCGTCCAGCAGGCTCCACGCGAAGCGCCGTCCGGGCAGGTCCACCAGGCCGACCACGCGCGAGGGCTTGCCGCCCACGGCCTCGGCGGGGAGGTCGGCGACCAGGGCCAGCGTGCGCGCGTCGAACACCTTCACCCCGCCGGGCTGGTAGTTCTGTGCAGCGACCAGCGCGCCATCCGCACTGATGGCGCCGCCGATCGAATTGCCGGCCTGAACGATGCGCGCGGTGATTCGGCGGGCCAGCAGGTCGACCTTGGTGAGCCCGCCGTCGCGGCCGAACACGTAGGCGAAGCGGGCATCGCGCGAGAACACGACCGAGGCGTGCGAGAGGTCGCCCAGCCCGGTCACCTCGGCGATGACGCGCCGCTCGCTGGTGTCGACGATGGCCAGCGTGCCGCGGGCGCGTTCGATCACCACGCCGAGGTCGCCGGTGCCGCGCAGCTCGGGCAATGCCGCAGGGGTGGCGCAGCCGGTGAGCGTGAGGGCCGCGCCGGAAGCCAGGAGAAGTTCGCGTCGGCGCATGGTCAACGCACCTCGTCGGTCAGGCCGGCCTGCAGGCGCTCGGCGATCCAGCGTGCTTCGCTCTCGTCGAGCATCGCGCGCCAGGGCGGCATGGGCGTGCCGGGCCGGCCGTGGAAGATGGTCGCGGCGATGCTCTCGGTGGGCAGCGAACTCATCGCCTCGGGCGTGAGCGCCGGCCCGAGCCCACCGGTCAGCCGCATGCCGTGGCAGGAGCCGCAGTCCTGCCGCACCATGCGCACGAGCTGCTGCTGGCGTCCGCTGGTGGGCTCGGCCAGCGCACCGCCGGCCAGGGCGAGCATGGCGGCGCCGATCGCGATCCATTGCCCGCCCGCAAAGAGTCCCTCGACCGCCGTGGACCGTTCGGCCCGAGCCTGTCGAAGGCGGGAGCCCTGTGCAGTGGGCCCTTCGACAAGCTCAGGGTGAACGGGGGCGTGGGGTTCCGGTTCAGCAGGGTGGCGTTCGACCGGTGCACCCCTCCACCGTTCGGCCTGAGCCTGTCGAAGGCGAGAGGCCTGTGCGGTGGACCCTTCGACAAGCTCAGGGTGACCGGGGAGGTGCCACCGTTCGGCCTGAGCCTGTCGAAGGCGAGAGGCCTGTGCGGTGGACCCTTCGACAAGCTCAGGGTGAACGGGGAGGTGCCACCGTTCGGCCTGAGCCTGTCGAAGGCGAGGGCCCTGTGCAACGGACCCTTCGACAAGCTCAGGTTGAACGGGGTGCGGATGGTTCACGGCACTCAGGACGACAGGATCGTCGCGATCGCGTCCTTCAGGTCCCCATCGCTGATCTTGTCCGGCGGATTGGGGGCCATCGGGATCGGGCCGAAGCTGCCCGAGCCGCCCTTGCGGACCTTCTCCGCGAGCTTGGCGGAGACGTCCTGGCCCTTGTACTTGGCCGCGATGTCCTTGAACGACGGCCCCACGAGCTTCTTGTCCTTCGCATGGCAGGCCATGCAGCCGGCCTTGTTCATCGCCTCCTCGGGCGTGGCCTGGGCGGTGCCCAGCGCCAATGCGCCGAGGAAAAGCATCAGTGCAGTGCGTGTCATCGTGCTTCTCCCGGGAGGCTAGTAGATGTCGTGCTGGGTGTTGTAGACGTTGAAGTGACCGGTCGGCGTGATGAGCCTCGGGTCCTTGATCACCGTCTTCAGCTTCAGCGTCTTGTCGTCGACGACCACGATCGCGCTCTGCTTGTTCTTGGCCGACCAGACCGAGAACCAGACCTCGTCGCCCGCCTTGTTGTACTCGGGCTGCACGACGCGCTTGGCGCCGTCGTCTTTCAGGTCCGCCCACTCGGCGATGGGCAGCACGGTGAAGCCCTTGTCGAGGTCCCTGATGTCGTACACCGCCACCGATTGCGAGATCTTGGGATCCGGGTTCAGCGGCGTGTCCGAGTACAGATGCGTGGACTTCGGGTGGCTCTTGATGAACAGCGCCCCGCCGCCCTGGCCCTTGAGCTCGGCGACCTTCTTGAAGGCGTACTGCTTGTGGCCCTTGGGGTCGGTGCCTATCAGCGAGATGCTGTCGTCGCCCAGGTGGCCGGTGGACCACACGGGCCCGAACTTCGGGTGCACGAAGTTGGCGCCGCGGCCCGGGTGCGGGATCTTGCCCACGTCGATCAGCTTCTCGAGCTTGCCTTCCTTCAGGTCCACCGCGGCGATCTTGTTGCTCTGGTTGGCGGCCACCATGAAGTAGCGCCCGGTCGAGTCCATGCCGCCGTCGTGAAGGAAGCGCGCGGTGCCGATCTCGGTGGTCTTCAGCGCCTCGATGTTCGAGTAGTCGACCAGCAGCGTCTTGCCGGTCTCCTTCACGTTCACCACGAACTCGGGCTTGTAGTGCGAAGAGACGATAGAGGCCACGCGCGGCTCGGGGTGGAACTCCTGCTTGTCGACCGTCATGCCGCGGGTGGCCACGATCTTCAGCGGCTCCAGCGTGTCGCCCTTCATGATCACGTACTGCGGCGGCCAGTAGCTGCCGGCGATGGCGTACCTGTCCTCGTAGCCCTTGTACTTGCTGGTGTCGACCGAGCGGGCTTCCAGCCCGACGCGGATCTCGGCCACGTTGTCGGGCTTTTCCATCCACAGGTCGATCATGTTGATCTTGGCGTCGCGCCCGATCACGAACAGGTAGCGCCCCGAGGCCGACAGGCGCGAGATGTGCACCGCGTAGCCGGTCTTGACGATGTTGATGATCTGCTTGGTGTCGCCGTCGATCAGGGCGACCTCGCCGGTGTCGCGCAGCGTGGTGGAGAAGATGTTGTCGATGTTGTACGAGTTCATCTTCTTCTTCGGCCGCTGGTCCGGCGGGACGATGACCTTCCAGGTGGTCTTCATCTGCTCCATGCCGAACTCGGGCGGTGTGGGCGGGTCCTGCTGGATGTAGCGGGCCATCACGTCGACGGTCTTCTCGTCCATCTCGCCGGAGGTCAGCCAGTTCGGCATGCCGGCGGCCGAGCCGTAGGCGATGAACACCTTGAGGTAGTCGGTGCCCTTGCCGAGGGTGATGTCGGGCGTCAGCGGCTTGCCGGTGGCGCCCTTGCGCAGCACGCCGTGGCAGCCGGCGCAGCGCTCGAAATAGGTCTTGCGGGCCAGCTCGAACTCGGCCAGCGTCATCGCCGGGGCCTTGGGGTTCGTGCTCTGGTACATCGGCTCGGCGCCCAGCGGCGAGCCGCCGGCCTGGTAATTGATCTCGGGCTGGGTCAGGTCCTTCTTTTCTTCGGCCCGGGTGCCCGCGGCGAAGGCGAGCGCGGCGAGCGCGACGACGCCCAGCCGGAACAGCGTGGTGGTCTTCATGGAATGGTCCTTCTTGAGGGGCGGGTGATCTGGCTTGAGTGCGAGCGCATCGTCTGCCCGGCTCCGGGCCCCGTCATTGATTTATTTCAAGGACGGGACCGGATGTGCCGAGGAACATGCAGGTCATTCGCGCCGCGGCGCGCCCACCGCTGCTTGCGATGAAACTGGCCGACGACCCCACGCTGTACCGCAGCCTTTCGCCCGTCGCCATGTCCGGTGTGGCGGCTGTCACGCTCGTCGGCGCCGGCCCGGGCGACCCCGAGCTGCTGACGGTGAAGGCCGCCAACGCGCTGCGCCATGCCAGCGTCGTGCTCTACGACCACCTGGTCGGCGAGGCGGTGCTGCAGCTCGTGCCGCCGGATGCCGACCTGATCTATGTCGGCAAGGAGTCGTCGAGCCACACGATGGAGCAGCCGACCATCATCGAGCTGATGGTGCGCCTGGCCCGCAGCGGCCGGCCGGTGCTGCGGCTCAAGGGCGGCGACGGCTACATCTTCGGCCGCGGCGGCGAGGAGGCGGAAGGCCTGGCGCGCGAGGGCATCCCCTTCACCGTCATCCCGGGCCTGAGCGCCGCGCAGGCAGCCGGGGCCAACGCCGGGATTCCGCTGACCCATCGCGCGCATGCCGCGACGCTGGTCTTCGCCACCGGCCATGGCCGGGAGGACAGCGAACCCGAGCTCGACTGGGACGCGCTGGCCCGCCCGAGGCAGACGGTGGTGATCTACATGGGCGTGGGCACGCTGCCCCTCATCAGCCGCCGCCTGGTGGACCACGGCCTGACGGCCGACACGCCGGCGGCCATCGTCGAGCGCGCTTCCCTGCCGGGCGAGCGCTGCCTCGTGGGCACGCTGGGGACGCTGCCGGCCCTGGCTCGCGAGCACGCCGTGAGGCCGCCCGCGCTGTTGATCATCGGCTCGGTGGTGTCGCTGCAGCCGCTGCTTTCGGCCGGTAGCGCTGTGCATAGGCCCAGGTGATCTCGGCACCGAGCAGGAAGATCTGCGCCGAGTAGTAGACCCAGACCATCACCACCACCAGCGACGCTGCCGCACCGAAGGCGCTGGCCACGTTGCTCTTGCCGATGTAGTAGCCGATGCCGGCCTTGCCGAGGGTGAACAGCAACGACGTGAGCGCTGCGCCCATCCACACTTCGCGCCACTGCACCTTGTTGTAGGGCACCCACTTGTAGAGCATGGCGAACATCACCGTCACCAGGCCGAAGCTGACGGTGAAATCGACCGCCTGCGCCAGCACCGCCGCGTCGCCCCCCAACAGCGGCGTCCACCAGCCCGACAGCGCGGCCAGCACGGCGTTGAACACCAGCGACACCATCGACAGGAAGCCCAGGCACAGGATGATGCCGAGCGAGAGCAAGCGCGTGCGCACCAGCTGCCACAGGCCGGCCAGGCCATGCGGCTTGATGTGCGTGCCGCGCCAGATGCGGTTGAGCGCGTTCTGCAACTCGCCGAAGACGGTGGTCGCGCCCACCACCAGCGCGAGGATGCTCAAGCCCGTCGCCCAGGGGCTGCGGTCTTCCAGGCGCACGGTGGCCAGCATGTCCTCGATGGTGCGGGCGCCCTCGGTGCCCACCAGGTCGGCGAGCTGGCCCATGATCTCGCCGCGCGCGGCCTGCTCGCCGAAGACCAGGCCGGCCACGCCGATGACGATCAGCAGCAGCGGCGCGATGGAGAACAGCGTGTAATACGACAGGGCCGCGCCCATGCTGGGAGCGTAGTCGTCCAGCCAGGCGCTGAAGGCGTCCTTGAGCAGGCCGAAAAGCTCCTTCAGATGCAGCGGCGAGCGGGCCATTTCGCGCCCCTTTCGGCTCAATGCGGGCGGTGTCCCACCCGCGCGGCGCCGCGTACCGGGGTGGCTGGCCAGGTCGGGCGCGGCGGCGGCAGGCCGGCCGGCGTCTTCACCTTGAGTGGCACCAGCCCGGTGGGCAGGCCCAGGCGCGCGGCCAGGTGGGCCGCGTCGAAGGGCGCGTGCACCTTCACGTCGTTGTCGAAGTAGCAGTAGATGTCGCGCCGCGCACGCCGCGGTGCGGGCTTGTCGGAAGCCAGGTGCGCGTCGTCCACCTGGTGGCCGCTGCGCCAGGCGGCGATGCGCGTGGCCCAGCGGTCCAGCGCCTCGTCGCTGTAGCCGCTGGCATAGAGCTCCTTGTCGCCATGCAGCCTCATGTAGACGAAGGCGGCGGTGAGGTCCTCGAGCAACGGCCAGTGGCCGGCGGTGTCGGCGACGACGAGGCCCACGCCGTGTCGCCGAAGCATCGCGATGAAGCCGGGGTCGATGAAACTGTCGTGGCGGATTTCCACGGCGTGCCGCAGTTCCTGCCGGTGCCGCACCTCCAGCAGGCTGCGGCCTTGCATGCGTGCGTCATGGTGTCCGCGGGCCAGCGCCAGCGCGGCGTCGGTGTCGTGCGGCAGCAGCTTGAAGAAGGCTTCGAAGCGCGGCGGGTCGTAGGGCATGTGCGGCGGGAACTGCCACAGGATGGGCCCGAGCTTGGCCCCCAGCGCGAACACGCCCGAGGCGAAGAAGTTGGCCAGCGGCGCGCCGACGTCGCGCAGGCGCAGGAGGTGGGTGATGTAGCGCGGGCCCTTGACGGAGAAGACGAAATCGTCCGGCGTCTCGTCATGCCAGCCCTGGTAGTAGGCCGGGCGCTGCAGCGAGTAGAAGGAGCCGTTGATCTCGATCGTCGGCAGCATCCGGGAGGCGTAGGCCAGCTCTTCCCTCTGGGGCAGCCCCTTGGGATAGAAACGGCCGCGCCACGGCGCATACCGCCAGCCGGAGATGCCGATACGGATGTCGCCGCGCGCGTGGGTCATGACCGGGACGGAGCAAACGGCAGGCCCGCTGAATCCACTTTACTGGAATCAGTATTCTCGTAAACTGGAGGAATGGACTCCGACCTGAACTCCCGCATAGGCCGGCGCGTGCGCCAGCTGCGCGAAGGCCTGGGCTTGTCGCTGGACGCGCTGGCCGAGCGCTCCGGCGTGAGCCGGTCCAACATCTCGCTCATAGAACGAGGCGGCAGCAGCCCGACCGCGGTGGTGCTCGACAAGCTCTCCGGCGCGCTGGGCGCCACCGTGGCCTCGCTCTTCGAGCCGGCTGAAAGCAGCATCGCCGCCGACCCCTCGCCCCTGGCCCGCGTCGCCGATCAACCGGTCTGGCAGGATCCGGGCAGCGGCTACCTGCGACGCAACGTCTCGCCGCCTGCCCGCTCGCCTATCCAGCTGGTGGACGTGGTCTTCCCGCCCGGCCAGCGCATCGCCTACGACGCCACGCCGCGCGACAACGAGACCTACCAGCAGGTCTGGATGATCGACGGCGCGATGGAGCTGACGGTCGGCCGCACCACCTGGCGGCTGGAGACCGGCGACACGCTGGCGATGCAGCTGGACCAGCCGCTCGTCTACCGCAACCCGACCCGGTCGCCGGCGCGCTATCTCGTCGCGCTGGTCACGCTGCCCTGGTCGCCACACGCCAGAAGGAGTGCCTCGTGAACACACCCGCCATCACCATCCGCCGTCTGGGCGCCGACGAAGCCCTCTCCAGCGTCGAGGCCCTGGCCGAAGTGCTGGTCGACTGTGTCCACGGCGGTGCCTCGGTCAGCTTCATGGCGCCCTTGCCATTCGAGAAGGCGATGGCCTTCTGGCGCGGCGTGGTGGAGGGCGTGCAGCGAGGCGAACGCGTCCTGCTGGTGGCTGAGAACGGCGAAGGTCGCATCGTGGGCACCGTGCAGCTCATCACCGGCCTGCCCGAGAACCAGCCGCATCGCGCCGATGTGGCCAAGATGCTCGTCCACCGTCGTGCGCGCCGTCAGGGCATTGCGCATCGACTGATGGCGGCGGTGGACGACGTTGCACGCGCCCAGGGCAAGACCGTGCTGGTGCTGGACACCGTGACCGGCGGCGATGCCGAGCGGCTCTACGAGCGGGCGGGCTGGGTGCGCGTGGGCTGCGTGCCGAACTACGCGCTCATGCCGGATGGAGCGCCTTGCGGGACGACCTTCTTCTGCAAGCAGCTCTGATCGCACTGGGGCCGGCGGTCGTCCGCTGCCCATCGAGGTGAGGTCAACGATTCGGCAGCATGTCCACCACCATGGGCATGGACTTCCACGCCGCCGGCGGCGGCTCGTGGCCGGGCTGGGGCACGTCGGCCGACGGCAGCGCGCCGCCGGTGCGGTGGATGTAGCGCGGGCAGTTGGGGAAGATGCGCCGCGCCCGCACCCGCACCACGAGCTGCGCGCCGTGGTGGCGCGACAGGGTCTCGGCATCGTCCAGCAGGCGGGCTTCGCCGTTCACCCGCAGCCGCCGGGGCGACTCGAAATCGATGAACAGCAGCCCCACCGCCGCATGGGCCAGCACGTTGCCGAGGCTGCGGAACTGGCCGTTTCCGTCGTAGCTCGGGAACTCCAGCTCGTCGGGCCCGACGACGCGCACGAAGCCGGCCAGGCCGCCCTTGTACGAGCAATCGGGCCGGCCCTCGGCATCGGCGGTGGCGAGGAAGAACATCGTCCGGCTCTCGATGAACGCCCGGTCTTCCTCGGTGAAGGAGCCGCGGCCCAGGCGCTCGTCCAGCCGGTCGGCCAGGCGGCGCGTGTCGAAGCGATCCTGCAGCGTGCGCATGCCGGCGTGGTAGGTCGTATCGCTCATGGTGTTCATCCTTCGCAGACGGGTGCCGAGGGGCGGGCCCCCGGCCGCTTGACCAGTTCGGGAGGCGCATGCGCGCAGGAAGAGTCGGCGTCCCGGTGTCGATTCGGCCACAACACCCCCATCGGGGGGAATGTGCATTTCCCGGCCTCTTGGAACAATCGCCGCCGATGTTCAGCAGTACCGACCCCCTCCCGCTTCGTCTCGTCAACGCCTGGATCGTGGCCGCCCTGGTGGTGGCCGCCATGGCCGGCCTGGGCACCCTGGGCCAGCAGCACCGGCAGGCCGAACCGCGCGAGGCCTGGAGCGAGCTTTACCGCGACACGCCGGCCGAACGTTGCCTCGCCCGGGGCATCCAGCGCTTCGAGGATGCCGGCGAATGGCCGGCCACCCAAGCCGGCGGCAGCGCCCGGGCGCTGATCGACCAGGCCTGCGCGCTGGATGCCGCCGCCTTCGCGCCCGGCCCGGCCCCGGTGGCTTCGTCGGAGCCCGCGCCGGCCGGCGTCGCCCTGGTCAGGTAGGCGCGCCGGCCTTCTCTTGCCAGCCCTCAGGCCAGCCGGACACCCGGCGCCTGGCTGAGCGTCGGCAGCGCCAGGCGCCACAGCCGCGCTGCACGGCCGAGGAACACGCCGCTGAGCGCACCGGAGACGGCGCCGACCAAGGTGGCGTAGCCGGCCGAGCTGGCCAGCTCCGGCGCCATGGCGAGGGACACGCCGACCGCGTACTTGAGCAGGAAGATCCCCATCATCAGCCCCAGCGGCAGTGCGCTGCCGGGCAGGGCGAAGCGGCGGCTGCCCGGCTCGTACGCCGTGCCTTCGGGCACTGGGCGGGCCAGAACGGCCGCCGCCGAAAGCGCCACGCCGGCCGCCCAGGGCAGCAGCGCCCAGGCCAGGCCCGCAAAGCTGGACACCACGCCGAAGAACGACAGCGCCAGCATCGCCACCGGCAGCAAGGTGACCCGGCGCAGCGTCGCGCGGCGGCCGGCCATCTGCGAAAAGCCCAGCCAGACGAGGGCAGCGAAGAGGAAGAACACCCAGCGCGGGGTGTGGGTCAGGATCTGCATCAGCATCATCGGCTCCTCTGAAGGGTTGGGGGTTCGATGGACGTGATGCTGGCGGCTGCTCGCGGGCTGGGCGAGCAGCGTGCGACGAACGGGGGGGCTGCGGCGCGAGCGGCAGCCTGGCGGCGCGAATGGAAAGCGCTTACGGCGCCTGTCGGTCCCGCCACTCCCGGGCGCTGATCTCGTAGGCCAGGCAGTCCATGTCGTTCCAGCGCTCGATGCCGCTGTAGCGCATGCCCAGGCGCTTCATGACCTGGGCGGAGGCCGCGTTGTCGAGATGGCAAACCGCCCGCAGCAACGGTGCATGCAGGGTCTCGAAGGCGAAGCGGGCCATGGTGCGAGCCGCCTCCGAGGCCAGGCCTCGGCCCCAGCGGTCGCGCCTCAGGCGCCAGCCGATCTCCAGCGGCTTGGCCTTGTCGCGCCCCAAGTGCTGGATGCAGCCGGCGCCCACCAGCTCGCCGCTGTCGTGCTCCACGAAAGCCCACCACGAGTAGCCCCACTCCGCCCAGCGCGCCTTGACGCGTTCGATGGCGGCGCGGGTGTCGTCCAGCGTCTCCGCCCGGCCGCCCAGGTAGCGCATCACCTCGATGTCACGGTTCAGGGCGTTGAGGGCGGCGAGATGCTCGTCGCAAAAGGGCTCCAGGCGGAGCCGCTCGGTCGTCAGGATGGTCATGCCGACGATTGCAACACGCGGCAGTTGCGATTGGTAACGAGTCGCGGCTTCAGGCGGCGGGCGGCCGGCCGATGCCGCGTCGAAGCAGGTAGGGAGATTCCAGGTGACCAGCCCAGCCCCAGGTGCTCCGCGCAGCGCCCTGTCGTCGTCCTCGTCTTCCTTCTCGACGGCCAACCAGCACGCGCTGGCGACCATCCTGGAGGCGAGCCAGACCCGAAGCATCATCGCCTCGCGCGACATCTTCGACATCTCGGGCATCAAGCTGTGGGCACGCGACCAGCCTGTGTCCAGCGCGCTGCAACGCAAGCTGCTGGACCGGCAGTTGCGCAACCCGCTCGAAAGCTGCCTGCTGGCCGAGGACGGCGTGACGGCCCACACGCTCACCCATGCCGCCGAGGAGCAACTGGCGAAAGACACTCCGCTGACGGCGCTGCTGCTGCCTCATGCGGGGCGGCTGCTCAAGGAGGTCTCGCACCTGCCGCTGCATTCGGTGCCGCAGTTGCTGCTCACCGCCTCGCAGGCCTCCAAGCCCGAGGCCTTCGAGCACGCGGTGCAAGCCATGCTGCTGGCCGGCGCCATGATGGACGTTCACGGCGGTGGCGTCGCCGAGCTTCGGCTGGCCCTGCTGGCCGGTCTGCTGCACGATCTGGGCGAGCTCTACATCGATCCGCGCTATGGCGAGGGCGATCCGGCGCGTGGCCTCGACTTCGTGGCCTACCAGCAGCTGGTGGTGCATCCGCACATAGGCCACCTGCTCATTGCCCAGCTCACCAATTACCCCGGCGCGCTCTCGCGTGGCATAGCCGAGCACCACGAGCGGCTCGACGGATCCGGCTATCCGCACCTGCTCAGGCGGGACGAGGTCTCGCCGCTGGGGCGCCTGCTCGCCGTGGTGGAGGCCGCGCTGGGCAGCCTGCGCGGGGCGGCGTCGCTCGCTCGTGCGAGCGTGGCCTTGCGGGTGGTGCCGGGCGAATTCGACCTCCACTGGCTGGCCGCCATCGAGGCGGCCGCGCGGGCCGAACCTCCGCGCCGGGCGAATCTCACCACCGCCGAGGTGCAAGGGCGGTTGGAGCGGCTGGACGCCACCTTGCAGGCGGCCGAGCGCCAGGCGGGCGAGTTGCTCGCGCAGGCGGAGTCTCCGCCGCTGAAGAATGCGCTGGCGCTGTCCAGCCACCTTCTGGCCCGGCTCAGGCTGGGCTGGAATGCGAGCGGGCTGTGGAGTTCCGCGGCGGTCTGCGTGCGCGATGCGGCCGAGGTCGAGGCCATCGAGGATGAGCTGATCTTCCGGCTGCGCGGCATCGAACGGGCGGCGCTTCTTCGGGCGGGCGAACTGGCGCCCGGCGATGCTTCGCGGCTCGGCCGCCTGTGCGAGGCGCTCAGGTCGATCTCGTGACCGGGGCGCACTGACGGCAAGGCCGCCGGGACTGCGCTCAGGGCGTGTCGGCGGTGTCGGTCGGGGCCAGCGTGTCGGCGGCCGCATCCCAGACATCGACGGCGAGGTTGTCGACCTCGTCAGCCAGGGCCACGGTGTTGACGGCCAGGCCGTCGGCCTGGCTCGGTTGCACGCTGGCCAGGCCGAGGCTGGCCAGCGCGATGGCTACGTAAAGAGCTGTGGCAACTCGGCGCATGACAGTCTCCTCCCTGTGCTGTGGACGCTTACTTCGTGCCCACCTGGAGCTGGTTGTCGACGTCCTTCACGCCTTCGACGGCCTTGGCCAGCTCGGTGGCGCGCTGGCGCGAATCGGCGTCGGGCGCGAAGCCATGCAGGCTGACGCGGCCGTCCACGGTGTCAACGTTGATCTTCAGGGCCGACAGGCGCGCATCCCCGGCCAGGGCGGCATTGACCTTGGCGGTCACCGCCACGTCCTCGGCCTTGGCGCCCATCTTGTTGGCGGCGTTCTCCATCTTGTCGGCCGCGCGGTTGGCCGCGTTCTCGGTCTTCGCGGCGGCGTTGTCGGCCGCCTGGTCGGTCTTGGCGATCGCGGTGTCGAGCTTCTGGCCGGCGGTGCGGTCGTCGGCGGCGCGGTTGCAGCCGGCCAGAGCCAGCGAGGACAGGATGCCGGCGGCCAGCAGGGCGGCGGTCGAGAGGCGGCGGGTGGTGGTGATCTTGTTCATGGGGTGCCTTCCGGAGAGTTTGTGTTGATGGAACGGGGTGGCGCTTTACAGGTGCGAGCGCGAGCGGGCGAACCAGGCGGCGAGCATCGCGACGGCGGCGCCGGCCGCGACCGCGATCAGCACCGACTTCACCGGCTCTTCCTGGATGTAGCCCACGGCGCGGTCACCGGCGCGGTTGGCCTGGTCGCGTACCTGGGTGGAGGCTTCGCGTGCGCGGTCCATTCCGCGACGGGTGATCTCCTCCATCTGGGCGGCGGCGCGGCTGAAGGCGGAGGAGGCGATGTTGCCGGCTTCGTGCAGGCCGTCGGTCAGGGCGTCGGCCGCTTTCTGCTGCAGGTCGGTGGTCCGGGTGGTCATGATGCGGTCCTTTGCTGCGGGGTGGATCGTGGGGGGCGGCGGGCCCCCCTGTGGCGGGGTGCTACAGGACCAATGTAGGCAGGCCCTGGCGACCTTCGCAGCGGCAGACAGCGCAGCCTTGTGTCGGTGCGCTGAACGAGCGGGTGTAGGACCGCTCCTACGCGGACTTCGAGGCGGCGTCGGCGGGTTCGCCGGACGGGTCGGGCTCGGGCGCCACGGGCAGCCGCGCCGTCAGCGTGGTGCCGCGCCCCGGGGACGATCGGATCTGCAATCGCCCGCGCTCGGCCTCGACACGAAAGCGCATGCCGCGCAGCCCGTGGCTGCCGCGCGCCGTCTGCGAAGCATCGAAGCCCGCGCCGTCATCGGTGACCTCGACCACCGCCTCGCCGTCGTCCAGCCGGAGGCTGACATCGACCCGGCTGGCCTTGGCGTACTTGGCGATGTTGGTGAGCGACTCCTGCACGACGCGGAAGACGACGAGGTCGGCCCCGGGCGCGAGCCGCACGGGTTGCAGCCTGGCGTGGATCGGGATGCCCAGGCGCTCGGCGCTCTCGCCGCAGAGGATCTCCAGCGCGGGCACCAGGCCGAGGCTGTTGAGGGTCGACGGCCGCAGGTCCTCGATGATGCGGCGCTTCAGGGCGATGCCGCTGTTCAGCGCCTCCACCAGGTGGGCCAGGCGCGGCTGCAGGTCGGGTGCGGCCTGCAGCAGCTTGGGGCGGATGCGGGCCACGTCGAGCTTGGCGGCGGTGAGCAGCGCGCCCAGCTCGTCGTGCAGCTCCCGGGCCAGGCGGGCGCGCTCGTCCTCTCGCGCCGTCTGCAGGTGGCTCGCGAGCTCCTTGAGGTCTTCGGTGCGACGCTCGACTTCGCGCTCCAGGCGGTCGCGCTCGGCCTGTACCTCGGCCTGGCGCACCAGCAGCTCCTGGTCCAGCAGCCGGCTCTGCCGCAGGAAGGCGGCCAGCACCGCCAGGCCGACGATGGTCAGCACCAGCACGCCCAGGCGGTTCATCAGCAGCGTGTCATAGATGCTGCCGAGCGCCTCCCGGCTGGCCTGGTTCTGCTGGTGCAGCAGCTCGTCGACCTCTTTTCGCAGCTGCTCCATCTGGTCGCGGCCTATGCCGGTGCGCACCATCTCGAGCGCGGTTTCGCGCTGGCCGGCGGCCTCTATGCGCAGCACCTCCTCCATCTCGCTGAGCTTGGAGACGACAAGGCTCGCGATGCGCTTGCGGTGGACCTCCGCGTTGGCATCTCCGATGTCGAGGTACAGCTGCTCCAGGCGCTGCATGCCGTCGAAGACGTCGGCCCGCGCCGACTGGTAGGGCGCGAGGTATTCGGGCCCGTTGGTGAGCAGGAAGCCGCGCTCGCCGGATTCGGCATCCGTGATCCGGCGCAGCACGCGCAGCAGCTCGAACCGGGCCTGGTCCATGGCGGCCAGGCGGGTCAGGCGCGAGCCGGCACCGTGGTAGGCCAGCTCGGTGGTGGCCAGCAGCAAGCCGGCGACGAGGGCCGCCACGGGAAAGGCCCAGGCCCGGTATTTGCCCTTGTCGAGCCAGCTTGTCAAACCCCGCATCACCTAGACTCCCCAGGTTGCATCCAGCGAGAAGTTGCCATGATCCGCGTCGGAATCGTCGATGACCACGTGATCGTCCGCACCGGGCTGCGCCAGTTCCTGTCCGAGCAGGTCGACCTGCGGGTGACGGGCGAGGCGGCCAACGGACGAGAGGCGCTGGATCTTGTCCGCAAGGGTGAGGTCGATGTGCTGCTGATGGATCTGTCCATGCCCGACCAGAGCGGCGTGGACGCGATGGCCGCCATCAAGGCGCGCGAGCCCGACCTGCCGGTCCTCATCCTCTCGGGCTTCCCGGAGACGCACTACGCCACCACGCTGCTGCGCCAGGGCGCCAGCGGCTACCTCAACAAGGAGTGCGACCCGGAGGAGATCGTCACCGCGATCCGCACCGTCTACCGGGGGCGCAAGTACATCACCGCCGCCGTGGCCGAGCTGCTCGCCGATGGGCTGGGCAGCCACCCCGACAAGCTGCCGCACGAGCAGCTGTCCGAGCGGGAGTTCCAGGTCTTCCTGCGGCTGGCCAAGGGCGAGACGATAGGCCACATGGCCGACTCCATGGCCTTGTCCGTCAAGACCGTCTCGACCTACCGCACCCGGGTGATGGAGAAGATGAAGCTGTCGTCCAACAGCGACCTGACCTACTACGCGCTGAAGAACGGCCTGATCCAGTAGGTCCGGTGTCGGGTTCGGCGAGGCTGCACGCACGTCATCACGGCTGCGCGAGCGGCTTGCTGTTGCTCAGCTCTTCGCAGTAGGCGAGCAGCTCCTCGAGCTCGGCCGACTTGTCGAAGACCTGATCCGCGCCCAGCTGCGCGCAACGCTTGCGCATGTCGGCGGTGGCGAAGTTCGTCAGCACCACCAGGCGGGTCTCCGGCCTGAGCTGTCGGGCCTGGCGCAGCACCTCCAGCCCGGTGCCCTGGCGCAGGAAGATGTCGACGATCATGAGGTCGCATTCCGCGCCGGTCCTGAGCCATTCGAGGGCTCCGCGCTCGTCTTCGGCCGTGCCGACCATCTGCACCGCCAGCAGCTCCTCCAGCGTGGCGATGAGGTTCTGCCGGATCACGGCGCTGTCCTCGACCAGGAAGCACCTGAGCGGAGAGGCCAGGTCGGCGCGAACAGGCGAAGGCGAGGTCATACCGGGTTGCGCGCCGGGGCGCGCGACGAAGATCAGGGGGCCAGGAATCCGGCCAGGGAAGGAAACGTCTGCACCGCTGGAAGTGCCACGCGCCAAGCCTGTCGGGACTTGAAACCGATTATCAGTGGGGTCGCTGTGCATGGCTCGTCCGTCCAACGATCTGTTTGCTGTCGGACCAGTCCTACGGCGGCGACGAGGCCGCTCGACTGGCCACGGGGGATGGCGCCCGATGGGCGGGCGTCTGGCGCTGGGCCTGGGCTACCAGCGCCTGGCATCCGGCCAGGCGGTGGCGCGCCTGGTCGCTGCCGGGGTCGATCAGCGGCAGCAGGGCCGCCAGCGGGTTGATCAGCCCGAGCAGCACCGCCGGCACCGCGCGGCGCACCAGTGGTCCTTTCTCGAGCGAGATCGACGGGTCGGACAGGGTGCCGCGCACCCGCAGCGGCGTGCGCAGGGTCAGCGGGCTGACGTCTTTCGGTTCGGCCCGCGCGACCAGGTCCAGCTTCTCATCGGCCAGCGACACACGGCCCTCGCCCCAGAGCGTGGAATCGGGCGTGTCGACCACCAGCAGCTTCGGCTCGACCTGGCCCGCCTTGACCTGCAGGTCGGCCGCGGCGCAGGTGACGGGCAGCGCATCGTCGCCCTTAAGGAGCACCCCCAGGCCCTGGGCCAGGTCGATGCCGGCGCCTTCGACCACCAGGTGCGAAAGCGTCCCGTCGCTCCACAGCAGGCGGCCGCTGCCGTCGGAAGTGGCCAGCATCTGCGCCGCCGAGCGGCCCCGGCCGGTGAGAAGGAAGCGGCCGCCGAGTTCGCCGGTGACGTAAGGCGGCTGTCCCTTGGGCCGCGACTGGGCAATCCACTCCTGCAGCTTCAGGCCGCTGGCGGAGAGGTCCACCTTCCAGATCGCCTGGGGCTGACGGCCATCGAGCTGGATGCTGCCCCACAGCCGACCCTGGGCGAGGGTGGCGTCCAGGCCCTCGATGTTCAGCACGCCGTCCTTCAGGGTCAGGTGAGCCCGCAGGGGATGGACAGCCTCCAGCTTCGGGTGGCCCAGCTCCAGCCGGGCCAGGGCGATGCGCACGTCGGCCTGCATCGCCGACAGGGAGGGCAGGTCCAGCGGTCGATCGGGCAGCACGCGCCCGGCGCGCCGGGCGCTGGCCGCGGGCACCGCCTGCCTGGTCTCCTGGGTCGCCACGCCGATCGTCGGGCCGAGGTCGGACAGCCACAGCGCGTCGCCGCGCAGCTCGCCTGTGAGCAATGGCAGCTTCCCCGGCGGGCGGTTGAACTCGAAGTCGCCGGCCAGGTCGCTGCGGCCGATGTGGGCCGCCTGCACATGGGTGCGCCAGCGGGTGCCTTCGCGGGCGATCTGGCCCTGCATCGTGAAGGGCTGGGTGGTCGGCAGCGTGACGCCGAAGGGCTCGCCCACGGCGGCCAGCGAGGGGCCGCTCAGCTGGAAGCGGCCCTGCACGTCCTGCCGGCCCATCAGGTCCTGGACCGTGCCGTCGAACTTCAGGTGGGCTCGGCCGGCGCTGCCGTCGAACACCATGGGCACCGGCGGCGCCACCTGCAGGCTCACGGCTTCGGGCAGCACGGCGCCGGTCTTCAGGACGAACTTCACCGGCCACTCGCCCCAGCGGCCGGCGGCCTCGCCCACCCAGCCGGGCTTGTCGCCGGCCAGGGCGCCGGGCTTCAGGCCGAAGCTGCCCTGCAGCTCCAGACGTTGCAGGCGGTCGGCCAGCTGCACGCGGCCGTCGGCCACGGCCAGGTCGTCGAAATGCACGCCTTCCATGGCGGGGCGCGCCGCCGGATGCTCGCTGTCCGACCCGGCGCCGAACTGCCAGCTGGCCCGGCCGTCCGCCAGGCGGTCTAGCCGCAGGTCGAGGCTTTCGGCTCGCAGGGACTGCACGTTCAGCCGCTCGCCGCCACGCATGGCCAGCAGATCGCGCCAGCGCAGCCGCAGGTCGACGTCCTTGGCCTGCAGCGTCGGCCCGAGCCTGCTCCAGGCGGGGTTGCCTATCCGTAGCTCAGCCACCTGCAGGCGGATGGGGCCGAGCAGCGAAAGGTGGAAGCCGCTGCGGGCCGGGTCGGTGCCCAGGCTGACTTCGCGGGCCAGCTTGTCGCTGAGCCAGCGCCCTGCCGGGCCGGCGAGAAAGCGCCAGCCCGTGGCCTCGGCCACACCGAGAGCCGCCAGCAGCACGGCCAGCGCGCCCAGCGGCCACATCGCACGGCGCCATACGTGATTCATGCCGCCGACCTTAGAGCCGGCGGCAGCCGGCCCCCGTCGGCGGAGGGGCGCAAGGGCTGTAGGACATCAGCGTGCAGGTGGGCGGCGGGCCGGGTCGGGCGGCCCTCCTACAGCGGGCGCCGGCCCCCGCCGACGGCCCGGCGACCGCGTCCTGCCCACACTGGGTCTGTTCGGCAATCCGTTTCCAGGAGGGCTCACCATGCCATCGCAAACCCACGAAGACCTTCGCGACCACGACGTCCGCATCCCGGCCGGCGAATCCATGGAAGGCCAGGAGCCCTATGCGCCCACGCGCCGCCATTGGCCGGGCATCCTGGCCGCCCTGGTGATCGCGCTGGCGGTCATCCTGCTGGCCATCGGCAGCCGCGACGAGGCCGATGATCTTTCGCAGGCCACCGCCACCGACGCGACGCAACGTATCGGGCCGGCAGTCGATCCAGACAGCGCGGCGCAGAAGGCCCGCGAGCCGGCGGTCATCGGCAGCGCCCCTTCGCCTTGAGCACAAGCGAAAGCCCCGGCTCGAGGGCCGGGGCTTGACGGGGGGCGCAGGCTTCAGCGGCCCGGCACGTCGGGATGGCGATCCCGGTTGTTGCGCACGCCGTCGCCATCACGGTCATGGTCGTAGGCGTTGGCGATGCCGTCGTGGTCCTTGTCATGCCGGCCCCAATAGCCGCGGGTGTAATGCCACTGGCCGTTGCGTTCGACCCAGCGCGGCTGGTAGTAGACGTAGCCCGGGCGGGCGGTGACCCAGGTGCCGGCGATCCACACGTGGTGGTTGTCGCGCCAGGCCCAGTACCCCGGGGTCCAGACATAGCCCGGCCGCGGCGGCGGCACAGGCTCGTAGCGCACGGCCGGCGGCGGCACGCGCACGACGAGGTCGACGTTGACGGCCGCCTGCGCGCTGGTCGGCAACAGGGCCGCCGGTGCCAGCAGCGAAAAGGCCAGCAGGGATGCCTTGTAGAGCATGGTGTTTCCTTTCAATGAAGGACAGTCATGCGGGCATCTTGGTTGCCGAATGGCCTGACTGCCATCAGACACAGCAACGTTGGCGCGCAGGCAGGGGCCTACAAACCAAAGGTCAAGAAAAGTGGCGCGATGTAATGCTCGCCCAGCATCAGGGCGAACAGCGCGAACAGGTCGACGATCGAGAAGCGGAAGGTGGGCATCGCCCAGTGCGCCGGATCGCGCCTGAGCTGCCACGCATACCAGACGAAGCGCCCGCCGAAGCCGGCGGCGGCCAGTGTGTAGAGCCAGCCCGTCCATCCGCTCACCAACCCCAACGGTTGCGGCAGCAGGGTGACGGCCCAGAGCACCACCGCGTACTGCAGCACCCGCCGCGCTGTGAAGGGCACGCCGTGCGTGACCGGCAGCATGGGCACGCCGGCCTTGGCGTAGTCGTCGCGGCGGTGGATGGCCAGGGCCCAGAAGTGCGCCGGCGTCCAGATGAAGATGATGAGGAACAGCAGCAGGGCGCCCGGCTCGACCTGCCCGGTGACCGCCACCCAACCCAGCAGCGGCGGCGCGGCGCCGGCCGCGCCGCCGATGACGATGTTCTGCGGCGTGCGGTGTTTCAGGAACAGGCTGTAGACGCCCGCATAGCCGATCAGGGAGCCCACCGTCAGCGCCGCGCACAGGGGGTTGGTGAAGGCCAGCAGCAAGGCCGTGCCCACCGCGCCGATGGCGCCGGCGAACAGACCGACCTGCCAGGTGCCGAGCGCCCCGCGCGGCAGCGGTCGGCCGCGCGTGCGGGCCATCACCGCATCGATGCGCTGGTCGACCAGGTGGTTCAGCGCCGCGGCGGCCCCGGCGACCAGGGCGATGCCCGCCGAGCCGAAGGCCAGCACCGGCCAGGGCGGTGCGGCGGGGCTCGCCAGCAGCATGCCGACCACGGCGGTGAAGACCATCAGCGCGACGACGCGCGGCTTGGTCAGCTCGAGGTAGTTGCGCCAGGGCGCCCGCCGGCTGGCCGGCAGGGTGATCAGGGGCGAGGGCGTCGAGATGATGGTGCTCCTAGCGGAAGAACAGCAGGCGGGTGAGGTTGACGTAGTGGCCTTCGGACGCCATCAGCCCCACCAGCACCAGCAGCGCCGCGGGCGGCAGCAGGATGGCGCAGATCAGGGCGAGGCGCTCCCAGGCCATGTGCATGAACACGGCAACGATCAGGCCCGCCTTGAGCATCATGAAGATCAGGATCAGGCTCCAGCGCAGCAACCCCTCGAAGTGGAAGTAGTCCACCAGGTACGACAGGGTCGACAGGACGAACAGCAGGCCCCAGATCTTGAAGTACAGGCCGATGGGATGCTGCTGGGCGTGCTGGGCGGGTGCAGCGCCGGTGTGCGTGCCGGTCGTGGCGACTTGCTCCATGGCGGCTCCTTACCAGAGGTAGAAAAGGGCGAAGATGAAGACCCAGACCAGGTCCACGAAGTGCCAGTACAGGCCGGCGATCTCGACGATCTGGTAGTTGCCGCCCTTCTTCCGGTCATAGAAGCCGTTGAGCAGGCGGATCGCCACCACGCACAGGTAGATCACGCCAGCACTCACGTGCAGGCCGTGGAAGCCGGTGATCATGAAGAAGGTCGAGCCGAACTGCGCCGCACCCATCGGGTTGCCCCAGGGCCGCACGCCTTCCTCGAGGATCAGCTTGCTCCACTCGAAGGCCTGCATGCCGACGAAGGTGGCGCCGAAGGCGGCGGTGGCGAACATCAGCCGGGCGGCGTTGACCTTGTCGCGCCGGTAGGCGCAGTTGACCGCCATCGCCATCGTGCCGCTGGAGCTGATCAGGATGAAGGTCATGATCGCGATCAGCAGCAGCGGGACCGGCTTGCCCGCGATGTCGAGCGAGAACACCTCGCTCGGGTTCGGCCACGGCACGGTGGTCGAGGTGCGCACCGACATGTAGCCGGTGAGGAACGAGCCGAAGATGAAGGTGTCGGACAGCAGGAAGATCCACATCATCGCCTTGCCCCAGGCGACCTGGAAGGTCTGCTGGTCGCCCGACCAATCGGACACCAGGCCGCGCCAGCCCTCGGGCTGGCTGCCCGCGTGGGCGACAGGTGCCGGCGGTGGCGCGGCCGCGTGGCCGGCGGGGCGATCCAGAGGCATGTCGGTCATCGCGTCACTCCTGTTTCAGCTTCTTCCGCAGATGAAGCGGACGATCTCGGGTGTCAGTTGCGCGAGGATGAAATACAGGACCAGCCACACCGCGAGCAGGAAGTGCCAGTAGCGGGCACACAGACGGATGCGCCAGGCGGCGGAGGGCAGCTGCGCGGCCGACATCGACAGGGCCTGGGCCGAGACGCTCCAGGCGACCAGGCCCCCCAGCACGTGCAGGCCGTGCAGGGCGGTGAGCACGTAGAAGAAGCTCGCGGCGGGATTGCTCGACAGCAGGACGCGCTGGTCGATCAGCACCTGCCAGGCCAGCAGCTGCGAGCCGACGAAGGCGGCTGCCGCGGCACCACCCCCCGCCAGCAGAACGCGCATGGCTCTCGGCTCGCCCGCACCCGCGGCCGCGGCGGCACGCTGCATGAGCACGCTGCCGACGACCAGCAACGCGGTGGAGATCCACAGCTGCGAAGGCAGCGTGATGGGCGACCAGTCCTGGGCGTCCATGCGCATGCCGTACGCCACGATGAACAGCGAGAAGAAGGTGCTCGCCACCCCCATGAAGAGCCACAGCGCGACGGCCGCGGCACGGGGGCGATCGGGCTCCGGCAGGCTCTGGACGCGCGCGGGCACGGTGGTCGTGTTCATCTCAATGTTCCTGTGTCGGTTCCGACCCGCCCGCCTCGGGCGGCGCGTTCTGCGGCACGAAGTCCTCCTTCGAGCCCGGCATGTTGTAGGCGTAGGCCCAGCGGTGCACCGTGGGCAGGTGCGGCCCCCAGTTCAGGTGCTTGGGCGGCGTGTCCGGCGTGAACCACTCCAGCGAGGCGGCGCGCCACGGGTTCGACGGCGCCTTCTGTCCATGGCGCAAGCTCCACAGCAGGTTGAAGACGAAGACGAACTGGAAGGCCCCCAGGAACAGCGCGACGATGGTGATGAACTCGTTGAGCGTGTGCGCCGACTGAGGGATGAAGTTGTAGCCCTCGTAGTTGTAGTAGCGCCGCGGCATGCCCAGCACGCCCAGGTAGTGCATCGGGAAGTAGATGAGGTAGGTGCCGAGGAAGGTCACCCAGAAGTGCGCGTTGCCCAGCCGGTCGTCCAGCATGCGGCCGGTGATCTTGGGGTACCAGTGGTAGATCGCGCCGAAGACCACCAGCAGCGGCGCCACGCCCATCACCATGTGGAAGTGGGCGACGACGAAGTAGGTGCCCGACAGCGGGATGTCCACGCTCACGTTGCCGAGGAACAGGCCGGTGAGGCCACCGGCCAGGAAGGTCAGCAGGAAGGCCAGCGTGAACAGCATCGGCACGGTCAGGTGGATGTCGCCCTGCCAAAGCGTGAGCACCCAGTTGTAGACCTTGATCGCGGTGGGCACCGCGATGATCAGCGTGCTGGTGGCGAAGAAGAAGCCGAACCACGGGTTCATGCCCGAGACGAACATGTGGTGCGCCCAGACGACGAAGCTCAGCCCGCCGATGATGAGGATCGCCCACACCATGGTGCGGTAGCCGAAGATCGCCTTGCGGGCATGCACGCTGATCAGGTCCGACACGATGCCGAAGGCCGGCAGCGCGACGATGTAGACCTCGGGGTGGCCGAAGAACCAGAACAGGTGCTGGAACAGCAGCGGGCTGCCGCCCTTGTAGTTCGTCACCTGGCCCATGCTGACGAGCGCCGGCATGAAGAAGCTGGTGCCCAGCGTCTTGTCCAGCAGCATCATCACGCCCGAGACGAACAGCGCCGGGAAGGCCAGCAGCGCGAGCACGGTGGCGGTGAAGATGCCCCACACCGACAGCGGCATGCGCAGCAGCGTCATGCCCTCGCAGCGGGCCTGCAGCACGGTGGTGACGTAGTTCAGGCCGCCCATCGTCGTCGCGACGATGAAGATCAGCAGCGACACCAGCATCAGGATGATTCCCCAGTCCCAGCCCGGCGTGCCGGCGAGGATGGCCTGGGGCGGGTACAGCGTCCAGCCCGCGCCGGTGGGCCCGCCGGGCACGAAGAAGCTGGCCATCAGCACGATCACGCTGAGCAGGTAGACCCAGAAGCTCAGCATGTTCATGTAGGGGAACACCATGTCCCGCGCGCCGATCATCAGCGGGATCAGGTAGTTGCCGAAGCCGCCGAGGAACAGGGCGGTCAGCAGGTAGATCACCATGATCATCCCGTGCATGGTGACGAACTGGTAGTAGCGCTCGGCGTTGATGAACTCGAACACGCCGGGAAAGCCGATCTGCAGCCGCATCAGGTTGGAAAGCACCAGCCCGACGATGCCCACCAGGATCGCGGTGCCGCCGTACTGCACGGCGATCACCTTGTGGTCCTGGCTCCAGACGTACTTGGTGATGAAGGTCTGCGGCTCGTGGTGCAGCTCTTCGGTGGGATGGACGTAGGCCATGGAGCGGTCCTCGTTACTGTGGGGCAGTGCCGTGCGACTTGATGTAGGCGACGAGCGCGTCCATCTCGTCGTCGGCCAGCGGAATGGCCGGCATCACCTGGGCAAAGCCCTTGATCGCGCGGGCCCTCGGGTCCTTGATGAAGGCACGCAGGTAGGCCTCGTCGACCCGGGCGGTCGAGCCGTCGACGAAGGTCTCGGTCTTGCCGAACAGGTTCTTCCAGGTGGGGCCGACGCCCGGGCTGCCGTCTATCGTGTGGCAGGCGGTGCAGCCCTTGGCCTGGGCCAGCGCGTTGCCCTTGGAGACCAGGTCGAAGCCGGCGCCGGCGGTCGCGCTGGGCGGCTGCTGGCTCACCGCGAAGGTGGCCTGCTGCTTGAGCCAGGTCTGGAAGCTCGCCTCGTCCTCGACCACGACCAGGCCATGCATGTTGGGGTGGCCGACGCCGCACAGCTGGGCGCACATCGCCTCGTACTTGCCGACCTTGGTCGGAGTGAACCAGAACCAGCTCATCTGGCCCGGCACGATGTTCATGCGGGCGCGGAACTCCGGCACGAAGAAGTCATGCAGCACGTCATGCGACCGGGCCAGCACCTTCACCGGCTGGTTGATCGGCAGGTGGATCTCGGTGCCCGTGATGACGCGGTCGTCCAGGCCGTTGGCGTCCGCCGGGTCGATGGCGAAGGGATTGGTGACGCTGAAGAAGCGGGCATCGGTGCCGCCCAGCTTGCCGTCGTCGCCAGGGAAGCGGTAGCGCCACTGCCACTGCTGGCCCAGCACCTCGATCTGCATCGCGTGGTCGGGCGGCTGCACATAGTCGGCATACACCTTCAGGCCCGGCGCCAGCAGCGCGATGATGCCGACCGAAGTGATGCCTATCAGCCAGTGCTCCAGCTTCTTGTTGTCGGGCTGGTAGGCCGATCGCGGGCTGCCGGGGCGGTGCTTGAACTTCCACACCGTGTAGACCACGAACAGCATGATCACGACGAAGAACAGGCCGGTGACCGCCATCGTGATCGACAGCGTGTGGTCCATCTGGATCCAGTTCGACGCCAGCGGCGTGAGCCACCACGGCGTCAGCCAGTGGAAGACGACGCTGGCGACGACGATCAACAGCAACGCGACGGCGACACCCATGTGATGCTCCCTCGGCTTGGCGGCTCGCGCCGGACCGCGGCCCGGCGCGATGGGCAGGTCTTCAGCGAGTGGCGGCCTGGCGCTGGCGGTACTGGGCCAGCTTGCCGTAGAGCTCGGCGGCGGTGATGCCGAAGACCAGGTGCGCGAGGAAGGTGCCCCAGGCGCGCATCTCGGCGAACCACGGGAAGACCTCGGTCAGCGCGAAGAAGTTGAGGACGTACAGCAAGGCACCGAAGATCGCGCCTATCAGCGGCAGCGAGACCTTGATGTCGTCGTCGTAGTGGTAGCCCGCGACAACGGCGCCCAGCACGATCGCGAAGCTGATGCCCAGCACGTAGTGCGTGACCAGGGCCACGGTGACGATGGTCGGGTCGAACACATTCGGCGGCGCGTGCAGCACGGTGTAGGGCCCCATCGTGATGGCCGCGACGAACTGCGAGATGCGCCAGGGCGCCTCGCCCATCATGGCACCCGACCACAGCAGCTCCAGCACCATCAGCACGGCCCCGGCGGCAATGCCCGCGACGGCAGCCGCCACAAGATCGGGCGAGCGGCCCTCCCAGCGGTGCAGGCGAAGTCGCATTTCCATGGTCACCTCCAAAAAACGCAAACGGCCGCGTCAGCGGCCGGGCAGGTCGAGGGAAGGGAAAGCAGGCACAAGGTCAGGCACGAGGGCGGGCTCGATGGCCGCCGCGGCGCACACAAAAACGCATCGTCCCCCGTGCGGGGGAGCGCTCATCGGGTGGCCTGCCACCGGGTTGGTGGTGGCGGGTCGCTCGGTCAGCGTCAAGCCGGTTCGCTCGCGCATACCACCCCCTTGATGAACAAGGCCCAAGGCCGCCCTCTTCGGGCCACCTTTGCGGGCGTTGTACTCCTGTTGGGGGCGGCCGACAAGGCGGCTGCTACTCCCCATGTTTCGGGCCGCGCGAAGCGCCGGCCGCGTGCGCCGATCCGGCTTTGCCGGTCCGCTGCGCACCCTGCTGCAGTTCAGCGACGTTTCGGAGTCTTCACAACATGCAAATCTGGATGAACCTGCTGGTCGTGCTGCAGATGCTCTCGGCCATCGTTTTCCGAGCGCGCGCAGCGCCGCTCCCATCCAGGGCGTGCGCGGATCCGGCTTTGCCGGTCCGCTGCGCGAGCCCCCTCGGGGGGCAGGCCCCGGAAGGGGCCGTGGGGGCTAACAAACTAGTCATGCAGCCAGGCCAGCTTGCGGCGGCCGGTGGGCGTGGCCGCCAGCGCACGTTCGCCGTCCTGGCGGCGCAGCCAGCCGCGCGAGAGGAAATGATCGAGCAGTGCGTGGCCCAGCGGGCCGGCCAGATGGTCGCGTCGCTCGGACCAGTCCAGGCACGGATAGGCCTGGCGGCGCGGGCCCGCCGAGGCGAGCCGGGCCTGCCACGCCGGGCCGTCCAGGCCCCAGCCGGTGAGGCCTTCGGCGCCGCGGGCGCTGAGCGCGAAGGCGGGGCCGGCGGCTGTCGTCGCGAGCTCGAGCCAGTGGTCCTGTTGCAGATGCGCGAGCAAGGCGACGCCGGCACGGCCCGCCAGATGGCCGTAGCAGCAACGCGCTTCACGCAGCCGCGCGCGTGCCGGCCGCGCCCACTCGGCCTCGTGGCTGCCACGCTCGGCGACCAGGGCCAGCGCCTCCAGCGCATGCGCCACCTCGGCATCGGCGAGGCGGTAGTAGCGGTGGCGGCCGCGCGGCTCGCAGCTCACCAGGCCGGCTTCGAGCAGCTGCGAGAGGTGGGCGCTGGCGGTGGACGCGCTGACCGAAGCGCAGGCCGCCAGCTCGCTCGCGCTGGCCAGCTCGCCGCCCAGCAGATAGCTCAGCATGCGGGCCCGGCTGCCGTCGGCCAGCAGGGCGGCGATGCGCACCAGGCGCGGCTCGTGCGGGGCGGAGTTCGTCTTCACAGCAAGCTGGTGTTGGAGTCCCGGGGGGCCTCGGCCCGCTCGTCCTGACTGTAGTCGCGCAGCACCTGCGCCACCCGGATGCGGTAGCTCGCGAAGACGCTCTCGCGGCCCTCGCGCTGGCCGGCACGGTGCGTGGCCTGGGTGCGCCAGGCGCGAACCGCGTCCTCGTCGCGCCAGGTCGACAGCGAAAGGTAGCTGCCCGGGCGGCTCAGGCTCTCGAAGCGCTCGACCGAGACGAAGCCGTCGATCTGCCGCAGCTCGGTCGACAGCGCGGCGGCGATCTCGAAATAGCGCTCGGCCCGACCCGGAAGGGGCGTGACCTCGAACAGCACGGTGATCATCAGGCGGCCTCTTTCAGGGTGGGCGGCTGGCAGAAGCTGGCGTCCACGACACGGGTGAAGGTGCGCCACTCCTGCAGGATGAAACGCTCCTTGTGCGCGAACTCGAAGTTGGCGCGTCCTTCCGGATCCTCGCGCAGGCGCTGGCGGTAGGTCTCGTAGGCGGCCAGGCTCGGGAAGGCAATCAGGCCCCAGGCCTCGTCGTTGCTGCCCTCGTGCGGCAGGAAGTAGCCGATCAGGTGGCCGCCGCAGCGCGGGATGATGCGCGCCCAGGCCTCGGCGTAGCGCTCAAAGAGGTCGCGCTGGAACGGGTCGATGCGGTATCGGATGAAACAGGTCAGGGTCATGTTGCGGGTGTGTCGTCGAGAGGGATGGCGCCAGTGTGGGCCGCGCACGCCCAGGGATGCTTCGCCCATGAACGAAGCATTGACGCCGTGTGCCGGCCGGCGTAAGACATGAGGGCCCTCGGCCGACTCATGTTGCCGCCGGGCCGCCCCTGGGCATCTGATCCCCTCGGGGACCGACGCCGAAGGCGGCGTAGGGGCTCGTGAATCGGCGGCGGGCCGTCCGCTCGCCGCTGCCATCCTGGTCGTCGAAAGGAGCAAGCCATGTCCGCCACCGCCTTCAACATCGTGCGTTTCCGCGTCAAGCCCGGTCGCGAGGAGGCCTTTCTGGAAGCCCATCGCCGGGCCGACCCCACCTTCAAGGGCTTTCGCCGCGGCTCGCTCGTCAAGACCGGCGAGCGCAGCTACTGCATGGTCGGCGAGTGGGACTCCTTCGATTCGCTCGCCGCGGCGCGGCCGCAGATGATCGCCCTGCTCGACACCTTCCGCGCCGACCTGGAGGATCTCGGCGGCGGGCTCGGGGTCACCGATCCGGTGTCGGGTCAAGTGGTGCTCGACCTGAAGCCATAGCGAGGCCCGCCTCGGCTGAAGTCCTCTGGCGCCATGGTGTGCCGGCTGTCGGGCCGGCTTGTCAATCATGCTGGAGCCTCCCTCGCGGAGGGAGGCTGGTGGGTGCAGATCGACTTGCTGGAGCCTCCTCCTGGAGGGGGCCCGGGGGAGCCCAACATTCGACCAAGGGCCAGAGCGGCTCTGCCGCTCTGGCCCTAATCCACTGCGGAGCCGAGCGCCATCCGCAGGCCGACGGGCGACATCGTCAGCGCCAGCCGCTCCTGCACGGGCAGGCCGTCGGGGGTGTCGACCGAATCGATGCGGAAGGACGCCAGCAGCATCGCCAGCACCATCTTCATCTCGGCCAGCGCGAGGTAGCGGCCCGGGCAGATGCGCGGGCCGGCGCCGAAAGGCATCACCACGCGCTTGGCCGAGCTGGCCGCCAGGGCGGCGTGGCCGTCGTTGGCGAGCCAGCGGTCGGGGTCGAAATCGGTCGCCCGGGGGAAGCGCGCATCGTCCAGCGCCGCCGGGCGCATCAGGCACATCACCAGCGTGCCGGCCGGCAGCAGCACGCCGGCCACCTCGCGCTCCTTCGCGGCCTGCTGGACGATGATCGGCGCCACCGGCTTCAGCCGCATGGTCTCGTGGATGCAGGCCTCGATGAAGTCGAGCTGGCCCAGCTGCTCGTAGCGTGTCGGGCAGGCCTCGCCACCGAGCGCCGCGTTGACTTCGTTGCTGGCGCGCACGGCGATCTGCGGATGCTCGTTGAGCAGCCAGATCGCCCAGGCCAGCGTGTTGGCCGTGGTGTCCTCCCCGGCCAGCAGCATGGTCAGCACGTTGCCGGCCACGTCGGCATCGGTGAGCTCGCTGCCTTCGCGGTCGCGCTCGACGAGCATGGCCTCGATCAGGTTGGCCGGCCGCTCCTGCCGCACCGGCTCGTGCGCCAGGCGGCGGCGGGCCGACTGGATGAAACCCTGCACCGCCTCGTTCAGCGCGGCCAGGTGCCCTTCGAGGGCCCGGTCGCCCGGCAGCCGGAACCAGTGCCAGTAGGGCAGCGGCGCCATGAGGCGGCGAAACAGCGCCGGCAGGATCTTGTCCAGGTGCTGCTGGATCACCTCGTCGTCCGAGCCTATGGTGTTGATGTCGGTGCCGAAGGCCAGGCCGGCGGTCACGTCCACCGTGAAGCGCATCAGCTCGGCCTGCAGGTCCATCGGGCGGCCGTTGGCAGCATGGCGGTGCCAGCGGTGGCGCAGCCTCTCGGTCACCTTCACCAGCGTCGGGAAGAAGGCCTTGATGTGCGTCGGATCCAGGCCGGCCAGCACCATCGGGCGCTGGCGTCGCCACTTGTCGCCGTTGGCCGTGAAGACGCCGTCGAAACCGAAGTCGCGCGCGATCTCGGTCATGCGCGAAGTCCGGCTGAAACCCTCGGGCCGGTCGCGCAGCACGCCGGCCACCACCTCGGGGTTGGAAAGCACGACGAACTCGCGCTCGCCGATGGAGAAGCGATAGACCTCGCCGAACTCCTTCGCCCAGGCCTCGGCGTGCTGGTGCAGCCGCTCGCGCTTGATCTGCAGCGCGTTGCCCAGCTTGGGCAGGCCCTTGGGGCCGGGCAGGTCGGCGATGCGGCGGAGCGCAGCGGCGCCGGCCGGATTCACCGGGGCGGCGGCCGAGGGGGGGCTGGTGTCGGTCACGGCCATGGAGGCTCCTGGTGGGTTGGATCAGCGCGGCGCGGAGTCCTCGAGCAGCGAGAAGCGCACGCCGAAGACCTCGCGCCGCTTCAGGGTGCCGTCGGCCGCCTTGTCGAGCACCAGCAGCACTTGATGCTCGGGCGGCCCGGCGGGCAGCACCAGGCGGCCTCCCGGAGCCAGCTGCTCGATCAGCGCCGGCGGGACCTCCTGCGGCGCCGCGCTGACGAGGATCTTGTCGAACGGCGCCTGCTCCGGCCAGCCCTGGTGCCCGTTGGCCACGCGCTGCGTCACGTTGCGGCAGCCCAGGCGGGACAGGCGCTGGCGGGCGGCCAGGGCCAGCAGCTCGATCAGCTCGACGGTGTAGACGTGCCGCACCAGCCGCGACAGGATGGCCGTCTGGTAGCCCATGCCGGTGCCGATCTCGAGCACCCGGTCGGCCGCCTGAGGGCCCAGCAGGTCGGTCATCACCGCCACGATGAAGGGCTGGGAGATCGTCTTGCCGCAGCCTATGGGCAGCGGCGAATCTGCGTAGGCGCACAGGCGCAGCTCGGAGGGCACGAATTCGTGGCGCGGCACTTCGGACAGGGCGTCGAGCACGCGCCTGTCCAGGGCCGCCTTGCCCAGGCGGCCGGTGTTGAAGATCACCAGGGCGGTGATCTCGGCCAGCATGCCGGCGCGCGATTGCGCGTAGTCGTCGTCGTCTGCCATGGCGCCGCTTTGCCGACTGGACGGCAGGCGAGGCGGTGCCAAATCCTACGCCGCCGCGGGCGGCGCTGCCAGCGCCGGCGGTGCGGCGGTGACGGGCAGCTCGAACCAGAAAACGCTGCCGTGACCCGCCTCGCTGCGCAGCCCGAGCCGGCCGCCCATCAGCGCGACCAGCTCGCGGGTGATGGCCAGGCCCAGGCCGGTGCCGGCCGCGCGCCCCGGCGCATCGCCGGACTGCTCGAAGGGCAGGAAGATGCGGTCCTGGTGCTCGGGCGGGATGCCGGGGCCGTCGTCGCTGACCTCGAAGCGAACGGCCGTGCCATCGGGCGCGGGCACGGCGCCGACCTGCAGGCGAACGCGTCCGCCGGGCGCGAACTTCACCGCATTGCCCAGCAGGTTGATCAGCACCTGGCGCAGCCGCTTCGGGTCGCACACGATGGCCGACGGGACGGACGGATCCACCGCATGTGAAACGCTCACCTCCTGCTCGCGCGCCCGCATGGCGATCAGCTCCATCACGTCGTCGACCATGCTGCGCACGGCCACCCGGGCCGGTGACAGCTCCAGCCGGCCGGCCTCGATGCGGGCCATGTCGAGCAGGTCTTCTATCAGCCCGAGCAGGTGCTGGCCGGATCGCAGGATGCTGTCCGTGTGGCGGCGCTGGCCGGCGGTCAGGGCAGGGTCCAGCTGCAGCATCTGCGTGAAGCCTAGGATGCCGTTCAGCGGCGTGCGCAGCTCGTGCGTCACATGGGTGAGGAAGCGCGATTGCGCGCTGCGGGCCTGCTCGGCCGCGTCGCGCGCGCTGCGCAGGTAGGCCTCGGCCTGGTGATGGATGGTGGCGTCGCGCAGCACCAGCACGCGCAGCGACTCGCCGCCGGCCGACAGCGAGCTGTGCGAGACCTCCACCGGCAGCTCGCCTTGGCGGGTGAGGGCCTGGCGCTCTTCGGTGATGCCGCTCCTGAGGGCGGGCGAGCGCGAAAGGCCCGGCACCAGGCTTTCCACCGTGCTGCCCAGCAACTCGCCGCGGGGGCGGCCGAACAGGGTCTCGGCGGCCGGATTGGCCTGGATGACGAGCTCGTCGCGCGCGACCACGATGGCATCCGCGGTGTTCTCGATGATGGCCGCCAGACGCAGCCTTTCGACCTCCAGCGCCTGGCGCGCGGCGATCAGCGCCTCCTGGTCGGCGAGGAAGGATTCGACCCTCCGCGCCATGGTCGCTATCTCGTCATTGCCGTGCACGGGCAGCGGGCGCTGTGCCGGCGCGCCGGGCGAATGCTGCAAGGCCCGGCTCAGCACCAGCAGTCGGCTCACGATGCGCCGGCCGAGGAAGACATAGCCCACGGCGGTGATGGCGAGCAAGGTGGCCAGCGCCAGGCCGGCGAACCACAGCTCCTGCTCGCGCAGGGCCCGGGCCTGCCCGACCATCGCCTGCCCGAAGCGCTCGGTGTGCCAGCGCGCCTGCTCGTGGGCGGCCTCCACCAGGCCGACCGCCGCGCGGTCCAGCTCCTGGCTGGTGGCCCGCCAGCGGGCCGATTCGCGCAGGCCGTTGCCTTCCGGGTCGACCTGCAGCTGGCGCCGCCGCAACTGCACCGCGATGGAGGCGGCGGCGCGCAGCATGTCGCTGGCGGTGTGCAGGTCCAGCACGCTGGCGTCGTCGCTTGCGGCCAGCGTGACGGTGAGCTCGGCGACCACGCCCTGGCCCTCCTCGATGCGGGCGAAGGCCGCCTGCAAGTCGTTGGCGCTGGTGGCCGAGCGCAGCGTGGCGGCGTCGACCTGCATGCGCATCGCCTGCAGGGTCAGCGACTGCGCGGCCTGCACGAAGACCAGCCTCTCGTCGGTCAGGCGGCGGAAGTTGCGCTCGACGGTGTGGATTCCGATCAGGCTGCCGGCGCAGATGAAGGCGAACAGCAGCAGCATCGCCAGCAGGGCCAGCACGAACTGGCTCTTGAGCGAGCCGATCCAGCGGCGAGGCTCGCCGTGATCGATCTTCGGCGGGGTCGGGCTCACGGGCGCGGCACCTTGCGCCACAGGCGACGGTAGACATCCCGGTAGCCATTGTCCGGATCGAAGCGCAGGCGCGGCCCCCCGTCGACCTGCAGATTGGCGGCCGTGAACAGGCGGGGGCGCCCGAAGTAGCGGCTGGGCGGCTGGCCGGACAGCAGGCGGTTGACCTCGTCCACCGCCTGCCAGCCCTGCAGCAGCAGCGGCTCGGCGACCGTCGCGCTCTGGAAGAGTCCGGCGCGGATGCGCATGAAGGCCGACGGGCTGCCGTCGCCGGCCGACACCAGCGCCGGCGTTGCGGTGCCCTCGGGCAGGGTCGCCAGCATCGGCGCCAGGTGGTCGAAGTACAGGTCGTTGATGGCCAGGGCGTGGGTCCAGGCGGCGCCATGGCGGGCCAGCAGCGTCCGCCCGGCGGCGGCCACGACCTCGGGCGGCGAAGCGATCGGCAGGTCCACCACCTCGAGCACGCGGCAATCGGCGCATTCGCGCACCGCCTCTTCCATGGCCTTGGCCTTGGCCCAGGCGATGCCTATGCCCGAATCCGAGAAGATCACGACGCCGGCGTGGCCGCTGCTGTCGACGATCGCCTGGCTGGCGGCCGCCCGTGCCACCGCCAGCGGCTCGGTCGTGATGTTCATGGCCACCGGCGTTTCGGGGATCGCGCCCAGCTGCGGGCCGGCGTGCCAGCCGACCACCGGCGTGCCGCTGGCGGCGAACGGCTTGAGCGATTCACGGAAGCGCTCGGCCGGCAGGCCCGCGAGCACCACGGCATCGGGCCGGGCGGCAGCTGCGGCCTCCAGGGCGGCCGTGCGGCCGCCGTCCTGGCCGAAGGCGTTGATGAGCCGGACCTTCCAGCCGAGCTCCCGCGCCGCCTCGCGGATGCCCTGGGCGACCCCCAGCACGCCGCCGTTGCGCAGGTTGTCTGCCACCACCACCAGCGTGCGTCCCGGCAGGCCCGGCGGGCCGCTCGAAGGGCCATCCCAGGCCGGCGAGGGGGACGAATAGAGCTGGGCCGTCTCGTGGGCGCGCTGCAGTGCATCCGGCTCCGCGGCCGTGCCGGCGAGCATGGCGCCGGACAAGGCGAGCCCGACGGCGCACGACGACCAGCGAAGGAGGAACCACTGCATGCACTCTCCTGGCGCTGGCGTTCTGGCGAGTGACCGACCGGCCGGCGTGTGCGTCAGGTTAGCAGCCGCACATGACACGAGCAAACGCCATCGTGCCGCGCGCGCTCAGGCAGCGGGCTCGGACGCCGCCTCGAGCGTCTGCCGCAGCATCATCTTGAGCTGCTTGCGGCCGCCGGCGTTGGTGGAGCGGAAGGCCTTCAGCGCCAGCTCGACGAACTGCTGCTCGCCCGCGGTCAGCCCGGGCGCTTCCTGCAGCTCGTCCAGCCAGCCCCCGGGCTGGCCGCAGGCGGCCTCGATCTGCCGCGCCAGCTTGTCGCCTATCGGCCGGCTGGACTTGATCTGGCTCCACATGCTGGGGCTGACCTGCAGCGCCTGGGCGAAGGCCTGCTCCAGGCCCTTGGGCGGCTCGCCGGCGCGCATGCGGGCTTCGGCGAACTGCTGGAACAACTGCAAGGCGTTCTGGCGGCGGACGAGGGTCAGGTTGGGCACGGGGGCGACGAGGGCAGGAGGCGGCAGGTCGCGGCATTGTCGCAGTGCGCAGCTGCGGTAGGAAAGACTCTTTACGCGGGCCGGCCCTGGGGCGAGCCGCTGGCCAGCGCGGCAGGGTCGAGCGTCCTCAGCACCCGCACCATCGCCGGCGCGCAGCGCGCCAGGGCTTCTTCCCAGGCCAGCCAGGCGAAGCGGTCCAGTTCCGGCCGTTCGCGGCCGTGGCGGTCGACGAAGGTGGAGATGCACACCAGTTGCCTCGCATCGACCCCGTCGACGCGCGTGGTGAACAGGTGCAGGTCCTTGCCCGGGCGGTAGGCGCGCCGGCCGAGGTCGATCAGCTCTTCGGGCGCCAGGCGAAGGCCCGTCTCCTCGGTGGTCTCGCGCACGGCCGCCTCGCGTGGAGATTCGCCCGGCTCGGCCCCGCCCTTGGGAATGTCCCAGTGTGAGGCCCCGCCGGCATGCCCGAGCAGCAGCTCCGCCCGGCCGTTGAAGACCAGGATGCCGCAGCTCAGGGTGGTGGCCATGGCGCATTGTCGACAAGCCTGAGGCCGCTGTCTTGATGCTTTCTTGATGCGGCGTGCCGAAGTCTTGGCATCGCCTTGACATGCCGCTTCCTACGATCAGGCCATCTCATTCGATGGAGATCCTCGTGGATCTGATCTACCTCACGCTGTGCGCCGTCTTCTGGCTCGTGGTGTTCGGCCTGGCCAAGGGTTGCGCGCGACTGCTGCGCAGCCACCAGTGAAGGCGAGCGACGGACATGGACGCCTTGACCGTGATCGCCGCCATCCTCGCCGGTGGCTTGCTCGTGTACCTCGTCGTCGCGCTGCTGCGGCCGGAGGACTTTTCATGATGACCGCCTCGTCGTGGACCTTGCTGGTCGCCTACCTGGTGTTGCTGGGCCTCGTCGCCTGGCCGCTGGCGCGGTGGATCGACACGGTCGTGAACGGCCGCTTCGCGTGGGGCCGCAAGCTCGAGGCGCCGCTGTACCGGCTGGCCGGCATCAAGCCCGAGCAAGAATCCGGCTGGCTGCGCTACACCGTCGGCCTGCTCATCTTCAACGGCCTGGGCGTGCTCGCCGTCTATGCGCTTCAGCGCCTGCAGGCCGGGCTGCCGTTCAATCCGCAAGGCATGCCGGCGGTGTCGCCCGACTCCTCGTTCAACACCGCCGTCAGCTTCGTCACCAACACCAACTGGCAGGGCTACAGCGGCGAGGCGACGATGAGCTACCTGGTCCAGATGCTGGGCCTGGCGGTGCAGAACTTCCTTTCCGCCGCCACCGGCATCGTGGTGGTCATCGCGCTGGTGCGCGGCTTCGCGCGCCACTCGGCGCATGCCATCGGCAACGTCTGGGCCGATCTCACGCGCGTCACGCTGTGGGTGCTGCTGCCCATCTCGTTCGTCCTGGCGCTGGTGCTGGTGCAGCAGGGGTCGATCCAGAGCCTGGGCGCCTACGTCGAGGCCAGGACCGTCGAGACCCAAAGCTGGGACGAGCCCGTGCTCGACGCCGAAGGCCAGCCCGTCAAGGACAACCAGGGCCAGCCGGTGATGACGCACGGATCCGGCCACACCCAGACGCTGGCCATGGCTCCGCTGGCCTCGCAGCTGGCGATCAAGATGGTGGGCACCAACGGCGGCGGCATCCTGAACGCCAATTCGGCTCATCCCTATGAGAACCCGACGCCGCTGTCGAACCTGCTTCAGATGCTGAGCATCTTCGCCATCCCCGCGGCGCTGTGCTTCGTCTTCGGCCGCATGGTGGGCGACCAGCGCCAGGGCGTGGCGGTGATCGCCGCGATGCTGGCGATGTTCCTCGTGATGGCCGTCGCCGTGATGAGCTTCGAGCAGCAGGGCAACCCGGCGCTCGCCGCTCTCGGCGCCGACCAGGTCGCCAGCGCCACGCAGCCCGGCGGCAACATGGAGGGCAAGGAGGCTCGCTTCGGCATCGGCGCCACGGGCCTGTTCGCCGCCATCACCACGGCGGCCTCGTGCGGGGCCGTCAACGGCATGCACGACTCGTTCACGCCGCTGGGCGGGGCGGTGCCGCTGGTGCTCATCCAGCTGGGCGAAGTGGTCTTCGGCGGCGTGGGCTCGGGCCTGTACGGCATGCTGGTCTTCGCCATCATGGCCGTCTTCATCGCCGGCCTGATGATCGGCCGCACGCCGGAGTACCTGGGCAAGAAGATCGAATCCTTCGAGATGAAGATGGTCTCGATCGCGATCCTCGTGACGCCGCTGCTCGTCCTGGGCGGCACGGCCGTTGCGGTGTCGGTGGAGGCAGGCAAGGTGGCGGTGGCCAACCCTGGGGCGCACGGCTTCTCGGAGATCCTCTACGCCTTCTCGTCGGCGGCCAACAACAACGGCTCGGCCTTCGGTGGCCTCTCGGCCAACACGCCCTTCTACAACGTCATGCTCGCCATCGCGATGTGGCTCGGCCGCTTCGGCGTGATCGTGCCGGTGCTGGCCATCGCCGGCTCGCTGGCCGCGAAGAAGCGCCTGGCCGTCACCGAGGGCACGCTGCCCACCCATGGGCCGCTGTTCATCGTGCTGCTGATCGGCACGGTGCTGCTGGTCGGCCTGCTGAACTACGTGCCGGCGCTGGCCCTGGGCCCGGTGGTCGAGCACCTGATGCTGTGGAAGTGATGCCATGAGCAAGAAGCAATTGCCCCTGTTCGACCCCGTGCTGCTCAAGCCGGCGCTGGTCGACTCCTTCAAGAAGCTCGCGCCCCAGGTGCAGTGGCGCAACCCGGTGATGTTCGTCGTCTATGTCGGCAGCATCTTCACCACGCTGCTGTCGCTGCGAACGCCGGATGCCTTCACCCTCGGGGTGACGACCTGGCTGTGGTTCACCGTGCTGTTCGCCAACTTCGCCGAGGCGCTGGCCGAGGGCCGCAGCAAGGCGCAGGCCGCGAGCCTGCGAGGCCTGAAGCGCAAGACCTGGGCCAAGAAGCTGGAGAGCTTCACTCCCGGCCGGCCGCGCCAGGACATCAAGTGGCTCCCGCTGGAGGCCGACGGCCTGCGCAAGGGCGACGTGGTGCTGGTCGAGGCGGGCGACGTCATCCCGGCCGACGGCGAGGTGATCGAAGGCGTGGCCTCGGTCGACGAGAGCGCCATCACCGGCGAATCGGCCCCGGTCATCCGCGAGTCTGGCGGCGACTTCTCCGCCATCACGGGCGGCACGCGGGTGCTGTCGGACTGGATCGTCGCGCGTGTCGCCGTGAACCCCGGCGAGACCTTCGTCGACCGCATGATCGCCATGGTCGAGAACGCCAAGCGGCAGAAGACGCCCAACGAGATCGCGCTGACCATCCTGCTGGTCGCGCTGACCATCGTGTTCCTCGGCGTGGTGGTGACGCTGATGCCGATGTCGCGCTTCAGCGTCGAGGCCGCGGGGGCCGGCCAGCCGGTGAGCCTGCTGGTGCTGATCGCGCTGCTGGTGTGCCTGATTCCTACCACCATCGCCGGGCTGCTGTCGGCGATCGGGGTCGCGGGCATGAGCCGCATGATGCAGGCCAACGTCATCGCCACCTCCGGCCGCGCGGTGGAGGCCGCGGGTGACGTGGACGTGCTGCTGCTGGACAAGACCGGCACCATCACGCTGGGCAACCGGCAGGCCGCGGCCTTCCTGCCCGCGCCGGGCGTGAAGGAGGCCGAGCTGGCGGACGCCGCACAGCTCGCCTCGCTGGCCGACGAGACGCCCGAGGGCCGCAGCATCGTGGTGCTGGCCAAGCAGAAGTTCAAGCTGCGCGAGCGTGACCTGGCCGCGATCCAGGCGCACTTCATCCACTTCTCGGCCCAGACGCGCATGAGCGGTGTCGACCTGCCCGCCATGGGCGTCCAGGCCGCACGCCAGGTGCGCAAGGGCGCGTCCGACGCCGTGCGCAGGCACGTCGAGGTGCTCGGCGGTGTCTTCCCCGCGGCGCTGCAGGCCCAGGTCGACGACGTCGCGCGCCGCGGCTCCACGCCGCTGGTGGTGGCCGACGGCGCCCGCGTGCTCGGCGTGATCGAGCTGAAGGACATCGTGAAAGGCGGCATCAAGGAGCGCTTCGCCGAGCTGCGCCGCATGGGCATCAAGACGGTGATGGTGACCGGCGACAACCGCCTGACCGCGGCCGCGATCGCCGCCGAGGCGGGGGTCGACGATTTCCTCGCCGAGGCAACGCCCGAGGCCAAGCTCAAGCTCATCCGCGATCACCAGGCGGCGGGTCGCCTGGTCGCGATGACGGGCGACGGCACCAACGACGCGCCGGCCCTGGCCCAGGCCGACGTGGCGGTGGCGATGAACACCGGCACCCAGGCGGCGAAGGAGGCCGGCAACATGGTCGACCTCGACTCCAACCCGACCAAGCTGATCGAGATCGTCGAGACCGGCAAGCAGATGCTGATGACGCGCGGGTCCTTGACCACCTTCTCGATCGCCAACGACGTCGCCAAGTACTTCGCCATCATCCCGGCGGCCTTCGTCACCACCTTCCCTCAGTTGCAGGCGCTGAACGTGATGAAGCTCGCCAGCCCGGCCTCGGCCATTCTTTCGGCAGTGATCTTCAACGCGCTGATCATCGTCGCGCTGATCCCGTTGGCCCTGAAGGGCGTGCCCTACCGCGCCGTCGGGGCGGCGGTGCTGCTGCGCCGCAACCTGGCTGTCTATGGCCTGGGCGGCGTGATCGTGCCCTTCATCGGCATCAAGCTGATCGACGCGCTGCTGGTCGCGCTGCATTTGGCCTGACGCGGCTTCATCCAGGAGTCATCCATGCGTACCTCCCTCACCTCCCTCGCCCAGGCCGAGGCCTCGGCCGAATCCACGCCCCTGGAGGGCCTGCTGCGGCCGGCCGTCACGCTGTTCGTCGTGTTGTCGCTCATCACGGGCCTGGCCTATCCGCTGCTCACCACCGGCGTGGCGCAGGCCGTGTTCCCCGACCAGGCCAACGGCAGCCTCGTGCGCGACGCCGGCGGCCAGGTCATCGGGTCGTCGCTGATCGGCCAGGCCTTCGGCGACCCCCGGCACTTCTGGGGCCGCCCGTCGGCCACCGCGCCCATGGCCTACAACGCCGGCGCTTCGACGGGCAGCAACCTCGGCCCGAGCAACCCGGCGCTGCATGACGCGGTGAAGGCGCGCATCGAGGCGCTTCGCGCGGCCGACCCGGGCAACACGGCGCCGGTGCCGATCGACCTCGTCACCGCCTCCGGCAGCGGCCTGGACCCGGAGATGAGCCGCGCCGCGGCCGACTACCAGGCGGCGCGGGTGGCCCGCGTGCGTGGGCTTTCCGTAGCGCAGGTGCGCCAGCTGATAGACCAGAACACCCGGACGCCCTGGCTCGGCTTCCTCGGCGAGCCGCGGGTCAACGTGCTCGAGTTGAACCTGGCGCTGGACGCTTTGCCCGCCCGGCCGTGATCGTCACCGGCTCGTTCTATCCCCCTTCATGCCGAGCCGCCGGCCGGGGCCTCGCCGGCATGGCGCCGTGCGAAGATGAGCGGCCGATGTCCGGTGCTGCCCGCCCATGCTGATCAACTGTGTCGCCTACCAGGATGGCCGCCGCGTCGCCGACCTGGGCGTCGAGGAGATCAGCGACTACCTGCAACGCACCGGCTGCTTCGTCTGGGTGGCGCTGCGCGATGCCACCGACGAAGAGCTCGCGCAGATGCAGGTGGAGTTCGGCCTGCACGAGCTCGCCGTCGAGGATGCGCGCCACGGCCATCAGCGGCCCAAGCTGGAGGAGTTCGGCGACACGCTCTTCATGGTGATGCACCTGCTGGAGTTCGAGGGCGGCGAGCTGCGCGTCGGCGAGGTCGATGTCTTCGTCGGCCGCAACTTCGTGCTGTCGGTGCGCAACCGCAGCAGCCAGCATTTCCTGGGCGTGCGGGAACGCTGCGAACGCGAGCCGCAGCTGTTGCGCCATGGCGCCGGCTTCGTGTTCTACGCCCTGATGGATGCCGTGGTGGATCGCTACTTCCCGCTGCTGGACGGCATCGAGACCGAGCTGGACGAGATCGAATCCCAGATCTTCGTGCACAACGCGGCCCGCTGGAACATCGAGCGGCTGTATGCGCTCAAGCGCCGCGCCACCGTGCTGCGCCATGCGGTCGCGCCCTTGCTGGAGGCCGCGGCCAAGCTGCACGGCGGCCGCGTGCCCGAGGTGTGCGTCGCCAGCCAGGAGTACTTCCGCGATGTGCACGATCACCTGGCCCGCATCAACGGCGCCATCGACGGCATCCGGGACACCATAGGCACGGCGATCCAGGTCAACCTGTCGCTGGTGACGATCGAGGAGTCCGAGACCACCAAGCGCCTGGCCGCCTGGGCGGCGATCTTCGCGGTGTCCACCGCGCTGGCGGGCATCTGGGGCATGAACTTCGAGCACATGCCCGAGCTGAAGTGGGCCTACGGCTATCCGCTGGCGCTGGGCCTCATCGCCGGGGCCGGCGGATTCCTGTTCTGGCGTTTTCGCAAGGCGGGGTGGTTGTGATTGCAGATCGCCCCGACCCCGACGCGTTGTTGCAGCGCGTGAGGGCCGAGGAGGCTCGCGAGGCCCGCGGCAGGCTGAAGATCTTTTTCGGCGCTTCGGCCGGCGTGGGCAAGACCTACGCGATGCTGCTGGCGGCGCGATCAGCGCAATCGGCCGGCGCGGCCCTCATCGTCGGCCTGGTCGAGACGCACGGCCGCAGCGAGACCGAGGCCCTGGCGCGCGACCTGCCGCTGCTGCCGCGCCGGGCCGTGCCCTACCGCGATCGCACGCTGCAGGAGTTCGACCTCGACGCCGCACTGGCCTGGGCGCGCGAGCAAGCCCATCCGCTGGTCCTGCTGGACGAGCTGGCGCACAGCAACGCGCCCGGCTCCCGCCACCCCAAGCGCTGGCAGGACGTGCAGGAGCTGCTGGACGCCGGCATCGACGTCTGGTCGACGATGAACGTGCAGCACCTGGAGAGCCTGAACGACATCGTCAGCGGCATCACCGGCATCCGCGTCTGGGAGACGGTGCCCGACCGCATCTTCGACGAGGCCGACGAGGTGGTGGTGGTCGACCTGCCGCCGGACGAGCTGCTGCAGCGTCTCGCCGCGGGCAAGGTCTACCTGCCGCAGCAGGCGGAACGGGCGGCGAAGAACTTCTTCCGCAAAGGCAACCTCCTGGCATTGCGCGAGCTGGCACTGCGCCGCACCGCCGACCGGGTCGACGACGAGATGCAGGCCTACCGCCGCCAGAGCGCCACCTCCCGGGTGTGGGCCACCCGCGAGGCGCTGCTGGCTTGCGTCGGGTCCGGCGAGCACGCCGAAAAGGTGGTTCGCGCCTGCGCGCGCCTGGCGTCCCAGCTCGACGTCGCCTGGCATGCGGTGCATGTGGAGACGCCGGCCGAGCAAAGGCTGACGGAGGCGGGGCGCGAGCACGTGCTGCGGGTGCTCAAGCTCGCCCATGAACTCGGCGCCACCACCGCCACGCTGGCCGCGCCCGATGCCGGCACGGCCCTGGTGCGATACGCCCGCGAGCACAACCTGGCCCGGATGGTGATGGGCCGCATGGCGCGGGCGTCGCACTGGCCCTGGCAGCGCTCGCTGGCCGACCAGGTGGCGGCGCGGGCCGACGACCTCGACGTGTTGCAGGTCGCCCTGCCGGCCGCCGGCGCCCCGCGGCCGGGCGCGGATGAAGTGCGCACCGCCGAGGTCGACCATGACTGGCGCGGCTACGCTGCGGCGGTCGCCGTGTGCGCCGTGATCGCGCTGGTCGCCACGCCGCTGCTGGGCGTGCTGGAGCTGACCAACATCGTGATGCTGTTCCTGCTGGCGGTGATCGGCATCGCGTTGGTCTGGGGCCGCGGTCCGGCGGTGCTGGCGGCCTTCGTGGGCGTGGGCCTGTTCGACTTCTTCTTCGTTCCGCCGCGCTTCAGCTTCGCGGTCAGCGATGTGCAGTACCTGGTCACCTTCGGCGTGATGCTGGTGGTGGCGCTGGTCGTGGGCCAGCTCACGGCCGGCCTGAAGGTGCAGGCCGAAGCCGCGACCCAGCGCGAGCACCGGGTGCGCGGCCTGTACGAGATGTCGCGCGACCTCTGCGGTGCCTTGCTGAGCGACCAGGTGGCGGAGATCGGCGCGCGCTTCCTCGACGCCGAGTTCAGCGCCAGGAGCGCCCTGCTGGTGGCCGATGGGCACGACCGCCTGCAGCTCGCGCCCGGCGCCACCGCGGCCGTCGACATGGGGGTGGCCCAGTGGGCCTTCGACCGCGGCGAGCCGGCCGGCCGGGGCACCGACACGCTGCCCGCCAGCGGCTGCCTGGTGCTGCCGCTGAAGGCACCGATGCGTTTGCGCGGCGTGCTCGCCATCGAGCCGAACGCCGCCGCCGGCGGCCCACGCCTGTGGGGGCCCGAGCAGCGCCGCGTGCTCGACACCTGCGCCTCGCTGATCGCCATTTCGCTGGAGCGCATCCACTACATCGATGTCGCGCAGCAGAGCACGCTGCAGATGGAATCCGAGCGCCTGCGCAACTCGCTGCTGTCGGCCATCTCGCACGACCTGCGCACGCCGCTGGCGGCGATGGTGGGCCTGGCCGACTCGCTGGTCCTGTCGAGGCCGGCGCTGCCCGAGGCGCAGCTGGAGATGGCCGCCGCCATGCGCCAGTCGGCCTTGCGGATGAACGCGCTGGTGGCCAACCTGCTGGACATGGCGCGGCTGGAGGCGGGCGCGGTGCAGCTCAACCGCCAGTGGCAGCCGCTGGAGGAGGTGATCGGCAGTGCGCTCGCCGCCATGGGCCCGGCGCTGGCCGGCCGGCCGGTGCGGGTGAAGCTGGCCGACGACCTGCCGCTGCTGCACCTGGACGCGACGCTGATCGAGCGCGTCTTCGTCAACCTGCTGGAGAACGCCGCCAAGTACACCCCGGCCGGCTCGCCCCTGGAGATCAGTGCATTGGCCGACACCGACCACGTGCTGGTGCACGTCGAAGACCACGGCCCGGGCCTGCCGCGTGGCCGCGAGGAGGCCATCTTCGAGAAGTTCGAGCGCGGCCGCAAGGAAAGCGCCACGCCCGGCGTCGGCCTGGGCCTGGCGATCTGCCGCGCCATCCTGCAGGCCCATGGGGGCGGCATCCGCGGCGAGACCCGGCACGATCCGGACGGCGGCAGCGGTGCCCGCTTCACCATCGTGCTGCCGCGCGGCGAGCCGCCGAGCGACGACGGGTCCCTGCAGGCCCTGGAGGAATCGAGCAAGGCATGAACGAGCATCCGATGCGCGTGCTGGTCGTCGAGGACGAGGCGGACATCCGGCGCTTCGTTCGCCTGGCCCTGGAGAGCGAGGGCCACGAGGTCTTCGAGGCCGAGGGCGTGCAGCGCGCGCTGATCGAGGCCGGCACCCGCCGGCCGGACCTGCTGGTGCTGGACCTCGGCCTGCCCGATGGCGACGGCGTCGACGTGATCCGCGGCCTGCGCGGCTGGTCCTCGATCCCGGTGATCGTGCTGTCGGCCCGCTCGGCCGAGGCCGACAAGGTCCAGGCGCTGGACGCCGGTGCCGACGATTACCTCGTCAAGCCTTTCGGCGCCGCCGAGTTGCTGGCTCGCGTGCGAGCGCAACTGCGCCGGCATGCGCAGCAAACACCAGCGGGCGAGTCCGTGGTGGCCTTCGGCGAGGTGCGCGTCGATCTGGCGCGCCGCCACGTCGAACGCGCCGGCGAGGTGCTGCACCTCACGCCCATCGAGTACCGATTGCTCACGCATCTCGCGGCGCAGCCCGACCGGGTGATCACCCACCGCCAGCTGCTCAAGGCCGTCTGGGGGCCCGGCCACGCCGAGGACACCCACTACGTGCGGGTGCACATGGCCAACCTGCGCAAGAAGATCGAGGCCGATCCCTCGTTGCCGCGCCACCTCGTCACCGAGGCCGGGGTCGGCTACCGCTTCGTGCGCTGAACCGCCATCGCGCGGGCGCCTGCAGGGGCTCATCGACCGGGTGCCGGAGCCTCACGCTGATCGGCTACTCTTTGCCCCGCGCCCGACATCGCGCAGGGCGTGCTAGAGCAAGGGGCACAGCATGCAACGATGGACACCCCGCGTGACCGACCTGGCCGGTGGCTTGCAGGTCCGGCGCGCCTTGCCGGTGGCGGCCCGCCGATCGGTAGGGCCCTTCGTCTTCTTCGACCACTTCGGGCCGGTGACGCTGCCGGCCGAGGCCGACACCGACATCGGCCCGCACCCGCACATCGGGCTGGCCACGGTCACCTACCTTTTCGAGGGCGCTTTCATGCACCGCGACAGCCTGGGCACGGTACAGGAGATCCGACCCGGCGCGGTGAACTGGATGACCGCCGGGCGCGGCATCGTCCACAGCGAGCGCACGCCTGATGCGAAACGCGGGCAGCCACGAAGGATGCACGGCTTGCAGCTTTGGGTCGCGCTGCCCGACGAGGCGGAGCAGGCCGAACCTTCGTTCCAGCACGTCGCGGCCGAGGCCATACCGCAGCTGGAACTCGACGGCGCGACGGTGCGCGTGCTGCTGGGCCGGGCCTTCGGCGTCGAGTCCCCGGTGGCCACCTCCTCGCCCACGCTCTACCTCGACATCGAGTTGCCGGCAGGCCTGCCCTGGACGCTGCCGCGCCTGGCCGACGAAATGGCTGTGTACAGCCCGCTCGAATGCATGGAGCTCGACGGCGAGGTGCTGCCCGAAGGCGAGATGGCACTGGTCGAAGGGGCCGAAGGCGCCACGCTGCGCTCCGCGCTGGCCACGCGGGTGGTGGTCGTCGGCGGCATGGCCTTGCCGCCGCGGGTGATCTGGTGGAACTTCGTCGCCAGCGACCGGGCGCTGATCGAGCAGGCGGCCGAGCGCTGGTCCCAGGGCGGCTTCGACAAGATCCCGGGCGAGCAGGGCGCGTTGCTGATGCCGCCGCGCCCGCTGCATCCCGGGGTGTGAGCCTCATGCGCAGCTGGCTCGCCTGGACGCTGGCAGCCGTGGCGCCTGCCCAGGCGGCCGAGCCCATCGAGCTGTACTGGTTCGATCGTCCGCCGTACATGGTCGCGTCGCCGGGCGGCGACGAGGTGGCCGGGCTCACCGCGACGCCGGCGGCCCAGGCCTTCAGGGCCGCAGGCATCCGCTTCCGATGGGTCTCGCTGCCCACGATGCGCCAGCTCGTCACGCTGAAGGACAGCGTCCACCCGGCCTGTGCCGTGGGCTGGTTGAGGAACGCCGAGCGGGAGCATCATTTCAAGTTCACGCAGCCCATCTACCGGGACCGGCCGACCGTGGCGCTGGCCCGCACCGATTACCTGCCGGCCGAGACTCTGGCCGGGACGCTGCGCCAGCCCGGCACGAGCGTCCTGATCAAGGATGGCTTCTCCTACGGCGCGGTGATCGACCAGCTGCTGCTGCAGATCCGGCCGGAGCGGGTGGTGACCAGTGCCGAGAACCTGGCGATGGCCAACATGATCGCCGCCCATCGCGCCAGCCTGATGTTCGCGGCGGAAGAGGAGGCGAGCTACCTGCTCGAGCAGGCCGAGCACGAGGCCCGCCTGCCCTATCCGTTGAAGGTGGTCCGCTTCGCCGACCTGCCGCCCGGCGAGCGCCGCCACATCCTTTGCAGCAAGGCCACGCCGGACGAGCTGATCGAGCGCTTGAACAAGGCGATCGCGGCGGACGCGCCCTGAGCCTCAACGCGGGGGCGAATCGCCGGGCTCCAGCAGGCGGTCCATCAGCTCCGGCGTGGGATAGCCGTCCGGCGGCAGGCCGGCGCTGCGCTGGTAACGGCGCAAGGCATCGCGCGTCGCCGGGCCCATCACCCCGTCGGCCGGGCCGCTGTCGAAGCCGCGCCGGGCGAGGGTCTCCTGCATCTGCAGGACCTGGGTGCGCGAGATCGGCGGCAGCTCGCGCGGCCACGCGGCCTGCACGCCGGGGCCGCCTTCGAGCCTTTGCGAAAGCACGCCCACCGCCAGCGCGTAGTTCACCGAGTTGTTGTAGCGCAGCAGGGTGCGGAAGTTGGCCCCGACGAGGAAGGCCGGCCCGCGGGCGCCGGCCGGCAGCAGGATGGCGCCGTCGGCGATCTCGGGCAGCGTGGCATCGCCCATGGCCCGCACGCCCTCGGCCGCCCACTGCGCGGCGGGCTGCCGCAGCATGCCATCGGCCCGGCCGACGTCGAAGCCCGGCGGCAGCTGCACCTCGACGCCCCACGGCTCGCCGGCACGCCAGCCCGACCGGGCGAGGAAGTTGGCGGTCGACGAGACGACGTCGGCCATGCTGCCCCAGATGTCGCGCCTGCCGTCGCCATCGGCATCGACCGCATACGCCAGGAAGACCGAGGGCAGGAATTGCGTCTGCCCCATCGCACCGGCCCAGGAGCCGACCATGCGCTCGCGCCCGATGTCGCCGCCTTGCAGGATCTTCATCGCCGCGATCAGCTCGCCGCGTGCCCATTTCTCGCGCCGTCCCTCGAAGCCGAGTGTGGCCAGCGCGTCGATGGTCGGGATGTCGCCGTACTGGCTGCCGTAGTTGCTCTCGATGCCCCAGATGGCCACCACGATGGACGGCGGGACGCCATGGCGCGCCGCGGCGGCGGCGGCTTCTTCGCGGACCTGCGCGAGCTTGTCCTGGCCCAGCGTGATGCGCGGCGCCGACACGGCGCTGTCGAGGTAGGCCCAGGGCGTGCGCGTGAACTCGGGCTGGGCGCGGTCGCGCTCGATGAGCTGCGGCAGGTAGTGCACGTCGTCGAGCGCCAGGTGCAGGGTGGCCTCGTCGATGCCCGCGGCGCGGGCGCTCTCGCGCAGGGCGGCCACCCAGTCGGCGAAGCGGCGCTGCGGGCCGTCTTCGGAGCCGGCTGCGGCTGCGCTCGCAGCGGCGGGCGGCGCGGGCACGGAAGTCTCGGTGGCGCAGCTGGCCAGGCCGGCGAGCACGACGAGCGTGAAGGCGATCCGGCTCGTCATCAGGCCTCCGCCACCGGCTGCGGCTCGCGCCGCAGGCCGGCGATGTCCCGCATCGGCGGCGCGCCGAACTGTCGGCTGTACTCGCGGCTGAACTGCGAGGCACTCTCGTAGCCGACGCGGAAGGCGGCGGTGGAGGCGTCCAGCCGCTCGGCCAGCATCAGGCGCCGAGCCTCGTTCAGGCGCAGCCACTTCTGGTACTGCAGCGGGCTCATCGCGGTGAGGGCGCGGAAGTGGTGGTGGAAGGTCGAGACGCTCATGCGCGCATGGCTCGCCAGGTCCTCCACGCGCAGCGGCTGCGCGAAGTGGGTCTGCAGCCAGTCGATCGCCCGGCCGATGTGGTGGCTCTGGGTGCCCGCAGTGCCGATCTGGCGCAGGCGTTCGCCATGTTCGCTGGTCAGCAGGCGATAGAGGATTTCGCGCTGGATCAGTGGGGCGAGTGCGGCCGCCGACTCGGGCTCGTCGAGCAGCTCCACCAGGCGCTGGAAGGCGTTCAGCAAGGGCCAGGTCAGGCCACTGGTGCCCATCGCGCGGGCGTGGGCCTGGGGCTTCGGCGGCGGCACGTGGCCGTCGACCATCAGGCGGGCGATCTCGTGCGGATCCAGCCGCAGCATCAAGGCCAGGTAGGGCCGCTCGGGACTGGCATCGAGCACCTGCGCCACCGCGGGGAGATTCAGGGCGCTCATCAGCACGTCGTGCGGGCCGTAGATGATGCGGTCGGATCCCAGCAGCACCTCCTTGCGGCCCTGCACGATGAGCGCGACACCCGGCTCGTACATGCCGCAGACCGGGCCGCTGCGGCTGCTGCTGCGGATCATCAGCAATGACGGCAGCGCCTGCGGGCGGCGCGGTTCGCCATCGGGTGCGAGGCGGACGATGGCCTCGGCGAGCGCGCGGCGGGCGCCCTCCATGCGCGCGGCGTCGGCCGGCGGGTCGCTGACTCGCTGCAGCATCGGGTCTCCTTCGAAGGAAGGCGCCATCCTAGTCCAGCGGTCTACGCCTTGTTGCCGATCGCTCCCACGCCCCGGACGATCAGGCAAACAACTCGCAGCTTCAGGCTAACGCCCCAAGCCCTGCCGACCGACACTGCCCCGCGACGGATCACCAGCCCTCAGGAGGACCCACCATGACCACCACCCTGAACGTCAACGGCCGCGACGAGCGGCTCGACATCGACCCCGCCACGCCGGTGCTGTGGGCCCTGCGCGACTCGCTCGGGCTGCAAGGCACGAAGTTCGGCTGCGGCGCGGCCCAGTGCGGCGCGTGCACCGTGCATCTCGACGGTGCGGCCACCCGCTCCTGCGTGACGCCCATCTCCGCCGCCGCGGGCCGCAAGGTGAGCACCATCGAGTACGTCACCGACGGCCACGACAAGGTCGGCCGCGCGGTGCACGAGGCCTGGGTGAAGCACGACGTGGCGCAGTGCGGCTACTGCCAGAGCGGGCAGATCATGTCGGCCACCGCCTTCCTGAAGTCGCTGCCCAAGGGCAAGAAGCCCACCGAGGCCGAGATCGACGCCGCCATGGCCGGCAACATCTGCCGCTGCGGCACCTATGCCCGCATCCGTGCGGCCGTGAGCGACGCCGCCCGGGCCATCGCCTGAAGCCGCAGGAGGAAAGAACCATGAACTTCGAATCCACCCTCGCCGCGGCCGAACTGCCCAAGGCCCTGCGCGCCATCTTCGAGCGTGAAGCCGGCGCGCCAACCCCCGGCATCGCCCGCCGCAGTTTCCTCAAGCTCGGCGCGGCCGCCGCCAGCGGCGGTTTCGCCCTCGGCGCCTTCCCGCTGGGGGCCGCGGCGCAAGGCGCGGCAGCGCCGGCCGCGCCCGCCGGCCTGAAGCCCTTCCAGCAGCCTTCGGCCTTCGTGCAGATCGCGCGCGACGGTACGGTCACCGTGACCATCAACCGGCTCGACTTCGGCCAGGGCGTGCAGACCGCGCTGCCGATGATCCTGGCCGAGGAGCTCGATGCGGATTGGTCCAAGGTCCGCAGCACCCACGGCAGCAACGATCCGGCCTACGTCGACCCGGTGTTCGGCATGCACCTGACCGGCGGCTCCGGCTCCATAGCGCACAGCTACACCCAGTACCGCGAGCTCGGGGCCAGGTCGCGCGCAATGCTGGTGGCCGCGGCCGCCCAGCGCTGGAAGGTCGATGCGTCCACGCTGAAGACGCGCAACGGCATGGTCATCGGCCCCGGCGGCCAGCAGCTCGGCTACGGCGAGCTGGCCGAAGCTGCGATGGCGTTGCCGGTGCCCGAGACGGTGGCGCTGAAGGACCCGAAGGACTTCCGCCTCATCGGCCATCCCACCACCCGCATCGACGCGCCGGCCAAGAGCAGCGGCCGCCAGGCCTACGGCATAGACACGCGCCTGCCCGGCATGCTGACTGCGGTGGTGGCGCGGCCGCCGGTGTTCGGCGCCAAGCTGAAGTCGGTCGACGACAGCGCGGCCAAGGCCATCCCCGGCGTGAAGGCCGTGCTGCGCGTGCCGGTCGACCGCGGCGGCGAAGGCGTGGCCATCGTGGCCGAGGGCTACTGGCCCGCCAAGCAGGGGCGCGATGCGCTCAAGGCCGAGTGGGACCTGGCCGCGGTCGAGAAGGTCGACAGTGCGAAGCAGCTGGCCCAGTACCGCGCGCTCGTCGGCCAACCCGGCGCACGCAAGTTCGATGCGGACGTGTCTGGCCTGGACAAGGCGCCGCACCGCATCGAGGCGGAATTCGTCTTCCCCTACCTGGCGCATGCGCCGATGGAGCCGCTGAACTGCACCGTGCATGTCCAGGGCGACAAGGCCGAGCTGTGGATGGGCTCGCAGATGCCGGGGCTCGATGGCCTGGCGGCTTCCAAGGTGCTGGGGCTGCAGCCGCAGAACGTGCAGGTGCATGTGCAGATGGCCGGCGGCGGCTTCGGGCGGCGGGCCATCGCCACCAGCGACTACACCGTCGAGGCCTGCCAGGTCGCGAAGGCGGCGCAGGCCGCGGGCATCGCCGTGCCCATCCGCACGCTGTGGAGCCGCGAGGACGACATCCAGGGCGGCTACTACCGCCCCATGCACCTGCACAGCGCCCGCATCGGCTTCGACGACCAGGGCCGCGTGCTGGCCTGGGACCACGTCATCGTCGGCCAGTCCATCCTGGGCGGCACGCCCTTCGAGCCGATGATGGTCAAGGACGGCATCGACGCCACCGCGGTCGAGGGCATGAAGGAGCCCTATGACGTGCCCATGCGGCTCACCGTGCATCACCCCAAGCTCAACGTGCCGGTGCTCTGGTGGCGTAGCGTGGGCTCCACGCACACGGCCTACGTGATGGAAACGCTGGTCGACGAGATCGCGCGGCAGACGAAGCAGGATCCGGTCGCCTACCGCATGAAGCTCATCGGCAGCGAGCATCCGCGCCACAAGGCGGCGCTGCAACTGGCCGTCGACAAGAGCGGCTACGGCAAGAAGAAGCTCGCCGCCGGCCGCGCCTGGGGCGTGGCGGTGCACGAGTCCTTCAACACCGTCGTCGCCTATGTGGTGGAGGCTTCGGTGAAGGATGGCAAGCCCGTGCTGCACGAGGTGACGGCTGGCGTGCATTGCAACTTTGCCGTCAACCCGCGGACGGTGGAGGCGCAGGTGCAGGGTGCGGCGGTGATGGGCCTGGGCATGTGCCTGCCCGGTGCCGCCATCACGCTGAAGGACGGCCTGGTCGAGCAGCACAACTTCTACGACTACGCCGTGCCGCGCATCCCGGACATGCCTCGGATCGCCGTCCACATCGTGCCCAGCGCCGACGCGCCGACGGGCATGGGCGAGCCCGGCCTGCCTCCGCTGGCGCCGGCCTTCGCGAATGCGATCGTCAGGCTCACCGGCAAGCCCTTGCGCGAGATGCCGTTCAACCTCAAGGCATGAGGGCTTCTGTCCAAGGGGCTTCGACAGGCTCAGCCCGAACGGGAGGGTGGTGCTGCCTTCCCGACGTGGCGGTGAGGCACGGGATCTCGCCTGTCCGTTCACCCTGGGCCGGTCGAGGGGCCTGGGTGCGCAGGGCTTCGACAAGCTCAGCCCGAACGGACTGTGGTGCTCAGCCCGAACGTGGATCTCGCGCATGCGCCGAATGCAGATCTCGCGCATGCCCCGAATGCAGATCTCGCGCATGCCCCGAATGCAGATGTCGCGCATGTCCCGAATGCAGATGTCGCGCTCGGTCCCAACGGAGGGTGGAATAGCGGAACCCTTTTCTCCGTTCACCCTGAGCCTGTCGAAGGGCCCTGTCCGAAAGGGCTTCCACAGGCTCCGGTGCGTTCCACGCGAACGGCAAAAGGCTTGGAAGTGACCGCAAGTGGGCGCAGCATGCGCACCACCGGTTGACGGAAAGAAGCACCATGCAGCACCTTTCGACCTTTCGCCGATGGCCAGGCCTGATCGCCGTGGTGTCGCTCCTGCTGGCGAGCTCGGCCATGGCCAGTGCCGACTGCGCCGCCTCGGCCCAGGCGGGCATAGGGGGCGCAGGCGTGCAGGGGTGGCGGCTGGCCGAAGGTGGATTCGCCGCGTGGTCGGGCATGAACATCAACATCGATGGCTATGCCCGCGCCTACCACCGGCAGAACCGGCAGGCGGGTGCCGTGCTGCACCTGTGCGTCGGCGGCGAGGTGGTGCTGCCCGACGGCAGCCGCTACCACGGCTCCTCCTCCGGGGCCACGTGCACCGGCCGGTTCATGACCGACCTGGCCCGCATCGAGGCGGCCGGCTGGGCCGACCCGTCGGTCGGCGTGGTGCGCTGGTACGGCATCGTGGCCGACGGCGAAGCCAGGATGGGAGGCCAGAAGATCGCCGGCATCAAGCCCGTGCTGCAGCGCGATGGCTCGGGCTTCTACGTCTCGCCGACGTCGCTGGTCGACAAGTCCATCACCGACGTGGCGGATCAGCGGCGCTACGTGAATCCACTGCGCGTGGCCTCCGCGGTGGTCCCGGGAGGACTGGTCAAGGCCGGGGTCGCCATGGGCAGCTTCGGCGTGGCGATCCGGCGCGACAAGAAGCTGGCCGTGCCCTTCGTCGTCGGCGACGGCGGCCCGCGCATCGGCGAAGGCAGCCCTGCGCTTGCTCGCCAGGCGGCGGGCTTGGCGGTGACGGACGACATCACGCTGGCCAACCGGTATGCCGGGCAGGTCGACGGCAAGTCGGTGCTGTGGGTGTTCTTCGGCGGGCCGCCGGTCGCCTTCGACCAGGCCCGGGCAAACGACCTGGCCACGGCGGCCCGCGCGGCCTTCGAGGCCTGGGGAGGCGACGAGCGCTTGCGGCGATGCCTGGAGAGCGTCCCTCAACCGTGAGGCGGCATCGGCCGCCGCCGCTTCAACGCACGCCCCGCGGGCAGGCCGCGGGGCGACGTGGCGTCAAGGCTCGTCCGTCAGCTCCGCCGCCGTCTTCAGCGCCGCCTGGTAGGCCGCATACACGTCGATGCGGCCGAAGCCGATCATGTTGTTGGGCCAGGTGTCGCGAGAGGTGCCGCCGCAGGTCTGGTTGATGGGGTCGGTGACGCCGTCGGTCCGGGCCGTCTTGCGCAGCAGCTTCGCCACCTTGTTCGGATGGCCCTTCAGCTCGGGCACGGCCGACATCAGCAGGGCGGCGGCGCCGGCGACGTGCGGCGTGGCCATGCTGGTGCCGCTGAGGCTGGTGTAGGTCGCCGGCGGCCAGGCGGAGAAGACGTTGACGCCCGGGGCGGAGACATCCGGCTTGACCTGCGCCGTGTCGCGCCGCGGGCTGACGATCACCGGGCCGCGGCTGGAGAAGCCGGCCAGCGCGTCGCTGCTGTCGGTCGCACCTATCGTGAACGAGGCCGAGTAGATCGCCGGTGGGTTGGTGATGGTGCTGCAGTTCGGGCCGTCGTTGGCGGCGGCGGCGACGAACAGGATGCCGCCGCTGATGAGATTGGCCGCGGCCCGCTGGATTTCGTTGCCGACCGTGCAGCCTTCGCCTTCGGTGCAGGTCCAGGAGTTGCTGATCACGTCCGGCGCCTTGTCCGGATCGGGGTTCCGGTTCTTCAGGTCGGTCGGCGCCAGCATCCACTGCATGCACTCGATGTAGGTGGCGGGCGTGCCGGCGCCGGCATTCATGTTGCGGCAGCCTATCCACCTGGCCCCGGGCGCGACGCCGACCTGGTGCGTGTCGTGGTCGTCGCCGGCGAAGGTGCCGGCCGTGTGGGTGCCATGGCCGTGGTCATCACAAGGCTGCTGCGAATCGGCGGGGCAGCTGCCGTTCGGGCTGTGGATGGCATCGTGCCAGTTGTAGTTGTGGTCGGCGCTGCTGCCGTTCCAGCCACGGTACTGCGGCTTGATGGCCGGGTGGTCCCACTTGTAGCCGGTGTCCTCGCCGGCGATGGTCACGCCCTGGCCGTTGAAACCCTCCGCCCAGACCAGGGGCGCGTTGATCTTGGTCACGCCCCAGGCGACGGACTCGGCCCCTTGCGGGGCCACGCCCGCGCGTCCCGCGCCCCCCTTGGGCAGCGCCACCGCGATGGTCGGGTTCGGCTCCACGCGACTGATGTCCTGGCGCGATGCGAGCGCGGCAAGGTCGTCGGACGAGAGCCGGGCGTGCACGACGTTGGCGATCCAGAAGGGCTGGTGCTCGATGCCGCGGGCCTGCAGCCAGCTTCGCAAGCCGGCCTGCTGGACATCGGCCCGGCTGCGCAGCGCATCGACCAGGGCGCGGCGGCGGGCCTTGTAGTCCGCGCCGCGATCGAGCGCCGCCTGTGCCGGCGTCGCCTGGTCCTTCAGCACGATGAGCGCCTCGACGCGCCCTTCGCGGGCGGCCGCTGCGGCGAGGTCGGCGTTGATCTTCGCCGCCTGCGCCGAGCCGCAGGCCACGGCCACGGCGGCGAGCGCCAGTCGATGAAGCTTCAGGTGCGACGTGCTCATGGCCGGGGGCTCCTCGTGGTGCGCAAGGGCGTCGTGCGCCGCCGCGCCAGGTTGGGGTGCTGGCGATTCTGGCGAAGCAGCCTGCGAGGCAGGGGCCTTCGAGATAGGGGGGCGCCGCATCAGGGGGACGCGCCCGGTGCCGAAGCGCCGGGCGGATGTATCAAGGTTGGGGCACCGGCCTCTGTCGATCGTCCACTGAGGAGTCGCGTCCCATGCCTAGCCATCGTCTGGTCCGTCTCTTGGCCGCCGGGCTTGTCGCCGGCCTGTTCGCTCTCGCAGGGGCCGGTCCCCAGGCCGCCCCGCTGAAGGTGCTGCACCATTTCAACGGCCACGACGGCACGGCGCCCACCGGCATGGTGCTGGCCTCCGACGGTCACTTCTATGGCGCGACCTCCACCGGCGGCGACCGCAGCGGCTGCCTGCCGCCGGACGGCTGCGGCACCCTGTTCCGACTGGACGCCACCGGCCAGCTGCAACGCCTGCACGTGTTCAAGGCCCGCGACGGCTACTACCCCAGCGGGCTGGTGGAAGGGCCGGACGGGCGGCTGTATGGCGCGGCGCGGCTGGGCGGGCGTCAGGATGGCGGCGGGGGCGGCGTGCTGTTCAGCCTGTGGCCCACCGGCGAGGATTTCCGGATCCACCATCGCTTCGGCGATGGCAGCGTGTGCTGCGACGGCGCCCGGCCGCAGCCCGGCATGCTCCTCGCCAGCGACGGCAAGCTGTATGGCACCACCGAGCTGGGTGGGGACTACCGCGACGTCGACCATCTCGGCTTCGGGACGGTTTTCTCGCTCGACCCCGCGACCCACGAGATCACGTACCTCCATTCCTTCCAGCTGGCGGACGGGAACGGGATCTTCCCGAACGGCTACCTGCTCCAGGCGAACGACGGCGCGCTGTACGGGACGACGCGCGAAGGTGGCTCCGCCGGCGGGGGCACGATGTGGAAGATCGGGACCGACGGCAGCGGCTTCCAGGTGGTGGCCCAACTGCCGAACCGGCAGACGCACAGCGGCCCCATCCAGGCCCAGGACGGCGCGCTCTACGCCACCGACGATATCGGCGCGGGCTCGGTCTTCCAGGTGAAGGATGGCCTCGTCAGCGACCTCAACCGTTTCGACGGGGCCGACGGCAAGGGCCTGTTCTTCCCCGTCACCCGGACGGCCGCCGGGCATCTGTACGGCACCGCCGAGCACGGCGGATTGCTGGATCCCCAGGGGGGCGACGTGTTCCGCCTCGCCCCGAACGGAGACCTGAGGGTGCTGCATTCCTTCGACCCCGACGTCCCCAACGGCATCATTCCCAATGCCAGGCTCATCGAGGGCGCCGACGGAAAGCTCTACGGCACCGCGGCGCTGGGCGGGAAGAAGGGGCGGGGCACCATCTTCCGCATCGATCCCGACGATCTCGGCTCGCTGCAGGCCATCTCGGCCCCCGTCCAGATGCAGTCCGGCACCCGCGCGAGCGGCGAGGTGAGCCTGTTCAAGCCGGCGCCCGGCGGCGGGACGGTGGTCACGCTGAGCGCGGGTTTCGGGGCGATCACCGTGCCGCCGACCGTGACCGTTCCGGAAGGCCAGACCCGCGCCAAGTTCCGGATCGACAGCATGAAGATTGGCGCACCCGCCACCATCCGGATCTATGCCTCGGTGCAAGGCCAGGGCACGCGAGCGGTGGTGATCGTCAATCCTTGAGAGGCCGGGGGGCACCCAGCCTGCTTTTCGCCGCCCGCGAGACGACCTGGTGTCGTCGGGATCGCGCAGATATTTCCTTCTGTTGCATCGCGTCTCGCCGCGCCAACGGCGTGCACGTTGTTCATCGATTGTTCTGTCGCGGCCCAGACAATCTCGCCCGGAAAACGCAACGGAATCCGGACGATGAACCTGCCAAGCCCACTCCCGATACGCGCCGCCGTCGCGAGCGCTGTGCTGTGTACATTCGTGCTGTCTGCCTGCGGCGGTGGCGCTGACCCGGGCACGGATACGCCGTTGGGATCGGCACCTGCACCTGCATCCGCACCTGCATCCGCACCTGCACCCGCACCTGCACCCGCACCTGCACCCGCACCTGCACCTGCACCTGCACTCCTTTCGCCACCGATCACGTGGCCTGTCCCTGCACCCATCGATTGGGGCACCGCCCTCAGCACGGCCCAGCTGAACGCGAGCTCAAGCGTTGCCGGCACGTTCACCTACACGCCCCCGGCGGGGTCCAAGCCCGAGGTCGGCGTCCAGTCGCTGTCGGTCAAGTTCACCCCGCAGGACACGAAGACCTACTCGACGCGGACCGTGGTGCGCAAGCTGACGGTGAACAAGGCGCAGCCTCCGGTCCGGTGGGACTGGCCGTCCGCCGTGCTCCAGGGGACCGACCTGACGCCCGCCCAGATCACCACCGCTCCCTACGGCATCTATGGCGTCCAGGGCTGGGCCGATCCGGCGAGCTACACGACCCCGGACGGCCAGCCCCTGGGCGCTGCCACGACGGCCGTCGCGGGCACCGCCATCATCCTGGCCCGGTTCGTCCCCACGGACAGCGCGCACTACAACCCGGCGACGACCAGCACGGTGCTGACCATCCAGCCGTCGCCCGCCACGGCCGCCGTCGACTTTGGCGATGCGAAGCAGACCATCCGCGGCTTCGGCGGCTCGGCGGCCTGGTACTACAGCAAGATGTCCGACGATCGCCTGAACGTCCTGTTCGGCACCGGCCCCGGCAGCCTCGGCCTGGACATCCTTCGGCTGCGCATCGCGCCGGCCGACTGGAACGCCGCCACGCAGACGGCCGATACCGGCCAGTGGACCGCGGAGCTGGAGAACGGCGCCGCCGCGCAAGCGCGCGGAGCGCTGGTCTTCGCTTCGCCCTGGTCGCCCCCGGCGAGCATGAAGATCGTGAACAAGGACAGAGCGAACCCCCTGTACAGCGGGCGACTCGATCCGGCGATGTACGCGAGCTACGCCCAGTACCTGAACGCCTACGTTCGCTATGCCGCCACCCGCAATGTGAAGCTCCATGCGGTCTCGATCCAGAACGAGCCGGACTGGGATCCGCAGGACTATGAATCCTGCCTGTGGAGCGCGGCCGAAATGAAGTCCTGGATAGCCAATCATGGGGCGACGGCCGTCTCCGGCACCACGGCCAAGCTCATGGCGCCGGAGTCGTTCTACTCCTCGCAGGCGACCATGGACACGCTGCTGGCGAACCGCCAGGCGGCCGCCAACCTCTCCATCGTCGGCGGCCACCTGTATGGCGGCACCCCGAACTATCCCGGCTCGGCCGCGAAGCTCGGCAAGGAGGTCTGGATGACCGAGCATTTCCTGGATTCGGTCAACAAGACCGGCTCCGGAGCCTGGCAGACGAGCCTGGACGACGCCATTGCCATGGCCAAGGAAATCCACGACGGCCTGACCCTGTCGCAGTACAACGCCTTCGTGTACTGGTGGCTCGTCAATTCCAACGACGCGAACCCGACCGGCCTGATCAGCAACAGCAACACGCCGACCTACTTCGGCATCGGCATGAAGCACTTCTCGTACTTCATCCGCCCGGGCTACGTCCGCTATGACGCCACCTCGCTGCCTCAAAAAGGAGTGCGCGTCTCGGCCTACGGAACGCCTCCCGGCGCCGGCAACGCCAAGGCCGTGGTGGTGCTCGTGAACGAGAACGCCACCGACGTCGCACTCACCACCTCCGTGAATCCCGCCGGCCGCTCGTTGACCGCGCTCACACCGTACCGCACCACCGCCACGGCCACCTTCGAGCAGCAGCCCCCGATAGGCGTGAATGGCAACGCGTTCTCCATCACGCTGCCGGCCAGGAGCATCACGACGCTCGTGAACTGAGGGCCTCCAGCACCAGGTCCTGCAGGCCTGCTTCGCGCGCCTCGTCGAGGTGCTCGAGCAGGCGCTTCCTCATCCTCGGCTCCCAATAGCGCTGGATGTGGGCGGCAATCCCCTCGCGGGCTTGCTGACGGTCCGGCATGGCGGCGAAGAACTCGCCGATGCGGTTGGCCATGTGGACGAGGTTCTCAAGGTCCATGGGGAGGCTCGAAGCCGAATCGTTCGGGGTGGGTGTAGGCCACGCCGTCGTTGCCGCGCACGAAGCCGGCCAGCGCGACGTCGAGTTCAAGGGCGGTACGTACGGCGAGGCTCGTGGGGGCGGAGACGGCGGCGAGCAAGCCGATGCCTGCCGCGGCGGCCTTCTGCACCATCTCGAAGCTGGCGCGGCTGGTGATGGCGGCGAAGCCGGCCGATGCCTCGTGGCGTGATCGAAGCATCGCGCCGATGAGCTTGTCCAGCGCGTTGTGGCGGCCGATGTCTTCGCGCACGAGGCGCACTCCGCCGTCGAGGCCGCACCAGGCCGCAGCGTGCGTGGCACCGGTGAGTTGCTGCATCGCCTGGTGCATGCGCAGATCGCGTTGCGCGCGTGAGAGCGCTTCGGGCGTCACGCGCACCTCGGGCGCACGGGGCAGGGCGCGGCGCACCTGCGCGAGGCTGTCGGTGCCGCACAGGCCGCAGCCGGTGCGGCCGGCGAGAGTGCGGCGGCGTTCCTTCAGGCGCCAGGCGCAGGCTGACGACACCTCCAACTGCAGCGTGATGCCTTCGTCCGTCGGCGGCAGTGCCTCGATGCCGTAGAGCTCGGACGGCGAGTCGATCAGGCCCTCGGTGAGCGCGAAGCCGAGGGCGAAGTCCTCCAGGTCGGCCGGGCTGGCGAGCATCACCGCATGCGAGACGCCGTTGAAGACCAGCGCCACCGGCACCTCATCGGCGAGCCAGTCGGTGCGCACGGCCGTGCGGCCGCCGCGCCACTCGGTCACCTGCGTGGCGTGGGTGCCTACGGGCACGAGGGCGGCGTCCTGGGGCTTCACTTGCCGATGACCGCTTCGCCGCGCGCCTGGGCGAGCAGCGCGAGCTGTTCTCGGTTGAAGTCTGCATAGCCTGCCTGCCACTCCGAAGGCTGCATGACCTTGCTGACCTGCACCGCCGTCACCTTGTACTCCGGGCAATTCGTCGCCCAGTCCGAGCTGTCCGTCGTGATGACGTTCGCGCCGGACTCCGGGAAGTGGAAGGTGGTGTAGACCACGCCGGGCTGCATGCGCTCGCTCACGTCCGCGCGCAGCACCGTCTCGCCGGCGCGGCTGGCGATGCCGACCCAGTCGCCCGCCTGGATGCCGCGCTCCTCGGCGTCGGTGGGGTGGATCTCCAGCCGGTCCTCGTCGTGCCACTGGCTGTTGGGCGTGCGGCGGGTCTGGGCGCCGACGTTGTACTGCGAGAGCACCCGGCCGGTGGTGAGGATGAGCGGGAAGCGGCGCGTCACCTTCTCTTCGGTGGGCACGTACTGCGTGTTGAAGAAGCGCCCCTTGCCGCGCACGAAACCATCGACGTGCATCAGCGACGTGCCGGCCTCTGCGGTGTGCTCGTTGCAGGGCCACTGCACGCTGCCCAGCCGCTCGATCTTCTCGTAGCTCACGCCGGCGAAGCTCGGCGTCAGCGCCGCGATCTCCTGCATGATCTCTTCGGGGTGGCTGTAGTGCATCGGGTAGCCCAGCGCGTTGGCGAGCTTCATCGTGACCTCCCAATCGGCCAGGCCCGGCAACGGCGGCATCACCTGCCGCACGCGCGAGATGCGGCGTTCTGCGTTGGTGAAGGTGCCGTCCTTTTCGAGGAAGCTGGAGCCCGGCAGCAGCACGTGGGCGTACTTGGCGGTCTCGTTGAGGAAGATGTCCTGCACGACGATGCACTCCATCGCCGACAGCGCCGCCGCCACGTGCTGCGTGTTGGGGTCGCTCTGCACGATGTCCTCGCCCTGGCAGTAAAGGCCCAGGAAGCTGCCGGCCATCGCCGCGTCGAACATGTTGGGGATGCGCAGGCCCGGCTCGGGGCTGAGCTCCACGCCCCACGCGGCCTCGAACTGCGAGCGCGCGGTGGTGTCGCTGATGTGGCGGTAGCCTGGCAGCTCGTGCGGGAAGCTGCCCATGTCGCAGCTGCCCTGCACGTTGTTCTGGCCGCGCAGTGGGTTCACGCCCACGCCCTCGCGGCCGACCATGCCGCAGGCCATCGCGAGGTTGGCGATGCCGATCACCATGGTCGAGCCTTGAGCGTGCTCGGTGACGCCCAGGCCGTAGTAGATGGCCGAGTTGGGGCCGCTCGCATACAGGCGCGCGGCGGCGCGCAGTTCGGCCGACGGCACGCCGGTGACGGACTCGAAAGCCTCCGGCGAGTTCTCGGGCCTGGAGACGAACTCGCGCCATTCGCCGAAGCTCCTGGCATCGCAGCGCTCGGCGACGAAGGCCTCGTCCACCAGGCCTTCGGTGACCACCACGTGCGCCATCGCGGTGATGACGGCGACGTTGGTGCCGGGCTTGAGCGGGAGGTGGTGCCGCGCGCGCACGTGCGGCGAGTCGACCAGGTCGATGCGGCGGGGGTCGATGACGACCAGCTTCGCCCCTTCGCGCAGGCGCTTCTTCATGCGCGAGGCGAACACCGGGTGGGCGTCGCTCGGGTTGGCGCCGATCACCAGGATCACGTCGGCCTGCTCGACGCTCTTGAAGGTCTGTGTGCCGGCCGAGGTGCCATAGGTCTGGCCCAGGCCGTAGCCGGTCGGCGAGTGGCACACGCGGGCGCAGGTGTCGACGTTGTTGGTGCCGAAGGCCGCGCGCACCAGCTTCTGCACGAGATAGGTCTCTTCGTTGGTGCAGCGGCTGGAGGTGATGCCTCCGATCGAATCCTTGCCGTGCTTGGCCTGGATCCGCTTGAATTCGCTGGCGGCGTGGTCCAGCGCCTCTTCCCAGCTCACCTCGCGCCACGGGTCGGTGATCTTCGCGCGGATCATGGGCTTGGTGATGCGGTCCTGGTGGGTCGCGTAGCCCCAGGCGAAGCGGCCCTTCACGCACGAATGGCCCTCGTTCGCCTTGCCGTCCTTCCACGGGACCATGCGGACGACCGTATTGCCCCAGGTGGCGCTGGGCCGCCCCGAGGCACCTGATCCCCCTTGGGGGGCGGGCCGGACAGGGTCCGGACCTGGGGGCCGGCCCTTTAGTTCTGCCTTGAAGCCACAGCCGACGCCGCAGTAGGCGCAGGTGGTGATCACGCTGTGCTCTCCCTGGCCCAGTTCGATGACGCTCTTCTCCTGCAGGGTGGCGGTCGGGCAGGCCTCGACGCAGGCGCCGCAGCTCACGCAGTCGCTCTGCATGAAGGGCTGGTCCTGGCCCGCCGAGACGCGGCTGTCGAAGCCTCGGCCCGAGATCGTCAGCGCGAAGGTGCCTTGCGTCTCCTCGCAGGCGCGCACGCAGCGGTTGCAGACGATGCACTTGCTCGGGTCGTAGGTGAAGTAGGGGTTCGATTCGTCCTTCGCCGACTGGGTGTGGTGCGCGCCGGCCGCGGCCCCCACGCCGTAGCGCACGTTGCGCAGGCCGGTCACGCCGGCCATGTCCTGCAACTCGCAGTGGCCGTTGGCGCTGCAGGTCAGGCAATCCAGCGGGTGGTCGCTGATGTAGAGCTCCATCACGCCTTTGCGCAGGTCCTGCAGCTTCGGAGTCTGCGTGCGCACCACCATGCCGGCCTCGGCGGGCGTGGTGCAGCTGGCGGGGTAGCCGCGGCGGCCCTCGATCTCCACCAGGCACAGCCGGCAGGAGCCGAAAGGCTCCAGGCTGTCGGTAGCGCAGAGCTTGGGCACGCGTACGCCGGCATCCACGGCGGCGCGCATCAGCGAGGTCCCCGCGGGCACGGTGACCTGAGCGCCGTCGATGGTCAGTGTCACGGTTCGGTCGGACACGCGCGCCGGCGTGCCGAAGTCGATCTCGTTCTTCAGGTGTTGCAGCATGTCGCGTGTCCTTCAGGCGGCTTTCTCGGTCGGCGCCGCGACGCCGAAATCCTCGGGGTAGTGATCCAGCGCGGAGAGCACGGGGTAGGGCGTCATGCCGCCCATCGCGCACAGGCTGCCGTGGAGCATCGTGTCGCACAGGTCGCGCAGAAGGTGGATCTGCTGCGGCCGGTTGGTGCCGGCGATGGCGCGGTCAATCACCTCCACGCCGCGTGTGCTGCCGATGCGGCAGGGCGTGCACTTGCCGCAGCTCTCCAGCGCGCAGAACTCCATCGCGTAGCGCGCGAGCTTCGCCATGTCGGCCGTGTCGTCGTGCACCACGATGCCGCCGTGGCCGAGCACCGCTCCGAAGGCCGCGTAGGCCTCATAGTCCAGCGGCTCGTCCCACTTCGATTCGGGCACGTAGGCGCCCAGCGGGCCGCCGACCTGGATGGCCTTGACCGGCCGGCCGCTGCGCGTGCCGCCGCCGAAATCGAAGACCAGCTCGCGCAAGCTCAGGCCGAAGGCCTTCTCGACCAGCCCGCCATGCCGGATGTTGCCGGCCAGCTGGAAGGGCAGCGTGCCGCGCGAGCGGCCCATGCCGAAGTCCTGGTAGAAGGCCGCGCCGCGGGCCAGGATGATGGGCACGCTGGCGAGCGAGATCACGTTGTTGATCACCGTGGGCCGGCCGAACAAGCCTTCGATGGCCGGCAGCGGCGGCTTGGCTCGCACGATGCCGCGCTTGCCCTCGATGCTCTCGAGCATCGCCGTCTCCTCGCCGCACACGTAGGCCCCGGCGGCCTTGCGCACTTCCAGCCGGAAGGGCCGGCCGCTGCCGCACACGTCCGCGCCGAGGAACCCGGCCGCCGTCGCGCGGCGGATGGCCTCGTCCATCGTCGCCACCGCATGCGGGTACTCGGAGCGGATGTAGAGGTAGCCCTGCGTCGCGCCCACTGCCAGGCCGGCGATCGCCATGCCTTCGATGAGCATGTACGGATCGCCCTCCATCGTCATGCGGTCGGAGAAGGTGCCGGAGTCGCCCTCGTCGGCATTGCAGACCACGTAGGCAGTAGGGCCCCCAGGGTCGGGCTGTTGCCCGCCCCGCCCCCCGAGGGGGTCAAGGACCTCGGGAGCGGCCCTTCGCTCCTTGAGCGCGGCTTGCGCCTGCAGGACCGTGCGCCACTTGATGCCGGCCGGGAAGGCCGCACCGCCACGGCCGCGCAGGCCAGAGTCCAGCACCTGCTGCACGATCTCGGCGCCGCTCATCGCCAGCGCCCGCTTCAGGCCGGCCCAACCTTCATGAGCCTCGTAGTCGGCCAGCGACAGCGGGTCCGTCACGCCCATGCGGGCGAAGGTCAGGCGCTCCTGCCTGGCGAGCCAGGGGATCTGGTCGACGAGGCCATGGCTCAGCGCGTGAGCCTGTCCTTCGAGGAGGCCGGCTTCGAACAGGGCGGGCACGTCGTCCTCGATGACCGGCCCGTAGGCGACACGCCCCTGCGGCGTCTTCACTTCCACCAGTGGCTCCAGCCAGAACATTCCGCGCGAGCCGTTGCGCACGACCTGCACTTCGCGGCCGCGTCGCGCGGCCTCGGCGGCGATGGCGGCCGCGACTTCATCGGCACCCGCGGCCAGGGCGGCCGCATCGCGCGGCACGTAGACGATCACCGGGCTCATGGCCGAGCCTCCAGCGCGGCGAGCAATCGATCCAGCCGCTGCGGTGTCACGCGGGCATGCAGCCGCTCGCCGATCTGCACGGCCGGTGACGAGGCGCACAGCCCGAGGCAATACACCGGCTCCAGCGTCACGCGACCGTCGGCGCTCGTTTCGTGCGCCTTGCAGCCCAGCGACCGTTCGGCGTGGGCGAGCAGTTCCTCGCCGCCGCAGGCCTGGCAAGCCTCGGCCCGGCAGACCTGCACCACGTGCCGCCCGGGCGGCGTGCGGCGGAAGTGGTGGTAGTAGGTGACGACGCCGTGCACTTCGGCGCGCGAAAGGTTCAGGGCCTGGGCCAGCACCGGCACCGCCTCGTCGGGCACGTGGCCCAGCGCTTCCTGCACCGCGTGCAGGGCGGGCAGCAGGCCGCCGGGCAGCTCGCGGTGGGCGTTCGCGATCTGGCGAACGGAGTCCAGGGCTTGGGGCATGGGGGCGCTTCTCCGGTCGGCTTTCAAATAGGCGGCGCCGTGCATATGCCGGCGCCAGAGGGCCGCCCGATGGTGGTGGCAAATGAGCTGGGCGGCAATATGATGCGGACTGGCGTTTCCATCGGCTGTGCACAGCCTATTTGCCCATGTTCCGCGTCTCGATCACGCCGCAATGGACCATCGAAGCCCCCGAAGGCCGCAGCCTCGGCGCTCGCGTGGTCGAACTGCTGGTGCAGGTCGCCGAGCAAGGCAGCCTGGCCCGCGCCTGCACGGCCTGCGGCCTCTCCTATCGCCATGCCTGGCAACTGCTGCGCGAGGGCGAATCGCTGTTCGGCCAGCCGCTGCTGGTGATGTCGCGCGGCAAGGGCTCCGAGCTCACGCCGCTGGGCGAGCGCCTGGTCTGGGCGCAGCGCCGCATCCAGGCGCGGCTGTCGCCGGCGCTGGATTCGCTGGCCTCGGAGCTGGGGGCCGAGATCGAGAAGCTGCTGGCCCCGCAGCCCGGCCGGCTGCGCATCCAGGCGAGCCACGGTTTCGCCGTCCAGGCGCTGCACGACTTCATGGCACGCGCCGGCGTGCCCCACGAGCTCAAGTACTGCGGCAGCGTCGAGGCCCTGGAGTCGCTGACCAACGGCCAGTGCGACATCGCCGGCTTCCACCTGCCACTGGGCGAGTTCGAGGCGGCCGCCATCGACCATTTCCGCCTGCGGCTCGATCCGGCGCGGCAACGGGTGATCCGCCTGGCGACCCGTCGCCAGGGTCTCATGACGCGACCGGGCAACCCGAAGAAGATCTACGGCGTCGAGGACCTCGCCCGCGCCGACGTGCGCTTCATCAACCGCCAGGCCGGTTCGGGCACGCGCTTCCTGCTCGACCTGATGCTGCAGGCCCGCGGCATCTCGCCGGCGGCGATCCGCGGCTACGAACAGTGCGAGTTCACCCACGCCGCGGTGGCGGCCTTCGTCGCCAGCGGCATGGCCGATGCGGGCATGGGCGTCGAGGTGCCGGCTCGCGAGTTCAAGCTCGAATTCATTCCCTTGCAGCGAGAGCGCTACTTTCTGCTCTGCCACGCCGAGCGCATCGACACGCCGGCCGTGCAGCAGGCACTGGGCATCCTGCGCAGCGCGGAGTACCGGCGCGCGGTCGATGCCCTGCCCGGCTACTCCACGGACGCCACGGGCAGCGTCGAGCCGCTGTCTTCCGTGCTCGGTGCCGGCGTGCCGGCGCGCAAGGCGGGCACACGTGCATGAGGACGGCAAAGGATCGTCATGACCGACACGAAGCGGCAACACGCCTCATCGGGCGCCGTAGCATGATCGTGCGATGAGTCGAGTGCAGGGCTGGTGTGCCGCCGTGGCGATCTTCCTGGCGGCGCCGGTGTGGGGCCAGGAAGCGATCGCGTGGCGCCTGCAGCGCGAGGATGCCGCCACTTCGACCAAGGTCTGGTCGGGCGAGCGGCCTGACGGCGTGCCGACCTTCCGCGCCACGACCGTCATCGAGGCGCGCCTGACATCGCTGGTCGCGGTGCTGCTGGACACCACGCGCGCTCCGGCCTGGGTCTATCGGCTGCGCGAGGCGGCGCTGCTGCGCACCGACGGGCCGACGCGCGGCGTGACGCTGGTGGTCACCTCCTCGCCGTTCCCGCTGAAGGACCGCGAATCGGTCGTGGCCTGGGACGTGGCGCAGGATCCGAACAGCCTGGCCGTGACCGTGATGTGCCGGCCCGCAGCGGACGCGCCGGCCGCTCGCAGCGACCGGGTCCGCATGTCGGTCTTCGAATCCCGCTGGGTCTTCACTCCGCGGGCCGATGGACGCGTCGAGGTGCTGTTCGAGGGCATGGGCGATCCGGGCGGCAACCTCGCGTTTCCGTTGCTTCGCCACTTCGCCAATGCCGCCGTATGGGAGGGACCGTGGCACACCATCCTGTCCTTGCACAAGATGGTGCGCGAGCCGCCCTTCCCCCAGGCGGAGCTGCCATTCATCCGCGAGCCTGCTCGCTGAGGAAGCGGCTGCACCCGATGCCGTCGGCGTGGACCCCGGCCAGGCGCAGGCATCGCCAGAGGCTGGCCTGGTTGGAGGTGATGACGGGCCGTTGCAGGTCCTGTTCCAGCCAGGCGACGGCCTCGTGGCACCGCAGGCCGCTGCCGCCGATGATCACCCCATCGGCGTCCGCAGGCATGGCACGGCGGACCTCTCGGTACACCTCCGCGGGCCGGACATCCCACTGCCCGCCGGCATCCCAGATGCGCCACGGCTCGACGCCCTCCCAGCGGGGGCCGCCGCTCAGCCTCAGCGTGGCCGCGGTCTCGATCCCGCATTCCGCCAGGTAGCTGCGAGCGGCCTGAGCAATCTCGGGCTTGAACCAGGGCGGCAGGACGAGCATGGGGCGCCGCATGCCGGCCTGTCGGGCCGCCACGACCAGCGCGTCGGAGGCCGAGACCACCGGCGCCCCCGCCCGCTCGCTGGCCTGGCGCATGAAGGCCTGGTCGAAGGCCGCTCCGCCGAAGAAGCCGCTGGTGACGAAACAGACGCACAGAGCGTCCAGCCGCATGCGGCCCAACTGGTCGAGGCCGCGGGCGATGTCCGGCGATTCGGCCACGGTACGTGCCGCGTCGCCGTACTCGCCGGAGCCCGGCAGGCGCGGGCTGGCGAAGCGCGCCGCGTTCAGCGAGACGCCGGCCGGCGCCATGGCCTGGAACTCGAATTCGGCCACCGGATCGGTGTCGATGACCAGCAGCCCCAGGCGGGCACGCGAACCCCAGCGGGGGTGGTCACCGGGCCCGGCTCCGCCGTGCGTCGTCAGATTCATCGCTGCTCGCCTGCCTTGACGGCCAGCGGCCGCGGCGCGGCGCCGCCGAAGCGCTTCTCCGCGACGCCCAGGCCGACCAGCACCAGGCCCACCCCCAGCCACATGTTCCAGGTCGTCTCGTCGTGGAGGCCGACCGAGCTGATCACCAGCGCGGCGACGGGGACGAGGTAGTTCACGGCCGAGGCGGTGGTCGCACCCAGTTCGCTGATGAGACGGAAGTACAAGACATAGCCGATGCCGGTGCCCAGGAAGCCCAGCACGACGGTGCTGACGATCACCGACGGCGTCCACACCGGCGTCTGCCAGGGCATGAAGGGCGTGATCAGCAATTGCTCGAACAGCGCCACCAGCAGCTGGGAGGCCGCCAGCACCAGCGGCGGCAGGCCTAGCGGCGACAGGAACTTGCGCACGTACACCGTCTGCGCGGCATAGCAGGTCGCCGCGGCCAGGACAGCGAGCTGCGCGCCGAGCTGGCCGCTGTCCGCTCGCCACGGCGAGATGACCAGCACCGTGCCGGCGAAGCCGATCACCATGCCCGCGAGCTTGCGCGAGTTGATGGTCTCGGTCGGCAGGATGATGCTGACGAAGGCCATGGTGACGAGCGGCAGGGCCGCGATGATGGTCCCGGCCATGGCGGCGCTGGTGTGCTGCTCGCCCCAGGCCAGCAGCAGGAACGGCGCCACCATGCCCAGCGCGGACGAGACCACGAAATGCCCCCAGACGGGCCCGAAGGCCGGCAGGCGCAGCGTGCGAGCGCGAGCCACCACCAGCAGCAGAAGGGCCCCCAGCAGCAAGCGGCCGAGCACCAGCTGCGACGGCGTGAGCCCGGCGAGGGAAAGCTTGATGAGGGTGTAGCTCGCGCCCCAGATGGCACCGAGCGAGAGGAAACGGGCGAGATTCGCGCTGTTCATGGATGAGACCTTCTCGAAGAAGAGGAAAGGGATGTCAGGCGAGCTCGACGGCCGGGATGCTGGCCAGGCCGTGCGCCACGGCGGCGTCGTCCAGCGAGTCGTCCTGCAGCCGGCCGGAAAGGTATTGCTCGTAGGCGGCCAGGTCGAAGTTGCCGTGGCCCGACAGGCCGAACAGGATGGTCTGCGCGCGGCCCTCGGCCTTGCAGCGCAGGGCCTCGTTGATGGCCGCGCGCAGGGCATGGGTGCTCTCCGGTGCCGGAACGATGCCTTCGGTGCGGGCGAAGAGCACGCCGGCCTCGAAGCAGTCGACCTGCCTGAGCGCGACGGCTTCCATGAAGCCTTCCTCGACCGCGCGGCTGATGACCGGGGCGATGTTGTGGGCCCGCAGGCCGCCAGCGTGGACGGCGGGCGGGATGAAGCGATGGCCCAGCGTGTGCATGCGGAACAGCGGCGTGAGCCGCATCGCGTCGGCGTAGTCGTAGGCGATGCGCCCGCGCGTGAGCGTCGGGCAGGCGGAAGGCTCGGCAGCGATCAGCCGCACCTTCGGCCCGCCGAGCTGCTGCGCCCGCAGGAAGGGGAAGGCCAGGCCCGCGAGGTTGCTGCCGCCACCCGCGCAGCCGATGACGATGTCGGGATACTCCTGCGCGATGTCCATCTGCCGGATGGCCTCCTGCCCGATGACGCTCTGGTGGGCGCAGACATAGTTCAGGCCGCTGCCGCGGGCATAGCCGAGGGTCTTGTCCGCCATGGCCAGCTCGAGCGCCTCCGACTTGGCGACGCCCAGGCTGCCAGGGTGGTCTGGCCGGTCGGCGAGGATGGACCGCCCCGCCCGGGTGGTGTCGCTCGGGCTGGGGATGCAGGTGGCGCCGTAGGTCTCCATCAACGAGCGTCGATAGGGCTTCTGCTGGTAGCTGACCCTGACCATGAAGACCTGCACGCTCATGTCGAACAGCGCTGCGGCATAGGCGACGGCACAGCCCCACTGGCCGGCACCGGTCTCCACGATGAGGCCGCGCTTGCCCGCGAGGTGGTTGTAGTAGGCCTGCGGCACCGAGGTGTTCGGCTTGAAGCTGCCGGTGGGCGCCACTGACTCGTTCTTGAAGTAGATGCGGGCCGGCGTCCCGAGCGCTTGCTCCAGGCGGCGCGCCCGGTGCAGCGGCGTCGGGCGCCATTGGCGATAGATCTCGCGCACGGCTTCGGGGATCTCGAAATCGCGCTCGACGCTGAGCTCCTGCTCGGCCAGCTCGGGCGCCATGCTCGACGTGAGCTCCTGGCGGCCCAGCGCCCGGCGGGTCGTGGAATCGAGGATGGGCGCCATCGAAGGCAGGTCGGCCGCGGGGTTCTGCCAGACGTGCGGGATGTCGCGCTCTTCGAGCAGGAATTTGGTCTTGTTCTTGTCGAATGACATGTCGGGTTCTCCTCAAGGCGCCGTCGGCGCCGATGCTTCAAAGGGTTGCGGGGCTTCGGATGCGAGGGATCCGGTGGTGGTCCGGTCCTGGCTGGCGAACAGCTTCGGATGGGCGTTGCGAATCCCGCCGGTCACCAGCTCGTAGGGGAAGTCGTCGAATTCGCCGTGGTGGTGGACGAACTCCATGTGGCGCCGGCCGTTCGAGTCGTAGGGGTGGTAGAGGCTGTCCGTGCGGCCGTCGAACTCCAGCGGCGAGATGCCGTAGAGACGGCACAGGATCTTGTTGAAGACGGGCGTGGCGCGGACCCATTGCCCGTCGACGAACACCGACGTCAGCGCGTGGAAGCGAAAGAGGTCGCCGCCCACCAGCTCGCGCAGGCGCTCCGAGGCCAGGTGGTTGCGCACGTCGGCGAGCACCAGCCGGCTGGGGATGCCAGCGGCGCGCGCTGCCGCCGCATAGACGACCGACTTGTGGATGCAGAAGCCGAAGCCTGCCCGCAGGATGGCGCTCGCCTTCAGTCCCTCGCGCGACAGGCTGGCGCCGTAGACCTCGTAGCGGATGCCGTCGCGAACGGCGTAGTACAGCTTGACCGCGCGCTCACGAGCGGATTCCTCGCCCGTCAGCGTCTGCTCGACCAGTCGCCTGACTTCGGCCGAGCCGGTGTCGAGGAACTCGGTGGCCTCCAGCAGCGACGGCGCCGCTGCATCGGTGGTGGTGATGCTCATATTCATGTCCTCCCGTGTTGTTTCATGGCAGACCCATCGTGCTGGCGATGCGGTTGCGCTGGATCTCCGAGGTGCCGGAGTAGATGCGCCCGCCGACCGCCTGCCGCAGGTCCTTCTCTAGCCCCATCTCGCTCATGTAGCCGCTGCCGCCGAAGATCTGCACGGCGGCCAGTGCCGACTTGAGGTTCTCTTCGCTCGTCACCAGCTTGGCGATGGCGATTTCGCGCGTGCAGTCCTCGCGGCGGATGAAGCGGTCGGCGGCCCGGTACAGCCACATGCGGGCCGTCTCGAGGCCGATCTGCATGTCGACCAGCTGGTGCGAGATCGACTGGTAGGCACCGATGGCCTGGCCGAACTGGCGGCGGCTCCTGGCCTGCTGGAGGCAACGCTCCAGGCGATGCGTCATCTCGCCCAGCGTCACGGCGAAGGAGCACAGGATCTCCCATTTCATGACGTGGTCGAGCACCAGGAAGCCGCTGCCCACCCGGCCCACGACCTCGGCGTCGGAGACGACGCAGTCATCGAGGAACAGCTCGGCCATCGGCGAAGTCTTGAACCCCATCTTGTCCATCGGCCGGCCGACCTGCAGGCCCGGGGTGTCCCGTGCCACGAGGAACGCGGTGATGCCCAGCGGCCCGGCGCTCGCATCGGTGCGGGCGTAGATGACGAACGCGCCGGCGATCGGGGCGTTGCTGACGAAGGTCTTGGAGCCCTTGAGGACCCAGTGCTCGCCTTCGCGGACGGCCCGGGTGCGCATCGCCAGGGCGTCCGAACCGCTGTCGGGCTCGGAGATGGCATGGGCGCCGATGAGCGAGCCGTCGACGATGCCCGGCAGGACGCGTTCCTGCAGGGCCTGCGAGCCGAAGCGCTGCACGGGTATTCCGGTGCTGACGAGGTGCGTGCTGGCCGAGAAGGCGAGCCCGCCGTCGCGGCAGGATTCGCCCAGCGCCTCGAACACGCCCATGGTGGTGACGAGGTCCAGGCCCAGGCCGCCGAAGCGCTCCTCGAGCGGCAGGCCGAACAGTCCTGAGCGCGCCAGCGTGGCCCAGTGGCCCGAGCTGAACTCGCCGGTGCGTTCGCGCGCCAGGTGGCCCTCGGACAGGGCCGCGCCGAGCTGGCGCATGGCTTCGCGCAGCTCCTGCTGCACGCCATTCCACCTGAGCCAGGCTGGCGGGTTGTCTCGCGTCTGGGGCACCTCAGTTCCCTGCCGGCGCCAAGGCGCTCGCGTGCCGATCGACGAAGGCGGCGATCGACTCGACGCTGCGGAAGTACTCGGGCTTGAGTTCGATCCGGTCCATGTCGATGCCGAAGCGCTGCTGCAGCCAGGTGACGACGGACAACAGGCTCAGGCTGTCGATGACCCCGCCGTCGTGCAGGTCGTAGTCGTCCGCCAGTTCGGCCGGATCGGTGTCGGGCACGAATTCACTGACGATGAAGGCGCGGATGAGATCTTTCATGCGGGTTGGACCATGGGTTGGGTGGGTCGTGCTTCTTCGTTCAGCCGGATGACGAGGGCCTTCACGGCCCGCCGGTCGGGCTTGCCGTTGGCATTGCGCGGGATGGGCGCCTCGGTGAAGAAGAAGCGGGAGGGGACACTGGCCGGGGCGAGTCGCCCGGCACAGTGCTTCTTGAGCTTCAGGCTGTTCAGGGCGCTGCCGTCGGCGCGGTGCACCAGGGCCACCAGCACGGCCCCGAGATCGCCGGTGTCGACGGTGGTCGCGACGGCGGCCACCACGTCGGGGTGAGCGGCCAGCGCAGCCTCCACCTCCGGCAGCAGCACCCGCTGGCCGCGGACCTTGACCTGGTGGTCGGCGCGACCCTCCAGGGTCAGCCGGCCGTCCGGATGGCGGCGGACCAGGTCCCCGCTGCGGAAGTAGCGTGTCGGCCCGGACGTGCCTTGGTGATCGACGAATTTCTCGTGCGGACCGAGCAGGTAGCCGCCCGACTGGAAGGGCGTGCTGACGAAGAGCTCCGCCACGCCGGGACCGGACAGCACACCCTCGTCCTTCGCCAGGAACCACCGCACGCCGGGCAGGGGCTCGCCCAGCGGCATCGGACCCGTGGCGCCGGCCGAGACCTCGTGGATGAAACTGTCGTTCGTCTCGGTGCAGCCGTAGACGTTGTACAGCCGGGCCGACGGGAGCAGTTCAGGCAGCCTGAGCAGGCAGTCCGCCCGCATCACGTCGCCGGTGAAGATCGCGTGCTCCACGCTGGACAAGGGCGAGCTCGCCTGCGCCTTGGCCAGCAGCTCGTACAGCAGGGGCACGCCCTGGACGACGTGCACCGCGTGGGCCTCGATCACGCCGTGCAGCTGGCGCGGGTCCGCAGCCGCTTCGCGCTCGACGAGGACCACGCTGCCCCCCAGCAGCAAGGTCGACCAGACCTCGAGCAGGCTGAGGTCGAAGTTCATCGGTGCGTAGCTCAGCACGCGGCGGCCGGGGCCGACCCGGAAGCGCTCATGGACCCAGTCGGCGAACTGCGTCACCGCTGATGCGCCTATGGGCGCCACCTTCGGCGAGCCGGTGGAGCCCGAGGTCGTGAACAGGAAGACGGTCGATCCATCCATGACCGGCGCCGGTCCCGTCTCGTTGACCGGGGTCAGGGCGGCCCAGGCGTCACCGGCCCATCCGACCCGGCTGCCGGCCGCTGCAGCGAAGCGGGCTGCCTCCTGTTCGCTCGCGGTGGCGGCGTGGAAGAGCACGGCGCGGCCGGCGCTCAGCGCGCCGAGCACGGCGGCAATCGCGGGCGGGGTGGCACGCCCCGAAAGACACACCGGCCCGGCGGGCCAGCGAGCGAGTTCGCTGGCCCACCGGTCGGCCATTCCTTCGAGCGTGCCGTAGGAGACCGCCTCGCCGCGCCACCACAGGGCTGGCGCCGAGGCGTGCGTCCTGGCCTGCTGCCGGAAGCGGCGCATCAACTCTTCGATCGTCATTGGACGAGCTCCTTCATGCCCGCCGGATTCCGGCGGACGCAATGACCGAGCGCCCCGAGCAGCCGAGGCGGACGAATGGGGTCAGGCGCGCTCAAGCAAAGGAGGCTTGCCACTTTTGAATGTGGCTTTGCCGCTTTGCTTGAAGCCCCCTTGGGGGGCGGGTTGGGCGCAGCCCGGCCCTGGGGGCGCTCTCAAGCAAATGTGGCTTGGCCACTTTGCTTGAACCCCCTCGGGGGGCGGGCCAGGCGCAGCCCGGCCCTGGGGGCCTTCAATAAGCCGACCCGTCCGGATCCCGCAGGTTGTGCCGCTCGTCCCCCTTCAGCGGAGGGTTGAAGACACTCACCAGGATCAGGTCGGTGGCCTTGCCGCCGCGCAGGACGTGGCGGTCGTGCTTGTCCAGCACGTAGATGTCGCCGGGCTGGATGGGGAACACATTGCCCTCCATGTCCTCGACCTCGCCCTCGCCGGCGATGCAGTAGCACGCCTCGAGGTGGTTGCGGTACTGCAGCAGGGATTCGGTCCCTGCACGGACCACGGTGTGGCACACCGTGAAACCCATGCCGTCACGGCTGGTCAGCAGGCGATGGCTGGTGCCCGCGCCCCATTCGACGCACAGGCCATCCGCCTCTACGTCCGCAAGAGACTTCACAAACACAAGAATTCCTCCGAGCTGTCTGTACGTCAATCCATCGCCCGAGCGAGCACACGGGCGTGCGCAAGCAGCGGCCACACCGCGCTCAGCGATGTGCCGCGGGCCAGGAGGCCCGGCGATGGACGTGCTTTGTGTTTGCGCCTGACTGGTCTTGAAACGCTCTCTCGGGAAGAGCCACCACTCTGTATCTTGCTAGTTATGCGTCAAGCTGCCGAGTTACTTTAACAGTCAAGCATCGACCCATCAAGTGGATGCGAACTGGGCCTTGTGCAAGCGCGCATAGGCGCCGCCACGCGCCAGCAGCTCGGCATGCCTGCCCTGCTCGACGATGCGGCCTTCGTCGAGCACGACGATGAGGTCGGCGTGCTCTATGGTGGACATGCGGTGGGCGATGATGAGGGTGGTGCGGCCGGCCATCAGTTCGGGCAGCGCCTGTTGCACCTGGCGCTCGCTCTCGTTGTCCAGCGCGGAGGTGGCCTCGTCGAGGATGAGCAGCGGCGCATCCTTGAGGAAGGCGCGGGCGATGGCGATGCGCTGGCGCTGGCCGCCCGAGAGGTTCAGGCCGTTCTCGCCGCACGGCGTGTCCAGGCCCTGGGGCGCTCGTTCGATGAACTCCCAGGCATGGGCCGCGCGGGCGGCGCGCTCGATGGCCCCGCGCGAAACGCCCGGCCGGCCGTAGGCGATGTTCGCCGCCAGCGTGTCGTCGAACAGCACGACCTGCTGGCCCACCAGCGCCAGCTGCGCGCGCCAGTCGGCCAGCGGCAGGGCGTCGATCGGGGCGTCGCCCCACAGGATCTGGCCGCTCTCGGGCAGGTAGAAGCGCGCCAGCAGGTTGGTGACGGTGGACTTGCCGCTGCCCGAGGCGCCGACCAGCGCCACCGTCTGCCCGGGCCGCAGCACGAGGTTGAAGTCGGCCAGCGCGGGCTTGGGCTGGCCGGGGTAGCTGAAGCCGACGTGGCGGAACACCAGCGGCTCGGCCTCGCGGTGCTGCAGCGGCGCCGCCAAGGCCCCGGCGGGTTGCTCGGGCTCTATGGGCTCGTCGAGCAGCGCGAAGATGGCCTGCGCGGCGGCCAGGCCGCTCTGGATCGTCGAGTTGACGTTGGTGAGGCGGCGGATCGGCTCGAACAGCATCGACATCGCGGTCACGAAGCTGACGAACTCGCCGGGGGTGAGCATGTCCTTGGCCGACAGCGTGGTGACGACGAGGATGATCCCCGACACGGCCGCGGCCGCCAGCACCTGCACCAGCGGCACGTTGGCCGCCTGCACGCGCACCGTGCGCATGGTGGCCTTGCGCAGCTTCTCGGCCAGGGCGTTGAAGCGGCTGGCCTCGTAGTCGCGCGCGCCGAAGATCTTGATCTCCTTCACCCCGACCAGGCTCGATTCGACCAGGCCGGCCATCTGCCCGGTGAGCTGCTGCTGCAGCTGGTTCGAGCCGCGCAGCTTGCGGCTGGCGCCGCGGATGATGAAGGCCACCGCCGGCGCGACGACGACGATCAGCAGCGTCAACTGCCAGGCGGTGTAGAGCAGGTAGGCGGTGAGGCCCACGATGATCAGCGAATCCCGCACGACGATGATCCAGGCATTGGACAGGGCCTGGCCCACCTGGGGGATGTCGTAGAGCACGCGCGAGAGCATGCGGCCGTGGGTCTGCGACTGATGGGTCGACAGGGGCAGGCCGGTCTGGTGGTGGAAGACCTGCTGGCGCAGGTCGGTGATGGCGCGCTGCGCCACCCACTGGCTGGCCACGTTGGCCGCGTACTCGGCCAGTCCCTTGACGATGAAGGCCAGCAGCAGGAAGGCCGGCAGCCGCCAGCCGGCGGTCGGGTTCTTGGCGATCAGGCCGTCGTCGATGAGGCGCTTGAGCAGCCCCGGCATCACCGGCTCCAGCGAGGCCGCCACCGCCATCGCTGCCAGGGAGATGGCCACCACCTGCCAGTAGGGCCGGGTGTAGCCGAGCAGGCGCCGGTAGATCTGCAGGCCTTGCTTCATTCGCGGTGCAGGACCTTGTCGAGGAACCAGTCGCCGATGCCGTTCTCCTTGCGCAGGCGGTGGAAGTCCTCGTGCAGCGGGACCTTCTCGTAGCGGGTGTGGACCCACTCGAGAAAGCTCATCGGCTCGGTCGCGCTTTCGGCCAGGTAGCGCGAGAAGAAGTAGTCGAGCACGGCCGTCTGGCCGAAGTTGAAGTGCCCGTAGCGCCAGCCCAGCTCGCGCCTGGCCTCTTCGATGGGCACGCCCATGCGGAAGTGCCGGTACAGCACCGAGCCGAGGCCGGCGCGGTCGGCTCCTGACTTGCAATGCATGAGCGCCGGGTACTCGATCGAGTCGAACAGCGCCTGGGTCGCGTCGATGGTCGCCACCGTCGGCGGCTGGCGCGAGTACATGCGGTGGTCGACGAGCGTGATGCCCAGCTCGCGGCAGGCCTCGGCCTCCATCGCGTAGGACCCGTAGCCATGCTCGCCGCGCAGGTTGACGATGGTCTTGATGCCCAGTTGGTCGCGGTAGGCGCGGATCTGGGCCGGGCTCGGCTGCGACAGGCGGTACATGCCGCCGCCCAGGTCGTGGAAGTTGTTGTAGACCGCACGCACGAAGCCATGGTCCACCAGGTGCATGCTCAGCCAGGCCCGAAGCCGGCCGAGGCGGGTGGAGAGGTTCTGGGGCATCGAGCGGAAGGGGTGGCGGCCGGCAAGCTGCCGCGCAGGGCCTGGGGACAACCCGGGGATTCTAGGTGGCGGCCCGCGGGCTAACGCCGGTTCGCGTAGTCCTGCTCGCTCACCGGGCCCAGCTCGCGGTCGGCGTAGACCGCTCCGGTCGCCGCGTCCATCCGGGCCGGCCCCGCGGCCGTGCGGTAGCGCAGGTGGCGGGTCGAGCCGGGAGTGAGCTGCAGGCTGTACTTCAGCGGCTCCTGGCGGGCACTGCCGATCAGCTTCGTCTCGGGGCGCACGCTGAGTTCGTGCACGCCGGGCGCGACCTTGAGCAGCAGTTCTTCGTTCGCGTTGAGGCGGCCCACGGACGCGCCATCGAGGTACACGTTGTGGTTGGTGAAGTCGTCGCCCGGGTCGCCGAGGTGGACGCGGTACAGCACCAGCGTCGCCGCCGTCGAGGCGTCGGCCATGGGGGCGGGCTTCGGGGACGGGCCCATGAGGCTGCAGCCGGCCGCCAGCGTGGCCGCGGCGAGGATCGCCAGGAAACGGAATCGGGTCTTCATCGCTTGATTGTCCTCGGACCTTTCGGCGCGCACGGGGCCGAACGCGCGCTCATCAGTGCAGCTTCAGCCGCCCCGACACCCGCCGCTGCAGCAGCCGGGCCAGGGCCAGCACGAAGGTGCCGCCGGCGCCCAGGATGGCGCGGTGGTGCATCAGGTGAAGCGACATGTACATCCACTTGGCGATCAGGCCTTCGACGAAGAAGTTGCGCCCCGCCAGGCCGCCCATCAGGTTGCCCACGCCCTTGTTCTCGCCCAGCGACACCAGCGAGCCGAAGTCGCGGTAGACGTATCGGCCGTTGCCCGGCTCGCGCTCGTGCAGAAGGCACTTCAGCACGCCGAGCAGGAAGCTCGCCTGCTGGTGCGCGGCCTGCGCGCGGGCCGGCACCAGCTTGCCCTCGACCCAGGGGCAGGCGGCGCAATCGCCGAGGGCGTAGACGCCAGCGGCCGAAGTCTCCAGCTTCTCGTTGACCACGAACTGGTTGGACCGCGTGGTGGCCAGACCGAAGCCGGCGTTGGCCTCGGCAGCCTTGATGCCCGCCGCCCAGACGATGAGGTCGGCCGGGATCTCGCCCTGGTCGGTGACCAGCCGGTCGGGCTGCAGCGCCTGCACCTTGGTGTTGGTCATCACCCGCACCTGCTTTCGCTCCAGGGCCGTCTTGGCCTGGGCGGAAATGCGATCCGGCAGTCCGGCCAGGATGCGCGGCGCGGCCTCGACGATGGTCAGGTCGAGCCGGAAGGCCTGCTCGGCGTCCAGGCTGGCCAGCGTCTCCTGGTGGGCCTCGATCAGCTCGGCCGAAAGCTCCACGCCGGTCGCGCCGCCGCCCACGATGGCGATGCCCAGCCGCTTGTCGGCGGCGAAGGCGCTGCGCGTGAAGGCGGCCTGCAGGTGGCGGCGGAAGCGCTCGGCATCGGCGGCCTGCTCCAGCACATAGGCATGCTCGGCGCCGGGCGTGCCGAAGAAGTTGGAGCCGCTGCCCACGGCCAGCACCAGCCAGCGGTAGGACAGCTGCCGCTCGGGCACGAGGAGCTTGCCCTCCTCGTCGTGCATCGCGCCGAGCTTGAGCGTGCGCGCAGCCGTGTCGAGCCCGCGCAACTCGCCCAGCGAGAAGCTGAAGTGGTTGCGACGGGCGAGCACGGTGTAGCTCAGGCCCTCCTGGTGCGAATCCAGCGTGCCGGCGGCCACCTCGTGCAGCGTCGGCTTCCAGATGTGGAAGACCGAGCGGTCCACCAGCATCACGCGGCGCGGGCCGCTCCTGCGCCCCAGGGCGCGCCCCAGGCGGGACGCCAGCTCCAGACCGCCGGCGCCCCCGCCGACCACCACCACGTCATGGTGCATTCGCCCTCCTGCCGCTCTCATTGCAAGTCACAGGCCGGATGCTAACGTGCGCGGCTTCCTGACCTGCCGATCGCCCATGAAGCCAGCCCTCCCGAAACCGCCCCGCCAGGCGGGCCTGGACACCCTGCGCGCGCTGGCGATCGTCCTGGTCTTCCTCTACCACTACCAGGTCTTCGTGAGCCATGCGCCGACCTTCGGCTGGCTGGGCAACGTCGGCTGGACGGGGGTGGACCTGTTCTTCGTGCTGAGCGGCTACCTCATCGGCCAGCAGGTGTTCTCGGGGCTGGCGCGCGGGCAGCGGCTGTCGGTGCCGGCCTTCTACGCGCGGCGCCTGCTGCGCACCATGCCCGCCTTCTGGGTGGTGCTGGCGCTGTACTTCCTCTTCCCGGCGGTGATGGGCGGCAAGACGCCGCCGCCGTTGTGGCGCTTCCTGACCTTCACCCAGAACTGGGGCCTGCAGCCGGGCACGGCGTTCTCGCACGCCTGGTCGCTGTGCATCGAGGAGCAGTTCTACCTGCTGCTGCCGCTGGTCGTCTGGGCCGGGCTGCGGGCGGCCGCGGCCTGGGGACTGACGGTGCGCAGCGCGTGGACGCTGATCGCCCTCGGCACCCTGGCCGCGATGGCCTGGCGCGGCTGGCTGTGGCTGCAGTTCGGCCGAGAGGTCGCGGCGGGCGGCGCGGGCACGCAGGGCTACTACTCCGTCGCCTACTACGGCACGCTGGCCCGCATCGACGAGTTCCTGCCCGGGCTGGCGGTGGCGCTGTGGCGCGAGAAGCACCCGCTGAGCTGGACGCACTTCACGTCCGCCACGCGCACCTGGCTCGTCGCCGGCGTGCTCGCCGTGGGCCTGGCCTGGTGGGGCGTGGAGGGGCACTACTACGTCGAGGGCTACGGCTACGGCCCGTTCATGACCATCGCCGGCTACTCGCTGATCGCCTGGGCCTACGCCGTGCTGCTCGTGGGCGCGGTGGCCTTCGATTCACCGCTGCGCGAGGCGCGCGTGCCGGGGGCGAAGCTGCTGGCCGCGACGTCGTACTCGGTCTATCTCACGCACAAGGCCGTGGCCGTCAACGTGGCGGCCGCATGGACGGCCCTCGGCTGGCCGGAGCCGCTTCGCATCGCCGCCGTCGCGCTGGCCTGCCTGGTCGTGGGCTGGATGCTGTACGGGCTGGTCGAGAAGCCGGTGATGCGCTGGCGCGACCGGGTGGTGCCGACGCTGTTCCCGGCGCCGGCCGGGGCCGACACGCGGGTGCTCGCCGGGGAATCGAAGTTCTAGCAGTGCAGCGGGCTGCGGTGCCCACCGGCGCAGCCGTCTGCCGAGTGAACCTCGGTCTGGGCCGGGCGCGGGCCGGCCGAACGGGCGACGAGTGCCGGCGTCCCGGCGTGCCGCGCGATGGCCACGCTGGTCATCACGAGGGCGCATGCGGCGGCAACGCCGAACCAGGCCATGCGGCCCTCGCGGGCTTCGCGATGACGCTGCCAGTGGCGGGCCTGGGACCAGGCCCAGAACCAGGGGTACAAGGCGGCGGACACGAGCCGCACGAGAAGCCAGACCAGGGGGCCGCCGACGGGGCCGATGGCACTGGAGAGCAGGCCCCTCAGGGCATCGCGCTCGGAAGAAGCTGGAATCACGACACTGCGGTTCGACGCGGGCTGGGAAGCTTAAGGGCCGGCGCGTCGGATGACCAGGGCCGGACACCTGTTCCCTGTCGGAAAACTAATGGGCTGCAGCGGCTGTTCAGCGCGTGCCGCCGCGCCGTGAGGTAGCGCACGGGTTCGCGGACTTCCGGCGGGCCGGGCGGGATGATCATCCCGCCATCATGTTTGAAGCGCCGTGCTGCGACACCATGGCCGCATGCCACATTTCCATCGCATGCGGGCCGCGTCCCGCCGGGGCCGGTCGACCGCGCGCCAATTCGGGCTCGTGATAGGGCTGGGTGTTCTGATGCACGCCGCCACGGCGCAGGAGGCGGAGATCCGCAAGGCGTTGGCCGCGCGGCTGCCGCCGTCCACCGTCGTCGACGAAGTGACACCTTCGCCCATTGCCGGTCTCTATGAGGTGCGTTCCGGGGTGTCGGTCTTCTATACCGACTCGCATGGCGATTACGTCATTCGCGGCGAGATGCTCGACACCCGCACGCGCATGAACTTGACGGAGGCCCGAATCGCCAAGATCTCGAAGGTCGACTTCTCCACCTTGCCGCTGCGGGACGCCGTCGTGTCCATCCGCGGCAGCGGTACGCGCAAGGTCGCGGTCTTCGCCGACCCTGAATGCCCGTTCTGCAAGGAGTTGGAAAGCATGCTGCAGGAGCGGGATGACGTCACCGTCTATACCTTCCTCATGCCGATCCTGGGGCCAGGCTCAGTGGACAAGGCCAAGGCGATCTGGTGCGACCCGGACAGGGGCGCGGCCTGGGGGGCCTGGATGCGCGAGGGCAAATTGCCGGTCGCACGGCCAGACTGCGACACGGGCGCGCTGGATCGCAACCTCCTTCTTCGCAACAAGCTCGCGATCCGGGGCACGCCGACGCTCGTCTTCGAGAACGGCACCAGGACGAGTGGTGCACTCAGCGCCGTGAAATTGGAACGTGAATTGGGATTGCAGGGGCCCGCGGCAAAACCATAGCCGACGGGTCACGTTTCCATCATGCCTCGCCGCGGGCCCATAAATACGATGAACTCGCTCGGACAACGCGAACACGACCGCGCAAAGCCGAAGCTGTTCGAGCGACCCACCCGTAACCATCGAGGACTTGTGCGAGCCATGAATCAAGGGTATTTGCTTTCGAATTGGCGCTGGAGTGCCGCGGGCACTGCGCGTATCGCCATGTTGGCCGCCGGCTTGTCCGTCGCAGGGGCCGCCAGCGCTGCCAACTGCAGCGACCCTCCGGTAAGCGGCAACAAGTACTACGTCGTCAACAAGGACAGCGGCCTGCAGATGGATGTGGGCGGGGCCTCGACGGCCAACGCGGCGACCGTCCTGCAGTGGAACGGCGGCGGGCAGGCCAACCAGCAGTGGACCCTGACCGAGTTGAGCAAGGGGATCTGGACAATGGTCGCGGCCCACAGCAGCTCGGCGCTCGACCTGTATGGCTGGGACAGCAGCGAGGACGCCCCCATCAAGCAGTGGAGCTACACGGGCAACTCCAACCAGCAGTGGCTGCTCACCGCGAACGGCGACGCCTACAACATCACATCGAACTTCTCGAAGAAGCTGCTGACGGTCGCCGACAAGAGCGCAGGCACTGCACTGAAGCAGCACTCCAAGGGCTCCGGGCTGCAGAACTGGTACTTCAACCCTGTGGACGGTGGCTGCGGCAAGAGCGGCAGCACGACCGGATCCTTCGGCAGCTTCATGGGTCACACCAAGATCCTCATCGGCGGCGCGCTCGATGACGCCACCCGGAAGGCCGCGACGTTCGACGTGACCTACCAGTACATCCACAGCCTCTCCGCGCCGTACGAGGCGTGCTACGAGAAGTGCTACCAGGGGTGTACTTCGGACGCGCGACCCTGGTGGGGTTGTTGGGGCGCTGGCGAATGGGACTGGACGTCCGGCCAGCAGATCACCAATACGAACAAGTACGCGAAAGCGAACTCGGCGAACTCGGCGGGCACCCCCCTGATCCAGGAGTTCACCTGGTATTCGGGAGCGCAGCTCGGAGAGGCGCAAGGCGCGCTGGAGAAGCAGTACTCCGGCACCGACGGTCACGCGAATCCCACGGGCGGCATCAACAACGGGCCGCTGTTGAAGGGCTACATGGACGACTACCGGTTCTTCCTGAAGAAGATCGGCACGAACCAGAACATCATCCACCTGGAGCCTGACTTCTGGGGCTTCATCCGCGTCCAGAGCGGCGACCATCCCAACGACCCGCACTACGTTCCGGCCCAGGTGCAGTCGGCCAATCCGACCGATTGCGCGTACGAGGAGAACAGCGCGGCGGGCCTGGCGAGCTGCCTGATCAAGATGGCCCGCACGTATGCGCCCAAGGCCGTGGTGGGGCTGCACCTGACCTGCTGGGACTGGTTCGAAGACGACACCGCGACGCGGGGCCCGAAGGCCTGCCTGAAGTACTACCAGGGGCTGGGTGCCGGCAAGGGCGACTTCCTCGCGACCGATGTGACCGACCGCGACGCCGCGTGGGCCGTGCTGACCTACGGCGACCATTCCTACGAGTGGGATGACGCGAAGTGGAAGAAGTACATCGCCTTTCTGAAGCTGGTGACCGAAGGCGTCGGCAAGCCCATCGAGCTCTGGCAGGTTCCCCTGGGCAACGCCAACATGACCAACTGGAACAACCACTGGAAGGACGACAAGGTCTTGAACGTCTTCAACCGGATGAACGACCTGGCGAACGCCCACGTGATCGCGGTCCAGTTCGGTTGCGGCGACACGTACCAGACCTGCGTCGGCAACGATGGCGACTACATGCTCAACCTTGCTAAGCGGTACTACGCCAACGGCGGCGTGTCGATGAAGTGACACACCGGCTGTCCCGGCGGTGCCCATCGGGGCGAGCCGGGCAGCAGCCGAGGCCGGCGGCCCGGCGGTCGGCCATGCGAGGTCGCTTGATGCGATGTCGGACCTCGTGTGGCCGATCCGATGGCTTGAATCCGTTCAGCGCTCCAGGAAGCGCTGCGCATCCAGCGCCGCCATGCAGCCCGTGCCCGCCGAGGTGATGGCCTGGCGATAGACGTGGTCCTGCACGTCGCCGGCGGCGAACACGCCGGGCACGCTGGTCATGGTGGCGAAGCCCTCATGGCCGCCGCGGGTGAGGAGGTAGCCGTCCTTCATCTCCAGCTGGCCCTTGAAGATGCCGGTGTTCGGCTCGTGGCCGATGGCGATGAAGCAACCCTTGAGCGCCAGCTCGGTCTTCGGGCCGCCGTTCACGTCGGCCAGCCGTACGCCGGTGACGCCGCTCTGGTCGCCCAGCACCTCGTCCAGTGTCTTGTGCAGGTGCAGCTCGATCTTGCCGGCGGCGACCTTGTCCATCAGCTTGTCGATCATGATGGGCTCGGCGCGGAACTTGTCGCGCCGGTGGACCAGGTGCACCTTGTCGGCGATGTTGGACAGGTACAGCGCCTCCTCGACCGCGGTGTTGCCGCCGCCCACCACCGCGACCGTGTCGCCGCGGTAGAAGAAGCCGTCGCAGGTGGCGCAGCCGCTGACGCCGCGGCCCATGAAGGCCTCTTCCGACGGCAGGCCCAGGTACTTGGCCGAGGCGCCGGTGGCGATGATCAGCGCGTCGCAGGTGTAGCTGCCGGAGTCGCCCTTGAGCTTGAACGGACGCGTGGACAGGTCGACCTCGTTGACGTGATCGAACACCATCCGGGTCTGGAAGCGCTCGGCATGCTGCAGGAAGCGTTGCATCAGCTCGGGCCCTTGCACGCCCATCACGTCGGCCGGCCAGTTGTCGACTTCGGTGGTGGTCATCAGCTGGCCGCCCTGGGCCAGGCCGGTGACGAGCAGGGGCTTCAAGTTGGCGCGGGCCGCATAGATGGCCGCGGTGTATCCGGCCGGGCCGGAGCCGAGGATCAGGACCTGGGCGTGGGTGGTCTGGTTGCTCATCGGGGGAGGCTCAAAGGTTGGCGTGATCGAGGCGGCGGGCGAAGAGCTCGGCCTTCTCGAAACCGATCGTGCGGGCGCTGGCGACCTCGGTGCCACGCGCATCGAAGAAGATCACCGCGGGCGGGCCGAAGAGGCTGAAGCGCTTCATCAGGGCCTTGGCTTCGGGGGTGTCGGAGGTCACGTCGGCCTGCAGCAGCAGCGCGCGCTCCAGCCGCGGCTGCACGGCCGGGTCGCGGAAGGTCAGGTGCTCCATCTCCTTGCAGGCCACGCACCAGTCGGCATAGACGTCCAGCACCACCGGCCGGCCGGCCGTGCGCAAGGCGTCGTCCAGCTGTTGCACCGTGGTGATGCGCTGGAAGCCCGGGCCTTCGGCGGTCGCGGCCGCGGCCGTGGAGACGACGCCACCGCCGGCACGCGCCAGGTGGCGCAGGGGCTGCACCACGCTGTCGCCGCCCGACAGCGCGCCGGCCATCAGGGCCACGCCCCACAGCGCAGCGACGCCACCGACACCGCGCCACAGGCGCCAGGTGCCGGCCTCGAAGGCGCCGAGCATGAGCACCGCGGCCAGCGCGCCGGCGCCCAGCACGAACATCAGCACCGGCGCCGGCAGCACCGGCGACACCAGCCACAGCGCGACCGCCAGCAGCATCAGGCCGAAGAAGGTCTTGACCTGTTCCATCCAGCGGCCGGCGCGCGGCAGCAGGCTGCCGGCCGACAGGCCCAGCAGCAGCAGCGGCACGCTCATGCCGGCGGCCAGGGCGAACAGGGCGGCGCCGCCCAGCAGCACGTCACGCGTCTGGCTGATGTAGAGCAGTGCGCCGGCCAGCGGCGCGGCCACGCAGGGGCCGACCAGCAGGGCCGACAGGCCGCCCATGGCGAACACCGCGAAATGGCGGCCGCCCGGCAACTGGTTGGAGGCGTTGTTGACGCGGTTCTGGATGAACGACGGCATCTGGAACTCCCACACGCCGAACATCGACAGCGAGAGCACGGCCAGCAGCGTCGCGAAGCTGCCCAGCACCCACGGGTTCTGCAGCGTGGCGGCGAAGCCCGAGCCGAGCAGGCCGGCGGCGACGCCGGCGGCGGTGTAGACCATCGCCATGCCCAGCGAGTAGGCCAGCGCGAGCGTGAAGCCGCGGCCGCGTGACACCGGCGCGCCCTGGCCGACGATGATCGACGACAGGATGGGCAGCATCGGCAGCACGCAAGGCGTGAACGACAGCAGCAGGCCGCCGAGCAGGAACATCGGCACCACCTTCAGCAGGCTGCCGGAGGACAGCACGCCCGTGTGGCTGGCGTCGTCGGAGGGCGTGTCCACCGTGACCGGAGCGGGCGCTGGGGCCGCGCTCGCGGCGGCGGGGGCGGCCTCGGGAGCGGGCGCGGCGAACATGTCGCTTGCCGGCTCCCACGACGCCGTCAAGGCGCCGTCGCCGTCACGTGCCAGCCGCACCGTGCCGTGTTGCGGCGGGTAGCACAGGCCGCGGTCCGCGCAGCCCTGGTAGCCCAGCGCCAGCGAAGCGGACTTGATGCCGCCAGGCAGCGGCTGGATGACCTCGACCGTGCCTTCCCACAGCGTCATGGTCTGGTTGAAGTTGGTGTCGAAGGTCTCGCGGCCGGGCGGCAGGGTCGGGGCCGGCAGCGCCAGCTCCGGATCGGCCTGCAGCCTGAAGCGCTCGCGGTAAAGGTGGTAGCCCGGAGCGATGGCCAGGGCGATGTGCAGGGCCTGGTCGTGGCCGATGCTGACGCGGGGCTTGAAGGCCTCGGCGGGGTCGAGGAAGGCGGGGTCATCGGCCGCACGCGCGGCGGGCAGCAGTGCAGCCGCCGCCAGCAGGCCGGCGGCGAGGCGCCGGGCCCAGGTGAACAACAGGGAGCTCATAAGGTGGGGACGAAATCGGGGTGGGCGGGAAGGGCGGGGGTGAAGGGAAGGATCTCGTGGGAGTCGATGCGGCCGGCGGCGTCGATGGCCAGGAAGGCCACGCCCTGGCCGCGCAGGAAGGACGCGCCATCCGGGCCGAGCAGCATCGCCACCGTGGCGAGCGCGCCGGCGGCGGCGCAGACCGGCGCGACCACGCTGACCGACTGCCAGTGCGTCACCGGCTGGCCGCTGCGCGGATCGAGGATGTGGCAGCAGCGCCGGCCCTCGGGGGTGATGAAGAAGCGCTCGTAGTCGCCGCTGGTGGCCAGCGCGCCGTCGCGCAACTCGACCGAGGCGCACAGCGCGCCCGGCTCGCGCGGATGCTGGATGCCGAAGCGCCACGGGCGGCCGTCGGTGCGCGGCCCGAGCACCCGCAGGTCGCCGCCCAGGTTGACGAAGCCGTGGCCGACGCCGGCCCGTGCAAGCACCGACTGTGCGCGGTCGGCGGCGTACTCCTTGCCGATGCCGCCGAAGTCCAGTTCCATGCCGGCCTCGGGCAACAGCAGCTGGCGCTCGTCCCGGACGACGCGGCGCCAGTCGACCAGCGGGCGCAGGGCTTCCAGCTCGCCTGCGCTGGCCACGCGGCCGCTGCGGAAGTCCCAGGCCTTGCGCAGCACGCCACTGGTCAGGTCGAACAGGCCGCCGCTGCTGCGGTGCAACTGGTCCGCGAAGCTCAGCAGGCCGGCGGTCTCGGCATCGATGGCCGTGGCCTGGCCGCGTCCCGCGGCGGCATTGATGCGCGAGACGACGCTGTCTTCGCGGTAGCGTGAGTACTTGGCCTCGATGCGCTGCACCTCGACCATGGCTTCATGGGCGGCGTGTCGCGCTCCGGCATCGTCGCCGGCGACGACGATCTCGCAGTGCGAAGCCATCGCGCCGAAGCGAAGGTGCCAGCCGTCGTGGTCGTGTGAGCCCACCGGATTCATGGCACGACGCTCAGAAGCTGCGCGAGACGCCCAGCTGCCACCAGCGGGCCGAGAAGGGCTCCAGGCCGGGCGAGCCGTCGCCGCCGAGGCGCCAGTCGCCGCGCTGCTCGTAGCGGGCGTAGCTCAGGTCCAGCTTCCATTGCCGGTTGATCTGCCAATCGACGCGCAGGCCGGCCGTGGCCGCGCCGAAGGCCGACAGCCGCTGGTCCGCCGAGTAGTTCGTCAGGCGGCTGAAGCCGGGCGGGAAGGGCGCGCCCAGCGTGGCGTCGTAGACCGGGTCGTAGTAGAAGCGGGCCGCGCGTTGCGTCGTGTAGCGCAGCATCGGCGTCACCGTCCAGCCCTCGGCCACGGGTTGCACCCAGGAGGCGTCCAGCGTGTTGGCGCGCACGCCCCAGCTGTCGTCGTACAGCCGCCAGCTGGTGCGCAGCGTGCTGCCCCAGCCTTCGAAGTGGTGGTTCCATCGCAGGAGGGCGGTGGTCTGACGGCGCTCGTCGGGCCGCGAGTCGGGGAACTTGTACGGGTCCGAGAAATAGCCCTTGCCGACGCTCAGGCCCAGGTTCAGTTGCACCAGGTCGACCGGCGTCCAGGCCTGCGTGACGCCGGCCATGAGCTGCCAGGTGCGGCGGCTCTTGTCGAGCGTCGGGTCGTTGGTCGAGCCGATGGCGTCGTCGCTGTAGGCCAGGCCGATGTTCCAGGTGCGGTTGTTGTCCTCGCTGGAGAGGCGCCACTCGCCCGAGAGGGCGTTCGAGCGGTAGTCGTGTTCGCTCGAGCTCGCCGCGCCGATGGACCAGGCCTGGCGCTCGGCGTAGTGGGTCAGCTTGACGTCGCCCGCGGTGCGCGAATCGTCCATCTTCGAAGCGCCCGAGACCGCGCTGTGATAGCGGGGCGAGGCGCCCGAGACGGCGTCGTTGACGGCCGAGCCTTCGAGCGACCAGTGCGCATCCAGCGGCACGAGGGCGTAGATCGACGGCGCATCGACCTTGACCCGTTCCAGGCCCGGTTGCCAGTCGCGGTAGTTCGACATCTTGACCGCCACCACGCCCTGCTCGGGCGCGGTCTCGGCGTGGGCCGCGGGCGCCATCACGCCGGGCAGCAGCAAGGCTGCGGCTAACACACCACCAAAAGAACGGCCTGCGCGCAGATCCGGCTCCACCGACGGAGCGCGCGCAGCGCCGCTCACTTCAAGTGGCGTGCGCGGATCCGGCTTTGCCGGTCCGCTGCGCGAGCCCCCTCGGGGGGCAGCCCCCGGAAGGGGGCGTGGGGGCTTAATTGCAACCACAACCGCCTCCGCCTACTCCGTAGCCGCCCGAGGCGTTTTCCTTGCTGTTGTAGATGTGCTGGTCGAAGCGGTCGGCCAGCGGGTCGCCGGCCATGGTCATCTCGGGCTTGGCGAGGGCGCGCTTTTCCCAGGCTTGCGGCGGCTGCATGGCGCAACCGGCCAGGGCCACGACGGCCAGCGCCGAGGCGAAGAGTCGGGTCGGAAACGAAGGGGTCATGTCGATCGTCCAGTCGTTCAGGAGGCGCCGAGCGCGGCGGCAATGCGCGCTTCGAGCGGGGCGGTGTCTTCGTCGCGGAAGCCGGCGTGGGTGGCGATGACCTTGCCGTCGGCGCCCAGCAGCACCGAGCTCGGCATGGCCTTGATGCCGAAGCGGCGGGCCGCTTCCGCGGTGGGGTCGAAGGCCAGCGTGAACTGCGCCGGCCACTGCGCGAGGAAGCGCTGCGCATCGGCCGGCTGGCTGTCGAGGTTGACCGCGACCACCCGCAGGCCCTTGGGCCCGAACTGCGACTGCATGCGGTTCATCCACGGGAAGGACTGCCGGCAGGGGCCGCACCACGAGGCCCAGAAGTCGATGTAGGTGGCGCGGGCCTTGCCGTCGAACAGCGGCACCGCGGCCTGGCCGGCGGCGCCGGGCACGCTGGTGATCGGCAGGGCCTGGCCGGCTTCGACCGCCATGGCGGAACGGGGCAGGGCGAGGGTGGCGGCAGCCAGGCCGGTGGCCTGGAGCAGCGCGCGACGGGAGATGCGGAAGCTCATGGTCATGCTCCTTGGAAGCAGTGGCGCAGTCAGGCCTTGCGGCGGTACCAGACGAGCAGGCCGGCCAGGGCGGCCATCAGGATCAGCAGCGGATCCGCGGCACCGGTGCCCGCCCCCAGCGTGCAGCCGCCACCGCCCTGGTTCGAGGGCTCTTCGCTGCTGCCTTGGCCGCTCAGGGCCACGGTGGCCGTGGCGCCGGGCATGTCGCCGGTGATGGTCAGCGTGGCCGTCTCGGTGCTGCTGGCGGCCGTGCCGGCCCAGCTGACGTCGACGGTGCAGCTGGCACCTGCAGCCAGGGCGATGGGCGCTGCACCGCAGCTGCCGGTGCTGCCCAGGCTGAAGCTGCTGTTGCTCAGCGTGAGCGCGGTGAGGTGCAGGTCGGCGGTGCCGGTGTTGGTGAAGGTCAGCGTCTGCGCGCCGGCGGTGCCGGTCGCCGGAGCGATGAAGGACAGCGACTCGGCCGACAGGCCCAGCGCCGGGGCCGCGGCGGCGACGCCGGTGCCCGACAGCGCGATCGCATCCGGCGTGCTGGCGTTGGTCGCGCTCACTGCGAGGCTGGCGCTGCGGGCGCCGGCGGCGCTGGGCGAGAAGCCCAGGACCAGCGTGCACTGCGCGCCGGCGGCGAGCTGCTGGCTGGCCGCGCAGGTGGAGCTGCCGTCCACGCGGAAGTCCGCGGCGTTGCTGCCGCTGACGGTGAACTCTCCCAGCGTGGCGGTGCCGCTGCCGGTGTTGGACAGGGTCAGCGTGTGCGTGGCCGCATCGTCACCGACGGTCGCGTTGCCGAAGGCCACGGCCGACGAGTCGGTCCATTGCAGGATGCCGGTGCTGGCCAGCACGCCGGTGCCCGACAGGCCCACGGTGTGCGGCGAGCCGCTGGCATTGCTGCTCACGCTCAGGTTGCCGCTGGCGGCGCCCGAGCCGGTGGGCGTGAAGACGACGCTGATCTTGCAGTTCGCGCCGGCGGCCAGGCTGCTGCCGCAGGCGTGGGTGGCGCTGAAGGGGCTGGCCGCCGAGATGTCGGTGATGCTCAGGGCCGCGCTGCCGCTGTTGGTCAGGGTGACGGTCTGAGCGGTCGAGCTGTTGCCGACCGTCACGCTGCCGAAGGACACGCTGGACGGCGACAGGCTGGCCTGCGGCGTGGCGACGGCCTGGCCGGTTCCACTGAGCGACACGGTGGCGTCGCCGTTGGAGGCGTCCGACTTCAGCGTCAGCGAGGCGCTGCGGCTGCCGGTCGCGCTGGGAGCGAAGCGCAACGTCAGCTTGCAGGAGCCGCCCGCGGCCACGGGCGTGCCGACGGCGCAGCCGCCGGTGGCGCTGTAATCCGCAGCGGCTGCGCCGCCGACGGTGATGGCGCTGAAGTTCAGCGCGGCGTTGCCGGTGTTGCTGACGGTCAGGGTCTTCGCGCCGCTGGTCGTGTTGACCGTCTGGTTGCCGAAGGCGAAGGTGCTCGCGTCGAGCGAGATGGTCGACTGCGTGGCCGCCGCGGCTCCGGTGCCGGACAGGGCGATCGGCACGGCGGTCGTCAGGCCGCTGTGCGTGATGCTCAGCGTGCCGCTGCGGGTGCCGGCGGCAGTGGGGGTGAAGGCGACGGTGATCGTGCAGCTGCTGCTGGCCGGCAGCGAGCTGCCGCAGGTGCCGCCGCTGCGGGCGAAGTCACCGCTGACGCTGGCCGCCAGGTTGCTCAATGCGGCGGTGCGGCTGGCGCGAACGGTGACCGTCTGCGTGGCGCTGGTCTGGCCGACGGTGGTCTGCGCGAAGCTCAGCGAGCTCGGCGCGTTGCCGAGGTAGGCGGCGATGTCCTCCAGGTCGGTGGTGGACAGCGACGACAGGCCGCCCATCATGCCGACGCTGCCGATCGCCGAGCGGATCATCGAGGGGCTGTTGCGGCCGCGATCGACCGTGGCGGTGGAGGCCACCGAGTGGCAGCCGGAGCAGTTCTGCGAGAACTTGCTGGAGCCGAGGACCGGGTCGGCGGCGTGGCCGGCGAGGGGCCAGGCCAGCAGGGCGGCCAGGCTCAGCGCCGGCCAGGGAGAGCGGGATGTCATGACTTGTCTTCTCCGTCGTGCGGTGGGTTGATCAGTGTGGGTAACCAGTTATCGGGCTGGACGGCAGTTCGGCCATCAAGGGCCATGGGCGGCCAGCCATGCGAAATTGAAGGCGGCATGCCAGGCGACGCAGGGGGTGATGCGGCCGCTGCGTGCGAACACGAGGCCCATCCACGCGGCGGGCAGTGCGGTGGCAGCGGCGCGCCAGGCATCGGCCGCGTCGCGGGCGAACAGCAAGTGAGCCAGGCCGAAAGCCAGGGCGCTGAGGGCTATGGCAGCACCAGCGCCGACGCGGCGTGCCAGCGGTGCCTGCAGGCCCCAGCGCCACACCACCTCTTCACACCACGGCGCCAGCCACAGAGAACGGATGGCGCTGCCTGCGGGCAGCAGCACGAGACCCGCGACCGCGATGCCGAGCCAGCACCCGAGCGCCAGGGCGTTCGGCGAAGACTCGGCAGGGCGGGGAATGCGGCAGGCGATCACGGGCGGTGGACTCGGCACTCGTTGCCACGCGTTCATCGCGCAGCTTCATTGCCATGTAGGTACCGCGCTCGCCGCAAACGGTTGTGGCCGGAGGCCGGCCAGAAGCAACTTGATGTTTTTTTGTGCGCTCTTCACGATCGCCCGTTCAGCGGCGCGCTTCAACAAGCTCAGACCTTCAACAAGCTCAGACCTTCGACAAGCTCAGGGTGAACGGAAAGAGGTGGGCCAGACGCATGACACTGAGCGGCCGTGACCCCACTCCCCGTTCGGCCTGAGCCTGTCGAAGGCTGGCGATGTGCCACCGGGCCTGGCCCTTCGACAAGCTCAGGGTGAACGGGAGAGAGTGGGCCTCGCCGTCCCTCAGCCGCAGCCGCAGTGGGAATCCAGTGCTTCGAGCACGCGGCAGGCGTTCAGCGGGGTCGAAGGCTGGCTCGTGGCCTGGTCGCGCAGCAGCTTCTCGATGCGCGGGCCGTCGAGCGAGGGCTGGCGTTGCAGCATCAGGGCGGCCAGGCCGCTGATGTGCGCGGCGGCCATCGAAGTGCCGGTGGCGAAGTCGTAGCGGCCGCCGGGCATCAGGGTGAGCACTTCGCGGCCCGGGGCGGCCACCGGGCCGGCGCTGGGGGTTCCCAGATCCTGCACCGCGATCACGCCCGGCACGCCGAGCGGGAAGCCGTCGCGCGCCCCGCCGGGCGGCACGGCGCCGACGACCACGATGCCGCGTGAAAGGGCCACGCGCAAAAGCTTGGTCAGCAGCTCGTCCGCCGGCCCGCCGAGGCTCAGGTTGACGACCTGGGCGCCGCGGTCGATGGCGGAGGCGAGGGCTTGCGAAAGAGTGAACGAGTTGCAGGTCGCCGTGCCGTCGTTGCGCTCCCAGCAGGCCTTGAGCGCAAGCAGCTTGGCACCCGGGGCGATGCCGACGATGCCGGTCGCGTTGCCGGGCTGGGCGGCGATCAGGCCGGCCACTTCGGTGCCGTGGTGATCGCGCTGGAAGCGCGCCGCGTCATGGTCCACGAAGTTCGCCGTGTCGGCCGGCACGCCGGCGAGGTCGGGGTGGTCGGTCTCCACGCCGGTGTCGATGACAGCCACTCGCACGCCGTCGCCGCGCGCGCAGCGGTGGGCCTGGGCAATGCCGAAGCCGACCAGGCCGCGTTGCAGCGGAAAGTAGGGGTCGTTGTAGGGCTGCTCGCCCGAGGCCTTGCCGGCGGACGAAGGCGCGATGGCGGCGGCGACAGTGGCGCCCGGCGCGCCGAGCGTGCCGAACTCCTGCAGTGGCTGCGCCAGCGCCACGCGCGAGTCGCGCGCCAGGGCGGCCAGCACCTCGTCCCGCGAGGCGCCCTCGGGGATCAGGAAGGTCGCGCAGTGAAGGCCCAGCGAACGGATGGGCCAGGAATCCAGGGGCTTCAGGCCGTGGGCGCGGGCCACTTCTTCCATCAGGACTTCCGCCCGGACGCCCGCCACATAACCCGGCTTCTTGCTGTACAGGCCGGGCGTGCTGCCGGACGACAGGGGCAGCTCGCCCACGGTGTTGGCCACTGCAATGACCACCACGCGGCCGGCTTCGCCGGACGGCGCGCCTCCCACCAGCGGCGCAGGCGCGGCGCCCGCGGTGGCGGACGCCGACGGTGTCGCCGTGTGGCCGCATCCGCCCAGGGCGGCCGCCAGCGCGGCGGCCAGCGCCAGCACGGCGATGCGATGCAGCGGCTTCACCTGGCAGCCACCGGTCCGGTCGCTTCGGCGAAGGCCACGGCGGGCGAACGACGCAGTTCGCTGGCCACCGCGTCGAGTTCGCGGGCGGTCAGGGGGGCGGTCGGGTTGAGCGTGAACACGCCGGCTTCGGTGGGGCCGCTGACGATGGCCAGGCCATGCGTGACCAGCAGGGCCTGCAGCTCGCCGATCGGCTGCCCGGCGTGGAAGACGACGCGCAGGCCGGTCGTGGACGGCGTGGCGGAGGCGGGTGCCTGGGTGAGCGTCTGGTAGCCGCCGGCGGGGGCTTCGGCCGGCGCGTGGCCGTGGACCCACCAGACCGCGGCCATCGCGACGAGCGCCAGCTGCACGGCGCCGAGCACGGTCGCAGTGGACAGGCGGATGGTGGCGGCCCGGCCACTGCCGCCGGAGGCGATCCGTGGCTGCCGCGGTGCGCGCACCGACTCGGCATGGTCGATCCGCTGCATCAGGCGAGCCATGCCTTGCGACATGTCGGGGCCGCTCATGCTGGGCAGGGCCATGGCGGCGGTCAGGCGCTGCTCACGGGCCAACTCGGCGCGGCAGTCGGCACATTCGGCCAGGTGGGATTCGGCGCGGCGGCGCTGGGCGGCGTCGGCGCGGCCGTTGGCCAGCCAGGGCAGCAGGGCCCAGGTTTCCTGGTGCAGGCGGTTTTCAGTAGTTTTCATCGTTCGATCCTTCGGCCTGGGCGAGCTCCGGCTCGCCGGCCAGCTCGGGCAGCAGGTTTCGCAGCTTGACGCGGGCATGGAACAGGCGCGCCTTGGCGGTGCCGACGGGGCACTCCATGATCGCGGCGGTCTCTTCCAGCGTGTGGCCCTGGCCGTACACCAGCTCCACCGTCAGGCGCTGGTCGGGCGGCAGCCGGGCCAGGCCCTTGGCCAGCCAGTCGCGCGTCTCGCGATCGGCCCGCGGGTCGGTGACCAGCAGGTTTTCCAGTTCGCTGTCGTCGCTGGCGCCTCGCCAGCACGGGTCGTCCTGGTCGCGCAGGGCCTTCATCGCCACGCGGTAGGCGATGCCCATGATCCAGGTCGAGACGCGGGCGTCGCCGCGGTAATCGGCGGCACGCTGCCAGACGACCCACAGCGTGTCGTTGATGACCTCCTCGATCAGCGCCTCGTGCCGCGTCACGCGGCCGAGAAAGCGCACCAGCCGGGGCTGGTATTCGCGGTACAGCGCGGCCAGCGCGGCCCGGTCCTGCGATTCGGCGATGCGCCGCAGCCACGTCTGTTCTGACGTGGCGGGCGTGCCTGGCGGCGGGCGGCGAAAGGGATTGAACATCGGGCGAACGCGTGAAGAGGGCGACAGCTGTGATCGGTCAGTACCCGGCGCGCATGAGGAAGGTTGAGCGCCGGTGTGAATAAAGTCGCGCCGGACTCAGAAGTTGTACAGGCCGGTCAGCACCCAGCGGTCGCGCGCGATGTCGCCGTAGATGAAACGGGCCTGCGAAGAGACCCACACCCGGTCGAGCAGCAGCTTCGCGCCGCCCAGGCCCGACCAGCCGCCGCCGGCCTGGCCGTAGAGATAGCCCTCGCCGGCGCCGTACATCCTGCGGCCCAGGCCGGCCCCGAGGTGGAAGCCGCGCTGCAGCGGATAGCGGCCATTGAGCTCCAGCGAGCGGCTGACGACGATGGGCCCGTAGTGCTGGTTGCAGCCCGGGCCGCGGCGGGTCTCGGCCGACCAGCTGAGCACCCATCGGTCGGTATCGGCCAGGCTGGCCCCCACTTCGTTGTAGCACCAGGCCTGCAGCGCATCCGACTCCGGATAGCTCAGATGCCGGAACTGGCCCAGCAGCGTCCAGCGGCCGTCGAAGGTGGTCTCGTAGCCTGCACGAATGTTCAGCGCCGACGTGTCCTTGCCATCCTGCGTCTCGAGGTGGCCGACGAGGCCGCCCACCGACCAGCCGCCGGTCGAATAGGCATCGGCGCTCGCGAAGACCGCCGCGGTGCCGCTGCGGGTCAGCGGGATGCCCCGCATCAGCCAGGCCGAACTCACGCCGACGTTGATGCTGGTGTCCACGGTCTGCGCCTCGGCCTGTGCGACGCAGGTCGCGCTCAGCGTGGCGGTCAGCAGGATTCGACGGAGCAGATCGGGACGGTACGACATCGGGGCGCTGGGCAGGCGAAGGCCATTCTAGGAATCGAGCCCCTCACCAGCCGAGGTTATCGGCTGCGTGGGCTGAGCGCCTGATCAGAAAGTCCCCGTAGTGCGCTCACTTGCGGCGCGGTGGCCGCAGCGCGTGGTCGGGCGTGCTGAGGTGGCCGGCGCGCAGCAGCGAGACGGCTCGGGCCAAGGCCTGGGCGACCACGCGCACCTCGTCCTGCAGGTCGTGGTCTTCGTCCAGCGTTTCGTGGCTGGTGGCATAGGGCTGGTAGTAGCCGATCATGCGGTCCAGCCGGGCCTGGGGGCCGGCGTCGACGAGGCCCATCCAGTCCAGCCAGTCGCACAGGGATCGCCGCACGCCCTCGATGCCCGCGACGTCGCCGTGCACCACGACGCCATAGCAGCGGCCGGCCAGGTGCTTGGGGTAGGGCCAGCCGTCGAGCTCGAGCTGCTTGGCGCGCTCCGGATCCTTGCCGTGGGTGCTGGTCGGGTCGGGGTTGCCGCCGTCGGCGCAGACGAGGCGGTCCATCATCAGCTTCAGCGGGCTGGTGACCTGGTACCAGTACACCGGCGTCAGCAGCACGATGCCGTGCGCGCTGACCCAGCGCTCGTAGATCTCGGCCATCCAGTCGTTGGTCTGGCCCAGGGCATGGTTGGGATAGCAGCTGCAGGGCCAGTGGCACAGCGGCATGGCGGTCGACACGCAGCCCTTGCACGGGTGGATGTGGCGCGCGTAATCGGAGGTGAGATGGCTCAGGTCCAGCAGGTCGGTGACGATGCCTTCGTTGGCCAGCGCCTGGCGCGCGATCTCGGCGAGGCGAAAGGTCTTGGACATCTCGCCAGGGCAGGTCCCGTCGTTGCGGGAGGCGCAGGCGACGAGCAGGGCGCGCGAAGGCGTCGCAGGGTCGGCCCAGCGCTGCTGCGCCTGTTGCAGCCGGTCTCGGGTCTGGAGCCATTCTTCCGACAGCTCGTAGTGCGGATCCGCGAAGCCAGCGCCCGCCGGGCGGGTGCGCGGCGCCTTGCGCGACTTCGCATAGCCTTGCCAGGCGATCTCCTCGACGCGCTCCAGCGCCGGCCGCTCCGCCTCGAAGGCCGGGTCCGCGAAGCGCTGGCGAAAGCGCTCGCCGAAGGCCTGGCGATCCAGCATCCCCGGTGCCTGGCCCTTTCTCACGCTGATCTTCGACATCGCAGGCTCCGTGGTGTGTGCCCCCACGCCCCTTGCCAGGGGCTGCCCCCGGGCCCGCCACGGGCCCCTCCAGGGTCCTGGGGCTCGCGCCGCCGGACCGGCAAAACCGGATCCGCGCACGCCCTGGAAAAGGCCGGCGCGTGGCGCGGCCGAAAGGGGGCAAAAGGCGAGCCCGCGGCGGTGGGACCGTGGGGGCTACCAATCCTTGGGGCTGACGCGGTAGTAGCGGGACAGTTCGCCGTACAGCTCGGGGTGCGCTTCGGCCATCGCCTGCGGCTGCTCGATGAAGACTTCGGAAGCCACCGCGAAGAATTCCGCCGGTTCGCTGGCGGCGTAGGCGGACAGCAGCGTCGGCTCGCCGCGCGCGAGCTGCTCCCGCAGGCGGCGGTACTCGGCGCTCATCACCGCGGCCCAGCGTGCGTAGCGGGCCCGCTCGCCGAGGAAGGGCGCGCCGGTGGCGCGGCCGCGCTCCTGGTCGAGCTGGTGGGCGAACTCGTGGATCACGAGGTTCTGGCCGTCCGTCGGGTCGGCCGCGCCGGCCAGCACGTCGGGCCAGGAGAGGATGACCTGCCCCTGCACCCACGACTCGCCGCTGCGCGCCTCGCGGCGTTCGTGCTGCACGCCGCCGGCGCCGCCCTCGCGCCGGTCGACCCAGTAGGCCGAGGGGTAGAGCAGCACTTGCCGCAGGTTCGGGAAGTACTCGCTCGGCCGGTTGAGGATCAGCAGGCAGGCCTGCGCGGCCACCAGCACCCGCATCTCCTCGGTCACTTCGAGGCCGTTGCAGCCGATGAAGGGTTTCTCGGCCAGGAAGACCTGCATGTGGCGCTTGAGCTGCAGCTGCAGGTCGGCCGGCAGCCGCCGCAGCAAGGGCATGCGCCGGCGCAGGATGGTGCGCCACGCGGCCGGGAAGGGCAGGCTGGCGACGCGGCGGCGGCGCCAGGCGCGCCACGTTCGCGGGCCCGACAGGCCGCCCAGCAGCACGGCCAGGAAGAGCGTGCCGCCGAGCAGCAGCGACAGGGCATCGATCGAAACGGGCACTCAGGGCTTTCGTGACGAGAGGCTGAAGCTCCCAGCTGGGTCCGCCGCCGCCGCTTTCAATGGTTATGCTCGGCCGAATCCCATGTTTGAAACCGAGCTGAAGTTCCAGGTGCCGGCCGAGCATGCCGCCGCGGTGCGTGCGGCCATGGCCCGCGCGGTGCCGCGCCGCCAGCGGCTGCGCGCCCTTTACATGGACACGCCCGACGGCGCGCTCGCGCGAGCCGGCATCGCGCTGCGCGTCCGGCAGGAGGGCCCGCGCTGGGTGCAGACGCTCAAGGCCAGGGGCGCTCACGCGGCCGAGCGTCACGAGCACAACGTCGCGCTGCCGCGACCGGCGCGAGGAGCGGGGCCGCCGTTGGCAGTGCCTGCGCGACACGCCGGCACGCCGGCGGCCGAGGCCTGGGAGCAGGCGCTGGGCGTGGCTATCGAGGCGTTCGATGCCTCGCGCCTGCAGCCGGTCATGGAGACGGACATCCTGCGGCGCGCGCTGCGTGTCGCCGACCGCGAGGGCGGCGTGGTCGAGCTGGCCTTCGACGAAGGCGAGATCCGCGCCGGCGGCTCGGTGGCCCGCGTTTGCGAGCTGGAGTACGAGCTGGTCGAAGGTTCGCTGGCCGATCTGGTGCGGCAGGCGGCCACCGGCATCTCGTGGCACGGCCTGTGGTTCGACACGGTGTCGAAGGCGGAGCGCGGCGACTTGCTGGCCCGCCAGCTCGATTGGGCCGAGCCGGTGCGCTTCGCGCCGTCGGCGCTGCCCCGGCACCCCGACGGCCGGGCGCTGTGGCGCGCCGGCCTGGCCAGCGCGGTGGCGATGGTCCTGCCGAATGCCAGCGCCGTAGCCGCGGGCAGCCCCATGGCCGAGCATGTCCACCAGCTGCGCGTGGGCATCCGGCGGCTGCGCACGGTCGTGCAGGAGCTGGGGCCGCTGGTGGCACTGCAAAGTCCTCCGAACTGGTTGCCGCCGCTGGTCGAGCTGTTCCGGGCGCTGGGCGCCGGCCGCGACGAGGCGGCCCTGTGGGCGAGCCTGGCGCCGCGCCTGGAATCGGCCGGTGCCCCGGCCGTCGACTGGCGCCTGGGAGACGAGCCCCTAGCGGCCGCATCGCCGGCCGCGCTGGTGCGGGCCGAGCCGGTGCAGCAGGCGCTGCTGGCCCTGCTGGTGGAAAGCCAGGACAGCGCGCCCGGCTTGTCGCCGCACCAGGCGCGCCGTCATGCAGGGGACCGGCTGGACCGGCTGCACCGCCAGGCCGCCCGCGCCGGCCGCGATTTCGAGAAGCTGCCGGAAAGCGCCCAGCACCAGGCCCGCAAGCGCATCAAGCGCCTGCGCTACCTCGTCGACATCGTGGGGCCGCTGTTCGGGCATGCCAAGGCGACGAAGCGCTACCTGCGCACGCTCGCCGCCGCGCAAGATGCGCTGGGCGAGCACCAGGACCTGCTCACTGCCTTGCCGCTGTACCGCAGCGCCGCCACGCGCCAGCCCGAGGCCTGGTTCGCGTGTGGCTGGCTGGTCTCTCAGCAGCAGGTCGCCGCCGCCCGTTGCGGCGGCGCGTTGCGCGCGGTGGGCCGCTCCAGGCGCTTCTGGTAGGCGCGGCTTCCTGGGGGGATGGCTCCACCCGTTCGGGGGATGCGGAGGCCTGCACGCGGCGCGCAAGATCCGCGCGGTCCGATGGCACATGAATGCCGGCGGACCCCGCGGCTCCTTGCCGACCTGCATCGGGCCGACCGGCCGGAGTCGTCATCGACGAGACCGGCCCACCCCAGCGTCGATCAAGGAGTACCCATGAACAGACTGCTACTGGCGGCCGCAGCCGCCGCCGCCATGCTGCTGGCCCCCGCCGCCCGCGCCGGCAGCGGCCCCGAGACCGAGGACGGCGCGCGCAGTGCGCTGGAGGCCGCTATCAGCGGCCACACCGACCGGCTGATCCTCAAGTACAGATCCGGCACCGCGGCGTTCGCGCACGCCGACAGCCAGGCCATGGCTCTCGCCCACGAGGCCGCCAACCGGGCCGGCGTGCAGATGCGCTACCTGCGCTCGAACGCCTTCGGCGCGCACGTCATGAAGCTCGACCACCTGCTGGCGGCGAGCGAGGCGCGCGCGCTGGCGAAGGCCGTGGCCGATGCCGATGGGGACGTGGAGTACGCCGAGCCCGACCGGCGCCTGCACGTTCTCTTCACCCCCAACGACACGAGCTACAACCTTCAGTGGCACTACTACGAGGCCACCGGGGGCCTGAACACCCCGCCGGCCTGGGACAAGTCCACCGGCACCGGCGTGGTCGTCTCGGTGATCGACACCGGCTACCGGCCGCATGCCGACCTGGCCGCCAACATCGTCGGCGGCTATGACTTCATCGGCGACACCTTCGTCGCCAACGATGGCAACGGACGCGATTCCAGCGCGCTGGATCCGGGCGACTGGGTGGCGGCCAATGAATGCGGCGGCACTCACGCGGCACAGAACTCCAGCTGGCACGGCACCCACGTGGCCGGCACGATCGCGGCCGTCACGAACAACGCGAGTGGAGTTGCCGGCGTGGCCTTCAACGCCAAGGTCGTCCCCGCACGGGTCTTGGGCAAGTGCGGCGGCTACACCTCCGACATCGCCGACGCCATCACCTGGGCCTCGGGCGGCTCGGTCAGCGGCGTGCCCACCAACGCCAATCCGGCGCGGGTCATCAACATGTCGCTGGGCGGCAGCGGCAGCTGCGATTCGACCACCCAGGCGGCCATCAACGGCGCGCGTGGCCGTGGCACGGTGGTCGTCGTGGCGGCTGGCAACTCCAACGCCAATGCCGCGAACTTCACGCCCGCCAATTGCGCGGGGGTCGTCACCGTGGCGGCGGTCGGCCGCACGGGGGCCAGGGCCTACTACTCGAACTACGGTTCGGTGGTCGACGTGGCGGCCCCGGGCGGCGACATGAGCGGCGGCACAGCCAATGGCGTGTATTCGACCCTCAACGCCGGCACCACCTCGCCGGGCGCGGATTCGTACGCCTACTACCAGGGCACCTCGATGGCCACGCCGCACGTGGTCGGCGTGGTGGCCCTCATGCTGGCCAAGAACAGCGCGCTCACGCCTGACCAGGTCGAGTCGATGCTGAAGTCGACCGCGCGCGCCTTCCCGGGCAACTGCGCGCAATGCGGCGCTGGCATCGTCAACGCCAGTGCCGCGGTGGACGCGGCAGCCGGTGGCGGCGGAGGCGGCGGCAACGTGACCGAGACCGAGCCGAACGACTCGATCTCCGCGGCGCAGGTCATCACCCTGAACCCGGCAACCGTGGCCGGCACCATGGGCTCGTCGACCGACAACGACTACTTCAGGCTCACCGTCGCCGCGGGCAAGACCCTCACTTCGAAGCTGACCCCCAACGCCAGCTCGGACTACGACCTGTACCTGTACAACTCTTCCGGCACGCGGCTGGCGTACAGCATCAACGGCACCGGCCAGGTCGACCAGATCACGCGCACCAACACCAGCGGCTCGGCCGTCACCTGGTACGTGCGGGTGGTGTACTACTCGGGCGGCACGGGAGCGACGAACGGGAAGTACACGCTGGTCGAGTCGCAGTAACGCACTTGAACCGCCATGTCGGCAACCGGCACGACTCGCGCCGGTTGCCAACAACGTGATACAGGGCCGCCAGATACATTGGAGGGTCGCGAGGCCGGTGACGGTCGCGGCGATGAAGGGAAGGTGGACGTGAACGGCAACACGAACAAGAACGGCCGGACGCCGACGCGCTGGGGCATAGGCATCGTCGGCCTCGGCGTGATGGGATGGAGAATGGCGCAGGCGCTGGGCGATCACCCCGCGTTCCGTGTCGTGGCGGCTTGCGATCCCGCGCCCGAGGCGGCATCCCGGGGCCTGGCCATGCTCGACAGCGCCGAAGCCGTGGTCGGTCACCCCGAGGTGGACTGCGTCTACATCGCCTCGCCGCCCGCGTGGCACCGGCCGCACGTCGAGATGGCCGCGGCGGCCGGCAAGGCGGTCCTGTGCGAGAAGCCCCTGGCCGCGTCGATCGAGGATGCCGAAGGCTGCTGCCGCGCGCTGCAAGCCGCCGGCGTGCGGGCCGGCGTCAACTTTCCGTTCGCCACGTCGCATGCCGCGAGGCAGATGCGACGGCTGGTGGCCGATCACGCGCTCGGCCGCATCGAGCGGGCCGATCTCACGCTGCGTTTCGCCCGCTGGCCGCGCGCCTGGCAGGCGGATGCCGCCGGCTGGCTCGCCGCTGCGCAGCAGGGCGGCTTCACGCGCGAGGTGGTGTCGCACTTCCTGTTCCTCGCCGCCCGGCTTTTCGGCCGCGGCGAGGTCGAATCGGTGGCGCTCGAACGCGGCCCGGCCGGGGCCGAGCTGAAGCTGGCGGCCCGGCTGCGCTTCGGCGGACACACGCCGCTGTCGATCGACGCCCAGGTGGCGGGCAGCATCGACGACTACAACCGCTTCGAGCTGATCGGCGAAGAAGGCACGGCCGCCCTCACCGACTGGCAGCGGCTCGACTACCGCGGCCATCTCTCCGAACGCGTCAACTCCATGCCGAACCAGCTCGAAGGCCTTCGCCGCCTGCTGGCCGGCGAGCCCGACCACGGCCTGGCCACGCCCGAGGAGGCGGCCGAGGTGGTCCGGCTGGTGGAGCGCATCCTCGCCACCGCGCCGGTGGCCTTGTCATGAACCGAACCGGATCTTCCATGTCCCGTACTGCATTGCTCGTGATCGACATCCAGCGCGGCGCCTTCGACGGTGTCCGCTGTCCGCCCCTGGCCTCGCCCGAGCGCCTCGTGCGCCACGCCGGCCGGCTGCTGCAGGCCGCTCGTGAAGGTGGCCACCACGTCGTCTTCGTTCGCCACTGCGACGAGCCCGGCGCGGCCTTCGAGGACGGCACGCCGCACGGCGAGCTGCACGAGTCGCTGGTGCCCGCCGCCGCCGACATCGTGCTGAAGAAGCAGCAGTCCAGTGCCTTCGACGGCACCGACCTGCAAAAGCAGCTCCAGGACCGCGAGGTCGCCGGCCTGGTGCTGTGCGGGCTGCAAAGCGAGTTCTGCGTCTCCAACACCGCCCGCTCGGCGCTGGCGCTGGGCTATCGCGTGCAGGTCGCCAGCGACGGCCACGGCACCTGGCCGTCCGATGGCCGCAGCGCCGACGAGATCAGCGCCGAGGTGAATCGGCAGCTGGCCGAGGCCGGTGCCGAGCTGGCCGGCACCGACGTGCTGGCCGCCCGGTTGGTCGAGCCCCGCTGAACGGCCGGGGTACGCGGATGGGGCAAGATCGATCCATGCATGTCGCCGATCTCCCCGCGGGTGCCGAGACGCCCGCCGCCCTGTTCGAGCGGGCCGGCGTGCGCCAGGTCGAGTGCCTGTTTCCCGACATGACCGGCTACCCGCGCGGCAAGCTCATGCCTGCGTCCGCCTTCCTCGCGGGGCAGGAGCTGCGCATCGCGCAGGCCATTGCGATGCAGGCCGTGACCGGCGAGTACTCCGATCACCCGATCTTCCCGGAGGACGATCCGGACGTGCGGCTGGTGCCTGACCTCGCCACTGTGCGCCTCGCGCCCTGGGCCCCGCGCGAGCAGCCGCGCGCGCTGGCCATCCACGACTTCGTCGAACTGGACGGCCGGCCCTGCGTCCTGGCCCCGCGCTCGCTGCTGAAGGCCGTGCTGGCCCGCTATGCCGAGCGCGGCCTCACGCCGGTGGTGGCGCCCGAGATCGAGTTCTACCTCTGTGCGCCCTGCACCGATCCGAACGAGCCGCTGCAGGCGCCCGTCGGCCGCCTCGGCCGGCGCGAGGTGGGCCAGTCGGCCTTCAGCCTGAACATGCTCGACGAGCTGGCGCCGTTCTGGACGGCCTTCCAGCAGGCCCTGCAGACGTTGGGCATCCGTGCCGACACCTGGATCCACGAGGTGGGCCGCTCGCAGTTCGAGATCAACCTCTGGCACGGCAACGCGCTGGCGGTGGCCGACCAGGCCTTCCTCTTCAAGCATGCGGCTCGCGAGACGGCGATTGCGCACGGCATGAACGCCGTCTTCCTGGCCAAGCCGATCGCCGGCCAGGCGGGCAGCTCGATGCACCTGCATGTCAGCCTGGTCGATGGCGAGGGCGCGAACGTCTTCAGCGCGGGCGACGGCAGCGAGCATCCGCGCTTCCAGCAATTCATCGGCGGCCTGCAGGCCTACCTGCCCGACCTGATGCTGCTGCTGGCGCCGCACGTCAACTCCTACCGCCGCTTCGTGCGTGGCAGCCAGGCGCCCATCCACCTCGGCTGGGGCCACGACAACCGCAGCGCGGGCCTGCGGGTGCCCGTCAGCGGACCGGCGGCACGCCGCATCGAGCAGCGCGTGGCGGGCTCCGACGCCAACCCTTACCTCGCCATCGCCGCCACCCTGGCCGCGGGCCTGGCTGGCCTGGACGAGGGCCTGGCGGCGAGTGCACCCCTCGAGGCCAACGGCCACGGCCACGCGCACACGCTGCCGCGCACCGCGCGCGAGGCCTGGCAAGTGCTGGCCGAAAGCGCCAGCGCGCGGCGCTTGCTCGGCGAAGACTTCGTCACCGGCTTCGTGGCCGCGAAAGAGGTCGAGCTGGACGACCACGACCGCGAGATCAGCGCCTGGGAGCGGCGCTACCTGTTGCCGCAGGTGTGAAAACCTGCCCGGAACTTCGGGCAAGTGGCGGCGCTCGCCAGCGATGGATCGCAGAATCTTCAGGGCTTCAGTGCCGCCGCCAGCTCCACCTTGGCCGCCTCGACGAAGGCCCGCGTGCGTGCCGGCAGCAGCCGGGCGTGCGGCAGCACCAGCTGCACCGGTTGCGGCGGTGGCTGGAAGCTGCGGAGCACCGGGCGCAGGCGGCCGGCGGCGACGGCCTCGCGCACCTGGTAGGACAGGAACAGCCCGATGCCGGCGCCCTCTTCGCAAGCCCGCAAGGCCGCGCCGGGGTGGTTGAAACGCAGCCGGCCCTGCACCGGCACGCGCAGGCGCCGCCCGCCGTGGGCCAGCAGCCAGTCGGCCTCTCGTTCGCCGCTGTAGCTGATGCACTCGAATCCGCGCAGCGCAGCGGGCTCGCGCGGCGTGCCGTGGCGCTCGAGCCAGGCGGGGCTGGCCACGATCAGCGGTCGCACCTCGCCCAGCGGCACCGCGACCAGCGACGAATCGGCCAGCTCGCCGATGCGCACGCCGACGTCCACACCCTCCTCGACCAGGTTCACGTAGCGGTCGAGCAGCAGCAACTCGGCAGTGACCTGGGGATGGCTCATCGTGAAGCGGGCCAGCAGGGCCGCCACGTGCATCTGGCCGAACAGGACAGGCGCGGTGACGGTGAGATGGCCGCGGCATTCGCCGCCTTCGGCCTGCAGCTCGGCATCGGCCTCGGCCAGCAACCCGAGCGCGTCGCGGCATCGCGCGAGGTAGGCGCGGCCCTCGGCGGTGAGGCTCACGCGGCGGGTGGTGCGCTGGAACAGGCGGGTGCCGAGGTGGGCCTCCAGCGCGGCGAGCTGGCGCACGACCGAGGGCAGCGACATGCCGAGTGCGCCCGCCGCGGCCGTCAGGCTGCCGAGCTCGGCGATGCGGATGAAGGTCTGCAGGCTCTTGAGCTTGTCCATGCCGGCGAGTGTAGGGATTGCTGCGCTGGACGCAGCAAACCACTGCCAAGGACGGTATTGATTCACCCGTCGCCGGGCTCGAAGATGGCGTCTGCATCCGGAGACCGCCCGATGAGCACCCACACCGCCCTCGTCGCCTGGCACCGCGCCGAGCAGGAGGCCTTCACCGACCAGCGCTACAGCCGCCGCCACGACTGGCGTTTCGATGGCGGGGCGCAGGTCGTGGCCTCGTCTTCTCCCTCCGTCGTGCCGCTGCCGATGTCCGACCCGGCCGGCGTGGACCCGGAGGAGGCCTTCGTCGCCTCGTTGTCGAGCTGCCACCTGTTGTGGTTCCTCTCGCTGGCCGCCGGCGACGGCTGGACCGTCGACCACTACGAGGACGAGGCCGAGGGCCACATGGGCCGCGACGCCCAGGGCCGCATCGTGATGAAGACGGTCACGCTGCGGCCGCTGTGCCGCTTCGCCGGCGAGAAGCGGCCCACGCCAGCCGAGCTGCAGGCGCTGCACCATCGAGCGCACGAGGCCTGCTTCCTCGCGAACTCGGTGCGGTGCGAAGTGCGCTGCGAGCCGCGGGGGTGACGCTCAGCGCGGCACCAGGCGGAACGCCGAGAAGCGCGGACCGCCGTCCCACCCCATGGTCCAGCCGGTGGCCGCGATCACGCCGCCGTCGTTGATGCCGGCCGCATCGACCAGCGTGTAGCGATGGGCGACGTCGTTCACGCACGGCTCGCGCAACAGGCTGTTGAGATCGACCGGCGCCTGGTCGAGCCCTCGCCACAACACCGCCCGCGCGGTGCTGCCCTCGGCGGCGCTGCTGCCGACCACGAGGTTGGAGGCGTTGATGGCGCGCGCCTGGCTGGTGACGTGGCCCGGCAGCGTGCCCAGGTCCAGTGGCACGTCGGCCACCCAGGCCACGGCATGGAACTGGTAGAGCGCGCCGCCCTCGTAGTTGCTGCGGCCCACGATGGTGCCGGCCTGGTTCAGGCCGTAGGCCGACGAATGGGCGCCCGTGGGCAGGGTGCCGAGGTCGTGGATGACCCGATCGCTGTCCCAGCGCACCGCGTGCCAGTTGTGTTGGTCGTCGAGGTCGCTGTCGCCGGCGATGGTGCCGGCGTCGTTGATCGCGCGAGCGATGCTGGCGCGCTGCGGCCGGCTGGCCCGGGGGCCAAGCGCACCGAGGTCGAACAGCTTGTCGCCGCGCCAGAGCACGGCGTGCGAAGGCAGGGCGTTGTCGCCCTGGCTGCTGCTGCCCACGATGTGGTTGTGTGCGTTGATGCCATGGGCCTCCCCGCGCAGGCTGCCGGGCAACGTGGGCAGCTCCTGGATCACGCCGCCCTTCCAGCGCACGGGGCGGGTGTCGAGCAGTTCATTGCGGCCGCTGCCCACGATCACGCCCTGGGCGTTGATGCCGTAGGCCCGCGAGCCGAGGCCCTGGTCGGGGACCAGGTCGCCCAGGTCGGTCACGGCGGTCTTCTTCCAGCGCGCCGCACGGGGCCCGAGCGCGTTCGCGCTGCCGAGGCCGACGATGGTGCCTTCGCCGTTGATCCCTTCAGGCCAGGAGAAATCCTCGGCACCGGCGTCTGCCAGGTAGACGCAGCGATAGCTCGGCCGCTCGGCCCACGCCGGCAGGGCAGCGCACAGGCCGAGGAGCAGTGCGCACAGGGTTGGACGGGTCGTCGTCATGGCATCCTCCGTGATCCAGGGGTGACAGTGGGCGTCGGGGCGACGCCGCGGCATGTCGTCACTCTAGGAGTCCGACTCCTGGCCTCAAAGGGGTCTGCAGCGCGTGCCTTGACTACGCGCAAACGATGCGAAGGCGGTCGCTCCCGTCGGCCCGCCAGTGCGGCGTCAGCGCGGTCCAGTCGAGGCGTGCACCGCCCGTCCGGTAGGGATTCGCTTCGCGGGCGAAGGCGATGGCCGCGCCGTTGAGTTCGATGGCCACCGGCCCGTGGCCGAGCGGGCCCGGAACGATGTCGACGCCGACCCGCCGGCCGGCCAGCGTCGTGTGGGCCGAGATCGGGCCCAGCGAGGGCGCGACGACGGGATCGAAGACGCAGGCATCGGCTCGCGGCCGCAGCCCCAGCAGGCAGCGCTGCACCAGGCCGAGCGCGATGCCGGCACCGCTAGAGTAGACGCGCCAGCCGCCCTCCAGCGGTACGCGGCCGGCGATCGCCTCGGCGTAGTGCGCGCCGGCTTCGTGGCGATCCACGAAGGCGGCATCGGAGCTGGAGTAGTAGCAATTCGACTGGCGCGGCGCGGCGCTCGGCACCCGCGCCTGCAGGCCCACCGGATGGGCCAGGTTCAGCGCGTGCCAGAAGGCCTCGGCCCGGCCGGCATGGGCCAGTGCCTCGGCGTAGCGCAGGTGGGCGTGGGTGTACATCAGGCCGATCTCGCGGCCGAAGTAGCTCGCGCTCTCGGCCCGCTGGAACAGCTGCTGCGGCCCGCCGCGGTAGGGCAGGGGGGCGTCGAACAGGCGCGCGCCGTCGGGACCCAGGAGGTGCTGCTCGATGAGCGCGAGGTGCCGCTGCGCCTCGTCGCGCGTGAAGAGGTTGGACAGCACGGCGTGGATCATCGGCAGCAGGCTGTAGCGCACGCCGGTGCGGGCATCGCGCGGATGCAGCAACGGATCAGGCGCGGCTGCGGCCGCCGACTCGTCGAACAGCGCATAGCCCGTGGCGACGCCGTCGGGCATCAACCAGCGGTGAAAGTCCGTGCGCACGTTCGCGGCCTCGTCGCGCAACGGCGCTGCACGCGCGGCCTGGCCCAGCAGGTCGAAGGCATCGGCCAGCGTGGCGAGCACCTGCGCGTGCAGCGTCACCGTCCAGGCGCTGCACAGGTGCTCGCGCAGAAGCGGGTCCGCCGGTTGCAGCGAATCGTTCCAGTCGCCGTGACCATAGGCGGCGAGTGACGTGCCGGCGATACGGCGCCCGGCGATCACCGCGAAGGCGCGTTCGGCGTGCTGCCACAGGGTCGCCGTTTCGGGCGCGGTCCCCGAAGGCGCGTGGAACGGCAGCGGTTGGTCCAGCAGCGCTGCATCGCCCGAGGCGAGCAGGTACTGGCCCAGCGCCAGCAGCGGCCAGAAGACGATGTCGCCGTGCGAATCGCCGGCGCGGATGTCACGCTCGCGCTCGAAGAACATGAACCATTGCGGCCAGTCGCCGCCCGGATCCTGCGCGCTGAAGACACGGCACAGCAGGTCGCGCACCGGCGGCAGGCAGCCTTGCGCCAGCAGCAGCTCGACGGGCCCCTGGCAGACGTCGCGCGTGCCCCAGCCGCCGCCGGAATACTGCTCCAGCCCGCGCGGCGCCAGGTAGTGCACCAAGGCGTTGTGCTGGAACCAGGGCAGCACCGCGCAGAGGGCGTCGGCCTGCCCCGCCGCGCCGGACAGCAGCGGCGGCTGCAGGGCCTCGAGCGAGGGAGCGGCGACAGGCAGCGGCTCGACCAGCGCCCCGCGCAGCTGCAGGCCCACATCGGGCGCGGGGGCCAGGTGCAAACACAGCATCGGCACGCCGTGGTCCTGGCCGTCCTGGAACACGGCTTCGGCACCAGCGGCCTTGGCGATGCGGGTCGCGCCGTCGAGCGGGGCGATCTCGAACCCGCCCTGCGGGAAGCGCGAGTGCAACATCGAGCCGGGCGAGGGCGACAGCCGCAGGCTGCCATCGGCACGGCGCTGCGGCTCGATGCGCCCGGGCACCTCGCCGTCGTCGCCGTCGAGCGCCAGGTGCAGCGTGACGAGGCAGGCCGGCGCAGGCCCCTCGAGGGCTCGCAGCCGCCAGCGCAGCTCGGGCGCAACCGCATCGGCTTCGGCCTGCACCTCGACCAGGCCTTCGGCATGGCGATACCACCAGCGCGCCCCTCGCACGCTCATCGCGAAGGCGGAAGGTTGGTCCAGCAACTGCCAGCCGCGGCCCAGGTCGACGAAGGCCCGCAGGCCCTGCGAGCGGAACTGCCCGAGCGTGCCGTGCAGGGTGGAGGCCAGGCGGTTCAGGCTCACGTGGCCCTGCGTCACCATCGAATGGAAGACGCCGCCCATCCAGCAGGTGGAGGTCAGGGCCGACTCGTCGGGCACGAGGTGGCTGCCGCTGCGAAGGAGGTGGCCGTGTGGTCGCAGGACGGCTCGCTCCTTGGCCGGCAGCACCACGTGCTCGCCCGAGCTGTCGATGAAGAAGGACCAGGGCGCGCCATCGGGGCCTGGCTCCATCTGCCGGCGCTGTGCGCCGAAGAGGCCGTCGAGGTCGTCGCCCGACAGCGGCTTGGCGTCCAGCCGCGGCGCGTGGCTGAACAGGCTGGCCAGCGGTACCTGCCACGTCGCCTGCACCGCCGAGGGTGGCAGGGCCGTTGGCGGCGTGGCCTCCGGCAGGGCGAGCCAGGTGTCGGCGCAGGCCAGGTCATCAGGCCCGCTGGCGGTGGGGTGGTCCGGCCGCAGGCCGCCGAAGAAGCCGAGCGCGGCGCGCTCGCCGGGGCGCAGCGTCACCGCAGCGTCCTGCAACGCCGCCATGGACTGCTCCTGCTGCAGGCGTGAGCCGGGCAGGCCCTCCCGCCAGGCCGGCGGCGTCTTGCCGAAGCGGCCTTCGGCGCGGCCCAGCACCTGCAAGGCATCGGTGGCATACGACACCGCCCGCCGTAGCGAGCCGAGCATCGCCCAAGGGTGGCGACCGGCCACCGGCTGGTTCTGGCGCACGGCGAGCAGGGTGCCGCGTGCAGGGTGGGCGAGTGGCGTGAAGTCGATGTACTGGCTGACGTAGTACTCGTTCAGGCGCAGCGTGGCGTGCGGGGCGAGCGCGATGTCGTGCTGCAGGATCAGGTCGATGGTGAGCGACCCGGTGCTGCCCACGTGCTCGACGCTCAGGTGCCAGAACCAGACCGGCGCGTCGGCCGCCAGGCGCAGCCAGAGTTCGAAGGCCAGGCCTTGCCACTGGCCGCGGGCGACGTAGCCCTCGTCGCCGGTCCACCAGCGCGCCGGGCTGTCCGGGCCCAGCAGGGCCAGCAACCGCGGCTCGCCTTGCGCCGCGTCACCGTCCCAGGCGCGCAGCACCAGCTGCGTCTGGCCCGCTTCCAGCGCATTGCCGGGGAAGAGATGGACGCACAGCTCATCGCCATGCCGCAGCTCGCGCAGGCTGCCGTTGGCGTTGAAGCTTGCCGTCAGGCCCGACGGGCTGGCGACGCGGTGGATGTCGGAGGGCGAAGACACGGCAGCGACTCGATTCAGGACGCAAGGCGAATGCGCGAAAGCAGCCAGCTCACGAGGGCGGGGTCGGCATAGGCCGGGTTCCACGCGTCGTGGCCGACGCCGGGGTAGATGGTCAGCTCCGCCTGGCCACCGGCCTCGCGCAGTCCGCTGACCAGCTGCTGGTGCACGGCCAGCGGCACGACGGTGTCGGCGGCGCCGTGGTAGGCCCGCACCGGCACCGAGCGCATGCGCTCTATCCGCACGTCCGAGCCGTAGCCGCACACCGGCGCGATGCCGGCCAGGTCCTGCGGGTAGCTCATGGCCCAGCTCCAGCAGCCTCCGCCGCCCATGCTCAGGCCGGTGGCCGTGACGCGGCGCGGGTCGACACGCCACTGCGCCATCAACGGCTGCAGCATGGCGTGCAGCAGGTGCGGATCCCACTCCTCGCCGTCTTCGCACTGCGGCGAGACGACGATGGCGGGAAGGTTCTGCCCGGCCTCGATGAGCCTGGGCAGGCCATGGGCGCGGACTTTGGCCAGCTCGCGCCCGCGCTCGCCCGAGCCGTGCAGGAAGACGATCAGCGGCCAGCGCTGCTCCGGCCGCTCGGCGTGGCCGGGCGGCAGGTAGAGCCAGTGGCGAAGCGTCGCCGACAGCGTGATGGTGGCCGGCGTGGCCCACTCGGCCTGGTGGCCGCTCGCCGGCGGCGCGGGGGCGGCGCAGGCGCCGGAGCCGGCTGCCAGCGCGATGGGCAGTGCGAGCAGGTGACGGCGATGGAGGTCGGGTTCGTCGTTCATGGCGTCGTGGTCCTGTCGTTCAGACGAGTCGTCGCCCGTCGAGCCCGAAGCGCAGGCGATGCGCGGGCGCGGCGCCGAGGTGAACCGCCTGGCCTGGAACGGCAGCCACCTCGGGCGACACCCGCGAGACCAGCGTCGTGCCGTCGGCGGTGCGCACGTGCAGGTAGCTCACGTCGCCCAGCGGCTCCAGCGCGATCACCGTCGCGGCCAGGCCTTCGCCCGGCGGCACCGGCACCAGGTGCTCGGGCCGCACACCCACAGTCGCCACCTGCGGCTCGCCCAGCTGCGCGCCCGGCAGCAGGTTGATGCGCGGCGAGCCGAGGAAGCCGGCAACGAAGAGGTTGGCCGGCTCTCGGTACAGCGACATCGGCGCGCCGATCTGCTCTATGCGACCGCTGTTGAGCACGACGACCCGGTCGGCCAGTGTCATGGCCTCGGCCTGGTCGTGCGTCACGTACAGCGTGGTGCTCTTCAGCTGCGCATGCAGCCTGGCGAGCTCGATCCGCATCTGGCCGCGCAGGGCCGCGTCGAGGTTGGACAGCGGCTCGTCGAAGAGGAAGGCGCCCGGCTGGCGCACGATGGCGCGGCCGATCGCCACGCGCTGCCGCTGGCCACCCGACAGCGCGGCAGGCTTGCGCTGGAGCAGGTGCGTGATCTGCAACGTCTCGGCGGCGCGCTGCACGGCCGAGTCGATGTGGGCCTGGCGCATGCCGGCCATGCGCAGGCCGAAGGACAGGTTCTGCTCCACCGTCATGTGCGGATACAGCGCGTAGCTCTGGAACACCATCGCCAGGCCGCGCTGGGCGGGAGGCACGTCGTTGACCACGCGGCCGTCGATCAGCAGCTGGCCGGCGTCGATCTGCTCCAGGCCGGCCACGCAGCGCAGCAGGGTGGACTTGCCGCAGCCCGAGGGGCCGACCAGGACCACGAACTCGCCGTCGGCCACGTCGAGGTCGATGCCGTGCAGGATGGCGGTTCCGTGGAACTCTTTTCGGACGCCGCGCAGGGTCAGTGCACTCATCGGGTCAGTCCTCCAGCACGGCCGAAAAGGGCAGGCGATCGATGCGGTGCTGGCGCCTGGCCCACGTGATGCGCAGGCCGCCAGGCGGTGGCGTCAGGCCCGCGTCGATGTCGAGTTTCAAGCCGCGGGCCGTACGCTTCAGGCGGTAGCTCAGCGAGCCCTGCCGCGTCGCCAGCCCGCGCACCGCGACGCCCTCCTTCAGCCAGGCTTCTGGAAGGCCGGCCCCGAGCACCAGCGTGTCGCCATCGTCGGCATCGTGGACGAAAAGGTCCAGCAGCGAGCGGATGGCATCCGAGGCCACCCAGGCGTGCGGCATGTCGCCCAGGAAGTGCGGCTCGCGCGGGTCGCGCATGACGACCTCGGCCCACTGGTTCCAGCCGGCGGGGCGCTGGTCGGCGAAGAAGAAGTCGAGCATGACGAGCGCGCGCTCGTGCTGCTTCATGCGCACCAGCGCGCCGACGCTGCGCAGCTCGTAAGGCGTGTAGTCGCGCCAGGCCTTTTCGCCGCGCCTGCGTTGCTCCGACTCGCGCCAGTAGCGCTCGAAGGTCGCATCGAGCATCCCGTCGGGCAACAGGCCCTGGACCTGCGCCGGGTTGAGCGCGACGGTGGTGGAGGTGGGGTCGAAGTCGCCGAGTTCTGCAGCGCCGGGGATGAAGCCGATGCGGTGCTGCGCCGCGGCCGCACGGATGGATGCCGTGAGCTCGCTGGCGAACTCGTCGCGCCAGGCGGTGAACTCGCGTGCGGCCGTTTCGTTGCCCGCAGCCTGCGCGAGCACCACCGCATCCTTGTAGCCGCGCAGCGCCCAGAAGTCGTCCCAGTACGAATGCATGGGCTTGTCGGAGTAGCCCTCGTGGCTGATCGAGGCCGGCATCAGGCCGAACAGCGCCTCGCGACCGGGCTGGCGGTTGGCGGCGGTGCGCTCGCTCTGGCGCAGGCCGTCCATGTAGCGCGCGGCGCGTTCGACAGCCGGCCAGTGGCGCTGCAGAGCCTCGCGGTCGTGGGTGAAGCGCCAGAGTTCGGCCACCGCGAAGATGAACTCGCCATGGCTGTCGTTCTCGGGCACCGGGTCGGCGCCGCGCACGTCGACGCAGCAAGGCACCTTGCCGTCGGGGAAGAGCTTGGTGGCGTACCAGTCGACGAACTCGCGCGCGGCCTGCTGCTCGCCCAGGCGCAGCAGGCCGGCGACCATCATGGCGCCGTCGCGCACCCAGCTGCGGGCGTACGAGCGCGTGCCGGGCTGCAGCGCCGGCCCGTCGCGCGAGAGCAGGATCTGGGCGACCGCACTGCGCAAGGTGTCGTGCACGCGGCGGGCCGGGGCCGGCAGCGTGAAGGCGACGCGGTTCAGGCGCTCGCGCCACGCGGCGGCGGCATCGCGGAAGGCCTGGTCGACCTGGGCCTTGCTGCGCAGGGGCTCAGGCTCGCCGGCCATGGGCCAGGTCACCGCCACGTGGGCCTCGCCGCCGGCGCGGGCGGCGAGCGCGAAGTCGAGAGCCACTTCGGCGTTGCCGCTGCCGGCCAGCTCGTCGTCTTCATCCAGCGCCTGCAGCTTGTCGCCGTGAGCCAGGGCCAGTGCGACGGGCAGCGCGGCGCCGCCGCCGAGGTGCACTCGTCGCGGCGCCGGGAAGGGACGCAGGGCGAGCTGTGCACCGTTGATCGACAGCTCGCCCTCCGACCAGCCGGCCGTGTACAGCGGGCTGGCCCCGCCCGGCCGGTTGAGGAACTGCTGCGGCGGGTTGACCTGCCACGGCCGGGTCACCAGCAGCAGCCGTGCCTGCAGCGCCCGGCGGCCGCGAGGGCGCAAGGTGTAGCGGGCCATGCCGGTGGCCACGCCGGGCCGGCCGGTGGCGGTGGCCTCGATGTCCAGCGTGAACTCGGGGTGGATCCATCGCGCCCGAGGCAACGGCAGGTAGCCCTCTGGCAGGCTGTGCTCGATCTTCACGTCGGCCCAGGAGACGAGCCGGCCGGCGCGGCCTGCGGAGCCGGGCAGCAGCACGAAAGGCTCGATGCTGGGACTGCCGGGCAGGGGCTCGACGGCGCCGTCCTCCGACAGCAGGCCGGTATGCCGGCCGCCGCCGTCGACGCCGAACACCGTCCAGTAGTTCTGCTCGCCGCGGTAGGTCCGCGGGTAAGTGCCGGGCGGATAGGCGGCGGCGCGGGCGCGGGTGGCGTCATCCACCGAGGTCCACTGCGAAGGGCCGGCCAGCTCCACGCCGGGCGTGGCCCAGGGGCCGGGCGACGCTGCCGAATCGAGTGGCTTCAGGCGCAGGCGGCGCGCCTCGGCGTCCGGCAGGTACAGGGCGTCCAGCGGGCCGGCCGCGCGGCGCAGGACCGCCAGCGGATGCCATGGGCCGCTCTCGCTTTGGCCTTCGACGGCGTAGTCCGCGGGTCGCTTCACGCCCTGCGGCCATCGCAGCTGCAGGCCGCTGAACTCGCGCAGGCCGCCGAGCTCGATGTCGACGCCATCGGCACCGGCGCTCACCTGCGGTGCGGGCCATGTCGATGGAGCCGGCGAGCGCTCGACGAGCTCCAGCCTTTCGAAGCACAGCCGGCCCTGGCCGCCGCCGCTGCCTGTGGCCACCGCGAGCTCCAGCGCGTGCGGCGAGCGCAGTGTCTTGTCGGTCGCCGGCCCCCAGGCGAACTGGATCTGCCGGCGCTTCAGGCGCAGCTCGCGCGAGGCCGGGCCCAAGCGCACGTCGCGCTGCTGCACCCACCAGACGTTCTCTGCGCTGGCGTCGATGAGCTTGAACTGGAAGTGGTTGGGCGGGCCCGAGCCATGCAGGCGCAGCCTGAATTCGTAGTCGGCAGGCAGGGTCAGTGCAGGCAGCGCGCGCCGGGCGACCGCGTAGCCGGCCACGCCATGGAAGTCGTAGGCCAGGCACATGCCCTTGCCCTGCGCATCCGGCAGCCAGCGGGCCTCGACCTGGTCCGACGCGGTGGCCGCCCAGCGATGGGCCGCGTCGGCGCCGAAGTCGTCGAGCGGGGTCACGTCGCCCGGCGCAGCCTGTGCCGCTGTCGCCGCGGCCGTGGCGAATGCCGCGAGCCATCCCCTCATTGCTTCACGCCTCCCATCGTCAGGCCCTGCAGGTAGTAGCGCTGCAGGACGAGGAAGAGCGCCAGCACCGGCAACACGGTGATCACGGCACCGGCCATCATCAGCTCGCTGTCCTGCACGTGCTCGCGGCTGAGCGAGGCGATGGCCACCGGCAGGGTCTGCAGCTCGCCTTCGGTCAGCACGATCAGGGGCCACATGAAATCGTTCCAGCTGCCGAGGAAGGCGAACACCGCCAGCGTGGCCAGCACCGGCGCCAGCAGCGGCAGCACGACCGAGAAGAAGATTCGGAACTCGCCCGCGCCGTCCATTCGCGCGGCCTCGATCAGCTCGTCGGGGATGCCGCGGGCGTATTGCCGCACGAGGAAGATGCCGAAGATGCCGGCCAGCGAGGGCACCAGCACGCCGGCGTAGGTGTTCACCAGCCCCATGCCCTTGAGCATCAGGAACAGCGGCAGCATCGCCACCTGGCCCGGGATGACGAGGGCCGCGATGAGCGCGCTGAAGATCCTTTCGCGGCCGGCGAAATGCAGCTTGGCGAAGGCGTAGCCGGCCAGCGTGTTGAAGGTGACCGAGAGCAGCGTGGCCCCAATGGCCAGGCCCAGGCTGTTGAGGAACTGCTGGCCGATGCCGCCTTGCGTGATCAGGGCGCGGTAGTGATCTAGCGTAGGCTCCGACGGCAGCAGCGGCGGAGGGAAGCTGCTGGCTTCGCCGCCGTGCATGAAGGACACCGACAGCATCCAAAGCAGGGGGGCGATGGTGAGCAGGGCCGCCAGCGCGAGCAGGCCGTTGAGCGCGATGGCCTTGAATGCCCTCATGCGACGCCCCTGCGCCGCGCGAAGGCGAGCAGCCCGCGCGTCACGACGACGATGATGGCGAAGAGCACGAAGGCCACCGCCGAAGCCTGGCCCAGGTTCCACCAGCGAAATCCTTCCTCGTACATCAGGTACAGCACGCTGACGGTGCTCTGCAGCGGGCCTCCTTGCGTCATCACGTAGGGTTCGGCGAAGAGCTGGAAGTAGCCCGCGATGGTGAGGATGCTCACCATCAGCAGCGTGGGCCCGAGCATCGGCACGGTGATGTGGCGGAACTGCGCCCACGCGCCGGCACCGTCGAGTCGAGCGGCTTCGTACAGGTCTTCCGGGATGGCCTGCAGCGCGGCGATGAAGATGATCATGTTGCCGCCGAAGTTCTTCCAGGCCGCGAAGACGATGATGGCCGGCATGGACCAGTGCGGGTCGCCGAGCCAGTCGATGGGCCCCACGCCGATCGAGCCGAGGATCTGGTTGACCCAGCCGTACCGGACGTGAAAGAGATAGCGCCACACGACCGCGACGGCGACGAGCGTGGTGACCACCGGCGCGAACAGGGCGGTGCGGAACAGCGGCTTGAAACGAGCGAGCTTCGATTGCAGCAGCACCGCACAACCGAGCGACAGCGCGATGGACAAGGGCACGCCGAGCACGACGAAGTAGGCGGTGTTGCCGAGCGCCTGCCAGAACAGCGGCCGGGTGAGCACCTGGGCGTAGTTGTCGAGCCCCACGAAGCGCAGGTTGTGCAGGTCGGCCAGGGCGTACAGGTCGAAGTCCGTCAGGCTGAGCACCAGCCCCGCGGCGACGGGCAGCACGAAGAACAGGCCGATGACGGCCAGCGCGGGCAACGCGAAGGCCCAGGCGGCCCGTGAGGGCTTCATGAGCGGACCTCGGGGTGGGTGCGAGCCTTCGACAGGCTCAGTCCGAACGGACAGGAGGTGCCCAGGCCGAACGGATGGGTGGTGCCCAGGCCGAACGAATCCCCCATCCCGTTCGCCCTGAGCTTGTCGAAGGGCAGGCCAGCACTCCATCCATGGGCCTTCGACAGGCTCAGGCCGAACGGACAGGTGGGGCTCAGGCCGAACGGATGGGTGGTGCCCAGGCCGAACGAATCCCCCACCCCGTTCGCCCTGAGCCTGTCGAAGGGCAGGCCAGCACTCCATCCATGGGCCTTCGACAGGCTCAGGCCGAACGGATGGGTGGTGCTCAGGCCGAACGGATGGGTGGTGCCCAGGCCGAACGAATCCCCCATCCCGTTCGCCCTGAGCTTGTCGAAGGGCAGGCCAGCACTCCATCCATGGGCCTTCGACAGGCTCAGGCCGAACGGGCAGGTGGGGCTCAGGCCGAACGGATGGGTGGTGCCCAGGCCGAACGAATCCCCCACCCCGTTCGCCCTGAGTCTGTCGAAGGGCAGGGCAGTCAAGCCCGGACCGGACAAGGCGAATCGGTGGAGCTGCAGAAGCATCAAGCCACCCCCACTTTCCGATCCAGCATCCATCGCCGCTTCGCCAGGAACTGGTCCACCCGTGCATCCAGGGCGGCGGCCACTGCGGCGGGTCGGGTGCCGTCGTTCACGGCCCGCGCCGCGAAAAGCTGCATTTCCTGCGCGATGCGTTCCCACTCCGGCACCGCCGGGGTGGGGCGGACGCGTTCCAGTTGGTCGGCGAAGGCGCGGATCTTCGGGTCGCTCGACAACGGTTCGCCGATCCAGCTGGCGCGGCGAGGCGGGAGGTTGCCGGTGAGTCGGTAGAAGTGTTGTTGAACCGCGGGCCGGCAGAGGTATTCGATCAAGGCCCAGCCGGCGCGCTTGGCTCGCGAGCGGCGAAACAGCACGAGGCTGGAGCCACCGGCGATCGAGGCGCCGGGACCCTGGGGACCTGGCAGCGGCGCGGTGGTCCAGCGGTCCTGCAGCTCCGGCGCGAGGCGGCGGCGGAATTCGCCCAGGTTCCACGGGCCGGAGACGTAGAGCGCGAAGGTGCCCCGGCCGAATTCCTGCCAGAGGTTGAAGACCTGGGTGTTGGTCATCGGCGGTGCGTAGCCGCGGCGGAACATGTCCAGGTAGAAGCCCAGCGCCCGCTGGAAGCCGGGGCTCGCGAAGTGGCCGCGCCGGCCGCCGTCGGCCAGCAGGTCGCCGCCCGGTTGCAAGGCGAGCGCGAGCAGCGGCTCGTACTCGTTCAGCGGCAGCAGCTGCGGATGGGCGACGCCGATCTTCTGCAGCCCCGCCATCGCCTGCATCCACCCCGCCCAGTCCTGCGGCATGCGGTCGAACCCCGCGCGTGCGAGCAGGTCGCTGCGGACGTACAGCAGCCGCGTGTCGACATACCAGGGCAGGCCCTGGAGCTGGCCGTCGATGACATTGGTGCGCCAGATGCCGTCGAAGTAGTCGGCCTTGTCGATGGCGGGCGCGCCGGCCAGGCGCGCATCCAGCGGTTCGATCGCGCCGAGCGCGGCCATCTCGGGCAGCCAGGTGTTGCCGATCTGGGCCACGTCGGGCGTGGCGTCGCCGGCGAAGGCGGTCAGCAGCTTCTCGTGCGCGGCCGTCCACGGCAACTGCTCGATGCGCACCTGGATGTTCGGTTGCTCTTCTCGAAAGCCGGCGAGCAGCTCGTGCGCCACCTCGCCCTCGCGGCCCATGGCCCAGAAGCGCAACCTCGTCCTGCCATCCTCCACGCCGTCGCGCCCGCACGCGGCCAGCGGCAGCGCGGCGGCGAGCTGCAGCAAGCGGCGTCGTGGCATGTGCGAAGTGGTCAATGGAAAGTGGAGGTTAGGTCAGCCAGCCACCTTTGAAGCCGGCACGGACCAGGCCGCGCCGGAGGTGGGGATTGGCACGCATGGTGCGCCAGACCAGGTCGCGCCGGTGGTTGGCGATCATCGCCACGATGGGGCCCTGGTCGATGCCGAGGTAGTCGGTATCGACCCAGCCGAACCCTGGCACGAGACGGCCGTCGGTCGGGCGCACGGACTCGTCACGCCAGCTGGTGTTGAACGAATCGAGAAAGCCATAGCGGCCGTAGATGTGGGCGCCGAAGCGCTGCCGCATCGTGTGCAAGGCGGACAGCACCTCCGCGGGGGCGAAGGGCAGCGACGAAGCCGCGGCCGTGGGCGCCAGCGTGCCGTCGTCGCGCGTGTCGACGAGGCCCGCGCCGCGAGCCATGTAGCCGTGGAACCGGCGCGGCTGGCCGCGGTGGTCGGCGGCGCGCACGTCGCCCGGGCCGTCGCAGGCGGTCAGGCCCCAGACGTCGGCGCCGTAGTCGTTCCAGCCGCCGGGATTGGCGATGGCATAGGCGCGTTGCGAAAGCGTCGCGCGGCGGCTGTTCTCGAAGTAGTCCAGGCCCCGGGCGCGCATGAACTCGTCCTGGATGCCGCGGAAGTCCACCCACACGTGCGAGTACTGGTGCCAGAACAGCGGCGCGCCGCCCAGGTGTGCCTGGCCCATGAAGCTGCCCCAGGTGCGCGGGTAGCCGCCGCAGAACGCGGCCCAGCTGTCGTTGCGCGCCGGATGCGTGGGTGAGGCGAGTGCGAGCAGGTACAGCAGCATCGCCTCGTCGTAGCCGTGGTAATCGATGAAGCGCTCGAAGCCGCGGCCGGGTTCCCAGCCCATGGAGATGAGGCCGCCCCGCTGCTGCGCCCAGGCCCAGTCGACGCGGGTGTAGAGCGTCTCGGCCAGCGCGCGGATGCGGGCCTCCTCGGGGTCGTCGGCCTGGAAGTACGACTGCGCGGCCAGCACGCCGGCCATCAGCAACGCGGTGTCTATGGTCGACAGCTCCACCTTCGGCGTGAAGCGTGCGCCGGTGGCCATGTCGAGGAAGTGATAGAAGAAACCTCGGTGGCCGGCCATGCCGATCTCGGCCTCGCCCTGCGGCGCGTTGGCGAGGAAGGCGAGCGTCCTGCGCACGCGCTCGGCCGCCTGGGCACGCGTGACGAGGCCGCGCTCGGCGCCGACGAGGCAGGCCGTCAGGCCGAAGCCGACCGCGGCCACGCTGGCCATGCTGGTCACCCCCGGCCAGCGGTCAGGCACCAGGCCGGTGACCGGGTGGGCGGTGTCCCAGAAGAAGCGGAAGGTGCGCGCCTCGAGCTCGTCGAGCAGCGCGTCGTCGGAAAGAGGCGCCGGCACCTGGCCTTCGCCATACGCCATCGGCCTCGAAGCAGCGGGTGCGCCGCAGGCCGCGAGGGCGGCGGCCGTGGCGGCGGCGCCCAGCAGCCGACGACGGGTGAATGGAAGGCGGTCCGAGGTCATCGATCAGCAGGCACGCGGCCGCCTGCCGCGGCTTCGTGGGCCGTGGCAGGCCGGGCGCGCACCAGGGTCAGAACTTGTAGCCCATGACCAGGCGGATGGTGCGCATGGGGCCGCGCATCGAGTTGGGCTTGCCGAGGTTCGGGTTGTCGCCGCCCAGCGGGTTCTGCGGGTTGCCCGGGCCGCCGACCCAATCGTCGAAGCCGCCGTAGTTGGCCGTGTTGAACAGGTTCAGCACGTCGGCACGCAGGTTGATCTTGCCGAAGCCGACGCCGAAGTCGCGGCCGACGCCCAGGTCGAACTGGTTGAACCGCCGGCTCTGACCTTCGACATAGACGCACTGGCTGAAGCCGTCCGAGCAGTCGGTCAGCTGGCGCGGCCTGCCGCTGGCCCAGGTGTACTTCGCAGAGACCAGCAGGCCCCAGGGCAACAGGCCGTCGGTGACCAGCGCGGCCACGACGCGGTGCTTGTCGACCAGGCGCGAAGGGTTCCAGCCATGGGTGGAGCGCCCGTAGGTCCAGTCGAAGATGTCGTCGTCCCAGCCCCTGGCGGTGGTCTTCGCGTCTGCATAGGTGTAGGCCACCGTCAGGCCCCAGCCGGACTCTGCCGAGTACGGCTTGTCGGCCTTCAGCAGGATCGAGGTCGTCTGGTTTTGTCCGACAAAGTCACCGAGGACCAGCGTGCCGTAGCCGTTCGGGCCGCCCCACAGCGGGTCGATGGCGCTCTGCGTGCCCCAGCCGCCGTTCGGATCGCGGTTGCCGCCGAACCAGATGAACTGGTTCTTCGCATTCACCAGGCTGAGCGCGGCCTCGGTGTTCCACATGCCGATGGCCTGGCGCACCCCGACAGTGAACTGATCCGAGTACGGCATCTTGAAGTCGTTGCGGATCAGCCAGATCTCGCCGTTGGCCTGCTTGTTCTTCTGCAGTTCGTCCAAGGCGTGGTTGGCCATGGTGCGGTCGTACGAGCGGCCGAAGCCGGTGAACAGCACGGTGGACCGGTCGCCGAACACATCCAGCGACGCACCCACGCGTGGTGCGATCGCCCGCTTGAAGGACTTTCGGGACTGGCCGTCGGCGATGTAGTCGGCGATGTTGATGCCGCCCTTGGCCAGCGATTCGGCGTAGGTCTGGCCCGGTGGCGCCGTGATGCTGCCGATGGTGCGGCCGTCCTCGGCGAACAGCGCGGCCACGCGGTCGGCCGGCGTCACGTAGTCGTTGTTCAGCATGTTGGTCTCGTAGTCCCAACGCAGGCCGACATTGACTTGCAGCTGCTTGCTCACGTCCCAGTCGTCCTGGAAGTACAGGCCGACCTGGTTGTTGCGGAAGTTGGCCTCGGCCGGGGCGATGGCCCGCACCAGCCGGCACTGGTCGGTCGACTGGACGACGCCGGTGTCGGTCGGATTCGTGCCCAGGCAGTTGCTGCCGTCGTAGTAGGGGTTGCCCGTGACCTGGTCGATCACCGTCTCGACGACGTCGACACCGTTCGCGGTGCCGGACAGCTTGTACTGCATCGCCTTCAGCTTGATGCCGCCCTTGACGACGTGGCCCTTGGCCCCCGTCCAGGTGAGGTCCTCGGAGACGTAGTGGCCTGTCTGCTGGCGGTTCTGGTTGTCGGGCGAGCCGCCGACCCAGATCGCATCCTGCGAGTTGTTCAGCAGGCTGGTCGGCGAGTACTTGTACTTGACCAGCGGCTCGCCCAGGGCCGCATGCGGGTTCCACTTGTAGTCCTCGTAGCCGATGCGCGCCTCGCTGAGCCACGGGCCCGTCATCCACTCGTGCTTCAGGTCGATGCGGGTCTCGTTGTTGGTCCGCTCCTTCTCGTTGCTGGGCAGGCTGAGGTTCCTGTCCTCGGGCGTCTTGTCGGACTCGTCGCGGACCTTGGCCGTGAAGCTCAGCCGCTGGTCGTCGCTGAGCGATGCGTCGAGCTTGCCGAAGAACAGGTTCTCGCGGAAGGGATCGACGGCGCTTCCCTGCTGCGCCACCAGGCCGGGCACGATGCCGGCGTTCGGCATCTGGTCGGCGTGCTGCACGATCACCTGGCGCGAATCGTCGATGTTCTTGCCGTCGTAGGCCAAGAAGTAGTGCAGGCGGTCGGCGACGATGGGCCCGCCGATCGCGCCACCGAACTGCGTTTGCGTCGATTCCGGCCGCTTGACACCTTGTCGCTCGCGTTCTTCCTGGAACGGGTCCTTGGCGGTCCAGTTGGTGCCGGTGCGGTCGACGTAAAGCTCGCCGTGCAGTTCATTGGTGCCCGAGCGCGTGACCGCGGTGATGGCGGCGCCGCTGAGCTGCTCGAACTCGGCCTTGTAGTTCTGGGTGATGACCTTGTACTCGGCGATGGCCGATTGAGGGAAGGGGTTGCCGCGAGTCGAGTCCATGCCCGAGCCGCCGTTGCGCAGGATGTTGTTCTTCTGGCCCACGCCGTCGATGAAGACGTTGATGTTGTTGCGGTCCTGGGCGCCGCTTTGCAGGTTGACCTGGCCGTTGGTCTGCTGCACGAAGGCCACGCCCGGTGCCAGGTCGACCGAGCTGAGGAAGTTGCGCGTGTTCTGCGGCAGGCTGTCGATCTGCCGCCGGCTGACATTGGTGCCGAGCTGCGAGTCCTTGACATCCTTGCGGTTCAGGGCTCCGACGATGGTGACGCGCTGCGCCGCGTCGAGCGACAGGTCCAGCGTGGCTGTTTCCCCCACCTGCAGGGTCACCGTCTCGCTGGCCTGATCGCCGACGCGGATTTCGTAGCGCCCCGGGGCCAGGCCGACGAGCACATAGCTGCCGTCGGCCGCGGTGGTGCCGCGGTAGGTGGCGCCGTTGTCCTTGTTCACCGCGACCACCGCGGTGCCCGCCTGGGCCGCGGCAGTGCCTTGCGTCACCTGGCCTCGCAGCGTCGAGGTGGAGACCTGCGCCTGGACCGCGCCGCCGGCCAGCAGCAAGGCGGTCGCGGCGGCGAGGGTCTGTCGATGAAAACCTTTTCTCGTGGATCTCATGGGGCTTGTCTCCGTCGTTGTCGGTCGGTCGAAAAGCGAGAACTCGAAAAACGGGGGCGCTCAGCTCGCCTGGCTGGACTGGCGGACGACCAGTTCGGCGCGCAGCGTGCGCGCCGCGGGCGGTGGCCCGCCGGGCGGCGCTTCGATGGCGCTGGCCAGCTCGGCCAGCGCCAGGGCGCCCAGCTCGACGATGGGCACGCGAACGGTGGTCAGCGCCGGCCGCACGTAGCGGCAGATGGGGATGTCGTCGAAGCCGGCCAGGGCGATGTCGCGCGGCACTTCCAGCCCGCCGCGGGTGAGCGAGGCCAGGCAACCCAGCGCCATCATGTCGTTGGCCGCGAACACGGCATCCGGCCGAGGGGCCAGGGCGAGGATTTCCTGCCCCGCACGCTCGCCGCTGGCGTCGGTGAAGTCGCCCGGCAGCACCAGCTCGGCGGCGTCGGGCAGCAGCTCGGCCAGACCGCTGCGGTAGCCCCGCAGGCGCTCCTGCGCGTCGTGGTTGTGCTCGGGCCCGGCGATGAAGGCTATGCGGCGATGGCCGGCCGACACCAGGTGCCGCATCATGGCCTGCGCCCCGCCGAAGTTGTCGACCCTCAGCGCCGCGTGCGCGGGATCGTCGACACCGGTGTTCATCAGCACCGCCGGCAGGCCGGGCGGCAGGTTGCCGCCGAGAAAGCCTGCGTCCACGTGGGGCGACATCACCAGGAGCCCGTCGACCCGGCCGTGCATGGCGCGCAAGGCTGCGGCCGCCTCGGCGGCGTTGTCGTGCGAGCTGGAGACCAGCAGGTGCAGCCCGCGGGCCCGGGCGGCGAGGTCGATCCCGCGGATCAGTTCGGAGAAGAACTCGCCGTGCAGATCCGGCAAGAGGGCGCCGACGGTGTGGGTGCGTCGGGTGATGAGGCTGCGCGCCGCGCTGGACGGCGTGAAGCGCAGCTCGGTGGCGATGCGCTGGATGCGCTCACGCGTCTCGGGCGTGACCGCGGCATGGCCGTTCATGACGCGCGAAACGGTCGCCACGGACACGCCGGCTTCACGTGCGACGTCCTTGATCGTGGTGGCCATCGGCGACTTTCGTTGAGCGGTTCGAGGGTGATCGTGCGAGATGCGCCTATGGAAACGTTTCCATTCGGGAGCGCATCATAGGAGTCCCACCGGTGCGGGCTTCTAGGACAAACCCGCGCGGGCCGAGTCGCTCTTAGGCGGCCTCGCAGCGATCGCGCCCGGCGTTCTTCGCGCGGTACAACGCCGCATCGGTGCGGCGCAGCCAGTCCGTGACGCTTTCGTCCGCCCGATGCGCGGCGATGCCGACGCTCAGGGTCGCCCCGCCGAGCGCCAGCGCGGCGCCTTGCGCGGTGGCCGCGGCCACCCGTTGCCGCAGGCGCTCGGCCAGTTCGATGGCTTCGGGCAGGGGGGTGCCCGGCAGCACGATCAGGAATTCCTCGCCACCCCAGCGCGCGACCAGATCGCTGGAGCGCGTCGCCCGGAGCAGGGCTTCGGCCACCTCCGCCAGCACCTGGTCGCCGGCCTCGTGGCCGAGCCGGTCGTTGACGTGCTTGAAGTGATCGATGTCGCACAGCAGTGCCACAGGCGGCGGCACGCGCGGCGGCGGCCGAACCAGGCCGCCGAGTACCACCACCGCCTGCCGGCGATTGGCCAGGCCGGTGAGCGAATCGGTCGCCGCCAGCACGCGCAACTGCTGCGCCACGCCGTGCTGCCGGGACAACAGCCTCTTCATCTGCAGCCAGCCGGTCAGGCAGACGATGAAGACCGCGTGCGAGGCCAGCACGTTGAGCAGCAGGGCCACGTCCTTGCCTTGGCCCAGGGGCGACGTGAGGCGCCAGGCGAAGCCGGCCGCCACCAGCAGCAGGATGATGCAGGCCGACCACACGGCCGCACGGGAGTCCAGCAGGATGAAGGCGAGCGCATGGATCAGCGGCAGCCAGGTCAGCAGGGTGATCGCGTCGTAGTTGCCGATCAGCGGACCGACTTGCAGGAGCTCGATCGCCAGCTCGCCCAGCTGGCTGACGGCCACGGCGAGGAACCCCACCCAGCGCACGGCACCCACGCAGCGGGGCCAGCGCCACAGCACGGCCACGCAGCTGGCGTACACGACCCCCATCGCCGGATAGGCGTAGCGGTTGACCACGCTCAGGCGACCTTCCGACACCTCCATCCACCACAGCAGCGCGATCACCAGCGTGCCCACCGCGAACAGCGGCACCATGACGCGCACCATCAGGCGGTCGAAGGCCTGCTCGGCGCTCAGGTCGACGCTGGGGGCAGGAGGGGGCAGTGGCGGAACCAAGGCGAGGAAGGCGACAGGGCCAATCGGCTCTTCGTCACGGCGTGCTTCGCCTTGAGTGGGGAAGGTGTGACAGTCCCTGCAGGCCCAGCCGGCGCCCGGGGGATCACCAGCGATCGCGCAGCCGCCGCGCCAGGTCCAGCACCGGCCCGGGCGGCGGGGTGAGCGGGCCGCTGGCCCAGCTCGGCGTGGCGGGGCCGACGCTGTCGAAGCGCGCTGCCACCTCGGGCGGGATGAAGCGCGTCAGCCCGCCGTACAGGTGGCGGTCCCCGAAGCGGCGCTGCTGGGTCACGTAAAAGCGCTGCGGGACCATCAAGGCCAGGTGGTGACGCGCCCGGGTCATCGCCACGTAGAGCAGCCTCCGCTCCTCCTCGAGCTGTACCGGCGTCGCGGTGGCGAGGTCGCCCGGGAGGCAGCCGTCGATCACGTTGAGCACCGTCACCGAAGACCACTCCTGTCCCTTGGCCGCGTGGATGGTCGACAGGATCAGGTAGTCCTCGTCCATCAGCGGGTCGCCGGCCTCGTCGCTGGTGGCTTGCGGCGGATCGAGGGTGAGCTCGGTGAGGAAGCGCTCGCGGCTCGCGTGGCCGGCGGCGAGGCGGGCCAGCTGCTCGAGATCGGCGTGGCGCGGGGCCGGGTGGTCGTGCAGCCGCTCCAGGTGCGGCAGGTACCACTCGACGACGGCGGCGAGCTCGCCGGGCCAGTCGCTCGACTCGGCCAGGCGGGCGAGCAGGGCGGCCAGGGGCGCCCAGTCGCCGCGGGCCGCGGTGGGCGGCTCGAACGCCTGCAGGATGGAGTGCGGATCGCCGCTGGCGTCCATCGCATCGAGCAGGCGCCGCGCGCTGGCCGGGCCGATGCCGGGCACGAGCTGCGCCACGCGGAAACCCGCCAGCCGGTGGCGCGGGTTGCTCGCCCAGCGCAGCAGCGACAGCACGTCCTTGATGTGGGCCGCCTCCAGGAATTTCAGGCCGCCATACTTGACGAAGGGGATGCGGCGGCGCGCCAGCTCCAGCTCCAGCGCCGCGCTGTGCGAAGAGCTGCGGAACAGCACCGCCTGCGACTTCAGCCTCAGCCCGCCCTCGCGCCGCGCAAGGATCTGCCCGCACACCCAGCGCGCCTGCGAGAGCTCGTCGTCCACCGCCACGAGTTGCGGCCGCTCGGCGCCGGCGCGGTCGGTCCAGAGGGTCTTGGCGAAGCGCTCGGGCGCCAGGGCGATGACGGCGTTGGCCGCATCCAGCAATGGCTGGGTCGAGCGGTAGTTGCGGCTCAGGGTGACGATGCGCGCGGGCGGCGTGAAGGCCGAAGGGAAGTCGAGGATGTTGCGCACCTCGGCCGCGCGGAAGGCGTAGATGGATTGCGCATCGTCACCCACCACCGTCAGGCCCCGGCCGCCCGGCTTGAGGGCCAGCAGGATGGCCGCCTGCAGGCGATTCGTGTCCTGGTACTCGTCGACCAGCACGTGGCTGAAGCGCTCGCCGAGCCAGGCGGCGATGTCGGGCTCGCGCATCATCTCGGCCCACCACAGCAGCAGGTCGTCGTAGTCGAGCGACTGCTGGTGGCGCTTGGCATCTTCATAGGCTCGAAAGAGCGAGCGCAGCTCGGCCTCGGAGTCGGCGCACCAGGGCCAGTTCTCGCGCAGCAGGTCGGCCACGGGGGCCTGGCTGTTGACGGCGCGCGAATAGATCGCGAGGCAGGTGCCCTTGAGCGGAAATCGCTTCTCCTTCGACGACAGGCCCTGGGCATCACGCACCAGGCCCATCAGGTCTTCCGCGTCGCCGCGGTCGAGGATGCTGAAGTTCTCGTCCAGCCCCAGGCGGGCAGCCTGTTCGCGCAGCAGCCTGGCGCCCATGGCGTGGAAGGTGCCCGCCCAGGGCAACAGCGGGCCCTTGGAGCCCGGCGGCAAGCCCAGCACGGCCTGCAGCTGCGCGGCGACCCGTTGCTGCATCTCTTGCGCGGCGCGGCGGGAGAAGGTCAGCAGCAGCAGGCGGTTGGGATCCGCGCCGCCGGCGACGAGGTGCGCGACGCGCGTCGCCAGCGTGGTGGTCTTGCCGGCGCCGGCACCGGCGATGACCAGCAGCGGGTCGTCACCGTGCTCGACGGCCGCGCGCTGCTCTTCGTTCAGCGCGGCCAGCGGATCTTGCCCGCAAGCGGCAGGGGCGGGGGGGTACAGCACGGCAGACACCCCGGCAGCATACTGGATGGATGGCCAGTGGCGCCGGGCGCCACGAAGCACTAACCTGCAGCCGCTGCGGTGCGGGGGAGGCCCACGGCGGTTCGCCCGGTGCACCAGCACATCAATGAAGCCTGCGCGAACCTTTCTGGGTCGGTTGCTCCTGCTGGTCGGCGTCGTGACGCTGCCCTGGGTCGTGGCGTTGTCATATGAGATCGAGCACGACCGCCGCGCCGCGGAGCAGGCCGCCCTGGAAAGCATGCGGCAGCGCTCGCAGTTGCTGGCCCAGGAGGCCGCCCGCATGCTCCAGCGTGGCCGCCAGCTGCTGGACTTCCTCGCCGCCCGCCCGGAGATCCTCCAGGACGATCGATCGGCCTGCCGTTCGCTGTTGACCGGCCTGGTGCGCATAGAGCCCTTGCTGGCGAACGCCGGCTACGCCGACGCCGACGGAAGCGTGCGCTGCACCACGGTCGAGAGCGCCAGCGTGCCCACCAGCGTGGCGCGCACGCAGGCGTTCCAGGCCGCCCGGGGCAGCCCCCAGGTGAGGCTGGGTCCCGTGCGGCCCAGCGTGGTGAACGGCCATCCGGTGTTGCCCATCCTGCGCGGCGTGGCCGGGCCGGGGGGTGAAGACCGGGGCGTGCTGGTGCTGATGCTCGACCTGCAGGCCTGGTCGGACTCCTGGGCCCGGCATCTGCTGGCCGAGGGCGGCACGCTGACGCTGCAGGACGCCGCCGGGACGGTGCTCGGCCGCTATCCCGATCCGCCGAAATGGATAGGCCAGCGCCTGCCCGAGCAGCCCGCTTCGGCAGGTCGCGACCTGCCGGCCGACATCCGCCTCGCGACCGGCCTGGACGGTGTCCGGCGCTTCTATGCGCTGACGCCCGTGAGCGACTGGCCTCTCACCGCCGTGGCCGGCATTTCGGAGGAAGCGGTGGTGGCCCCCGCTCGACGCAACGCCCTGCGGGCCGCGCTGGCGCTCGCCCTGCTGACGGCGCTGGTCGGCTGGCTGGCCTGGCGGTTGTCTCGCCGGCTGGTCGCCCCGCTCGAGCACCTGGCGGCGACCGCCCGCGCCGTGGCCCAGGGCGCCCGCGCCGCTCGTGCCGACGAGGCGCTGCCCGGCGAATTCAGCGCCGTCGCCGGCGAGTTCAACCGCATGCTCGACAGCCGCGACCAGGCGCAGGCCCGCCTGTCCGAATCGGAGCGGCGCTTTCGCGAGATGCTGGACACGGTGGAGCTGTTCGCGGTCGCGGCCGACGTCGACGGGCGCATCACCTACTGCAACGACTTCTTCCTCAAACGCACCGGCTGGACGCTGCAGGAGCTGGCCGGGGCGGACTACGGCGAGCGCTGCGTACCGCCGGAACGGCGTCGCGACCGCGACAGCTGGCGCCATGCCCTGCGCGAGGGGCAGCTGCCGGCACACGCCGAAGCCGCCATCCTCACGCGCCAGGGCGAGCGCCGCCTGGTGCGCTGGAGCAGCACCATGCTGCGCGACGAGCAGGGCGTGGTCATAGGGCGCGCCAGCATAGGCGAGGACGTCACCGACCAGCGCCGCGCCGAGCAGCAGGTCCTGCGGCTGTCCGGCTTCCTGCAGGCCCTGTCGCGCACCCAGCGGGCCATCATTCACCGCTATCCCCGCGACGAGCTGCTGCGAGAGGCCTGCGACGCCTGCGTCGACGCGGGCCAGGCGCGCATGGCCAGCGCCTGGCTGAGGCAGGCCGGCGAAGGCAGCGAGTCGCTGGTCTCGGTGGCCTGGGCCGGGCCGGCCGAGCGTCTGTTCGGGCGCCTGCCCATGAGCCGCAGCCTGGCCGATCCCGGGCTGGCCGACACGCTCACCGGCCATGCGCTCGGCGAGGGCCTGTGGGGCATCAGCAGCGACCTGCTGAACGACCCGCTGGCGGCGGACTGGCGGGACCAGGCGACCACCGCCGGCGTGCTGGCGCAGGCCGTCTTCCCGCTGCGATGCGCGGGCGAGGTCATAGGCGTGCTGCTGCTGCACGTCGACGAGGCGGACTGGTTCGACGACGCGCTGGTGAAACTGCTGCACCAGCTGACCGACGAACTCGCGTTCGCGCTGGACAACCTGCAGCGCGAGCAGGCGCGCGTCGCCGCGGAGCAGCGCGCCGCCGTCGACCACCGCCGGTTCAAGAGCATCTTCGAGGCCTCGCCGATGGGCATCGCGGTGCGCACCCTGGGCGATGGCCGCCTGCTCGACCTGAACCCGGTGTTCGCCCGGCGCGTGGGCCGGCCGCGCGAGGAGCTCATCGGCAAGAGCCTGTTCGACCTGGGCCTCGGCATGACCATCGAGGACCATAGGCGCCTGATGTCCGCCATGCGCTCCGACGCGCGCCTGACCGACTTCGAGGTCCGCGTGAGGGACGCGGCCGGGGTGGAGCGGGTTCTGCTGTTCAACGGCGAGCTGATCGACTACGACGGCCGTCCGGCGCTGCTCACCATCAGCCACGACATCACCGAGCGCCGCCACGCCGAGCAGGCGCTGCTGTCGCGCGAGCAGCAGCTCGCCGGCATCGTCGAGACGGCGATGGACGCCATCATCACCATCGACGCCTCGCAGACGGTGGTGATGTTCAACCGCGCGGCGGCCGAGATGTTCGGCCTGCCGGCCGAGCAGGCGCTGGGGCATCACCTGGACGAGTTCGTTCCCGCCGAACTGCTCGAACGCCATCGCGAAGGCCTGCGCGCCTTCATCGCCAGCGGCCGCGAGCGCGTCGCGATCGGCCACGAACGGACGCTGTACGGGGTGCGTGCGAACGGCGAGCGCTTTGCCTTCGAGGCGGCCGTCTCGCGCCAGGGCGAGGGGCCGCGCTTGACGATGACCGCGGTCATCCGCGACCTGACCGACCGCCTCGCCGCCGAGGCCGCGCGCGAGGCCCGCATCGTGGCGGAGGCCGCGAGCCATGCGAAGACCGAGTTCCTCTCGCGCATGAGCCACGAGCTGCGCACGCCGCTGAACGCCATGCTCGGCTTCGCCCAGTTGCTGAGCGACGACCCGCGGGAGCCGCTGAGCGCGCGACAGCGTCGCCACCTGGAGCTCACGCGCGAGGCCGGCTGGCACCTGCTGGCGCTGATCGACGACGTGCTGGACGTCTCCCGCATCGAGGCGGGCCAGCTCGAGATGCAGTTCAAGCCGGTGCCGCTCAAGCCGCTGATCGATTCGGCCTTGTCGGTGGCGGCCACGCTGGCGGCGCGCCACAGGATCCACTTGCGCGGGCCGGCGCCCGAGCTGCTGGCCGGGCCGCTCGCCGTGCGGGCCGATGCCACGCGCTTGCGCCAGGTCGTGCTCAACCTGCTGTCCAACGGCTGCAAGTACAACCGCCCCGGCGGTTGGGTGGAGGTGCAGGTGCACCTGGCCGACGAAGGCGAGACCGTGTGCGTCGAAGTGGCGGACAACGGCGTGGGCATGAACGGCGAGCAGATGGCCCACCTTTTCGAACCCTTCAACCGCCTGGGCCGCGAAGGCGGCGTGATCGAAGGCACCGGCATAGGCCTGCACCTGACCCGCCAGCTGGTGCTCAAGATGGGAGGCGCCATCGAGGCCCACAGCGACCCCGGCGAAGGCACGCGCATGCGGGTGCGCCTGCCACGTGCGCGCATGGACACGATCACGGCCCCCTCGGGCGCGGGCGAGCGGTCGGCGGCTTCCGGCCCGCAGGCGCCGGCCGCCACCGCCGAAAGTGCCCTGGCCGGCGACATCCTCTACGTCGAGGACAACCCCGTGAACCTGCTGCTGGTCGAGCAGTTCCTGCGGCGCTGGCCCGACGTGCGTCTGCACAGCGCCGACACCGGCGGCGCCGGCCTGGCCCGGATGCGCGACGAGCGCTTCGACCTGGTGCTGCTGGACATGCAGCTGCCCGACATGCATGGCACCGAGCTGCTGCAGCACCTGGCCTCGGAGCGCTTGCTGGCTTACGCGCCGGTGGTGGCGCTTTCCGCGAGCGCCATGCCCGAGGCCGTGGACGCCGCCTTGTCGGCCGGGGCGGTGGAGTACTGGACGAAGCCGCTGAACCTGGCCCGCCTGGATGCGGACCTGCGGCGCTTCCTGAAGGTCGCGGCGTAGCGGCTCAGGCCGCCGGCAGGGCGGCGAGGGCGTCCTTCGCCGTCCACCAGGCGACGAACTCCTCGGCGGGCATGGGCTTGCCGAAGAGGTAGCCCTGCGCCGCGTGGCAGCCGAGCGCGGCCAGCGCGCAGGCCTGCGCTTCGGTCTCGACCCCTTCGGCCACGACCTTCAGCGCCAGCGAATCGGCCACCTGCACGGTCGACTTCACCAGCGCCATCTGGTAGCGGTTGTGAACCATCTTGGCCACGAACGCGCGGTCGATCTTGACGGTGTCTATCGGCAGCTGGTCGAGCGAAGCCAGCGAGGAATAGCCGGTGCCGAAGTCGTCCAGCGCCAGGCTGACTCCCATCGCGCGGAGCTCTCCCAGCACGGCGAGCGCCGCCTCTCCCTGCATGGCCAGGGTCTCGGTGATCTCCAGGCGGAGCGCGGCGGGCGACAACCCGGCGTCGGCCAGCGCGGCGCTCACGGTGCCGGCCAGCAGGCCGGGGCGCAGCTGGGCGCGGCTGAGGTTGACCGCGACCGTGCGCGGCGCCGCCGGTCCCAGCCGTCGCTGCCACGACGCGAGCTCGCGGCAGGCCTGTCTCAGCACGAGTTCGCCCAGCGCCTCGATCAGCCCGGCCTCCTCCGCCAGGGGCACGAACTCGGCCGGTGAAACCAGCCCTCGGGTCGGGTGGTGCCAGCGTGCCAGAGCCTCCAGCCCGACCGGCCTTCGCTGCGCCAAGGCCACGATGGGCTGGTAGACCACGTAGATCTCGTCCCGCGCCAGGGCCTGGCGCAGGTCGGCCTCGAGATCCATCGCGTCGCGGATGCGGCGGTGCATCTCGGGGTCGAAGACGACGTATCGGCCGCGGCCGCGTCGCTTGGCCTCGTACATCGCGGTGTCGGCGTCGCGCAGCACCGATTCGACGCTGGCCGACGAGACGTCGCTGGTGACGATGCCGATCGACACGCTGGACTGCACCGGCCGGCCGGCCAGCTCGTAGGGCGCGGCCAGGGCATCGAGCAGGCGCTGCGCGATGCGGGTGGCGTCGGCCGGCTGGCCGATGCGCTCCAGCAGCACCACGAACTCGTCGCCACCGAGGCGGCCCGCCACGTCGAGGCCGCGGGCCGCCGCTCCCATCTCGGCCACCCGGGCCACGTCGTCCCCCGGCCTCAGGGTCTGCTTCACCCGCGCGGCGATCTGGCGCAGCAGCTCGTCGCCCGCTTCGTGGCCGAGGCTGTCGTTGACCAGCTTGAAGCGGTCGAAATCCATGAACAGCACCGAGAAGCCTTCGCCTGGCTGCCGGTGGACCCGCGTGACGCAGCGTGCCAGCGCCTGCTGGATGCCGGCGCGGTTGGGCAACTGGGTCAGCGCGTCGGTGAGCGCCGCATCCGACAGCGCCTGCTCCAGGCGCTTGCGCGCATCGATGTCAACATGCACGCCGGCCATGCGACGACCGCGGCCATCGGGGGCACGCTCGATCACCGCGCCGGCGGCCAGCACCCATCTCCAGTCCCCGCCGCGGTGTCGCATGCGGAACTCGGTCCGATAGGGTTGCTGCGGATCGGCCAGGTGGGCATGCAACGCGACCCGCGCCGCGACGCCGTCGTCCGGATGGACGAGGTCTTGCCACCCTTCGACGGTGCGCGGGACCTCGTCCTGCTCGAAGCCCAGCATGCGCGCCCAGCGGTCGTTGTAGTCGATGCGGCCGGTGACCATGTCCCAGTCCCAGGTGCCCACGCCGGCACCGTCGATGGTGGTCTGCAGCAGGTTGCGCTGGGCACGCACTTCGGTCTCGTCGAGGAAGCACGAGACCACGCCGTGCGTGGCACCGTCCGGGCCGGGCAGGATCTGCGTGTTGACCCGCAGCCACCGCCGGCGGCCATCGGCCGTGCGCACGCCGACCGGGCGATCCTCCAGCGGCTGCCCGGTGCGCAGGGTGACCAGCGCCGGCATTTCCTCGGGCGGCAGCAGGCTGCCGTCCTCGCGTTCGCCGGCCCACGACAGGTCTTCGTTCGCCAGGCCGATGAGCTGCTCCCGGGGCCGGCCCAGCAGCTGCTCGGCCTTGAGATTCGCATCGACGACGCGCCCTTCGGCATCGCGCACCAGCAGGCCCGCAGGCAGGGCGCGCACGATGGCGTCGAGGTAGTCGCGCCTTTCGACCTGCGCCGTGATGTCGGTGGTGACCTGGATGAAGCCGGTCAGGCGGCCGGCCTCGTCGCGCAGGGGCTGGATATCCAGGTCGACCCAGAAGCTGCGTCCGTGCTTGCCCCGGTTGACGATCTCCACCCGGACCGGCTCGCCGCAGGCCACCGCGCGTTCGATGGCAGCGGCCGTCGTGCGGTCCGTGCCCTCGAATTGCAGCAGCGCGGCGGGCTTGATCCCACGCGCTTCTTCCAGGCTGTAGCCGGTGACGCGGCTGAAGGCCTCGTTGGCCCAGACGAGGAGACCCTGGGCGTCGGTGATGACGACGCCGTTCTGCGTGCGGCCCGCGACCATCGCCAGTCGCTCCAGTTGCTGGGCCTGGCCGGCCAGCTGGTCGTGGTGGCGCTGGATGCGGCGCGCCAGCGGTTCGCCCAGGCCCCACAGCATCGTGGCCACCCCCAGGGCCAGCAGCGCCACCAGCACGGCGTAAGTGTGGCGGGTGTCGTGCTGCCGCGCCTCGGCCAGGCGTTGCAGCTCGCCGGTCGCCTGTTCCATGGCGGTGATGAACTGCGTCGCCTCCCGCTCGACCCGCTCGACGTACGGCGCCAGGGCCGTCTCGCCTCGCTCACAGGCCATCTGCAGCGACTGTGCGGCGGCCCAGAGGCGCTCGCGGCGGGCGGTCCAGTGCTCGGGGTCGTCGTCACGGCCGGCCCAGACGCCGCGCAGCTCGTACAGCCGCACGGCATCGTCGAGCATGCTCCGCAGGGTCTGCTCCAAAGGCAGGCCCGGGTCGGTGCCGTTGCCGGCAGCGGTGGCCGTCGAGGCGAGGCGCTCGGCCAGCACGACCTGGTGTCCGGCCAGGTTGAGGGCTTCCGCGTCGCCCGCGCTGGCGTTGGCCAGGCCATCGGTCACGGCCACGAAACCCCAGGCGGCGAGCACCAGGACGGCCGTCACCAGGGTGAGCAAGGCGCGCAGCCAGCGGGACGCACCGGCCGCGGGTGCGCCGGAAAGCGGCGGCTGCCCACGCCCCAGGACAGCGGCCGGCGAAACGGGAGGAGGAGTGGCAGTCAAGGACGGTCGAAGACAGGCACCAGGCTCAGGGCTGGTGGTTGACGGCTTATCGGCCGGCGGGTGGGCTGCTTGAACTTCGTTCAGCGCGCCGGGACGTCCTCTGGACCGGGAACAGTGCCATCCAGCGACAGCCCGCCCAGCGCCACGAGGCATCGCGGGCACAGGCAGCCACTGTAGCGTTCGCGCAACTGCGCTCTCAGGGTGTCGGTCAGCCGAATCCGTGTACAGACGCACGGCTTCTCGCTCGCTGCGCCGCAGCCAAACGACTCCCCGCAGCGGGGACAGGTGGCAGGAAGAAGGTCGGGAAGATCTTTCAATAGCCTCTCGCAATCAGAAGAATCGGATCAATCAATCACGCTAATGCTGCGCTGCACATAACATCCATCCATCCCCTCCAACCCTTGCTTCACAAGAGGAATCACCAGCATGTCGCTGATCAACACGCAAGTCCAACCCTTCAAGACCCAGGCCTTCCTGAACGGCAAGTTCATCGAGGTCACGGAGCAGTCGCTCCAGGGCAAGTGGTCGGTCCTGATCTTCATGCCGGCCGCCTTCACCTTCAACTGCCCGACGGAAGTCGAGGACGCCGCCGACAACTATGCCGAGTTCCAGAAGGCCGGCGCCGAGGTCTACATCGTCACCACCGACACGCATTTCTCGCACAAGGTCTGGCACGAGACCTCGCCGGCGGTCGGCAAGGCCCGCTTCCCCCTGGTCGGCGACCCGACGCACGCCCTGACCAATGCTTTTGGCGTGCACATCCCCGAAGAAGGCCTGGCCCTGCGCGGCACCTTCATCATCAACCCCGAAGGCGTGATCAAGACGCTGGAAGTGCACGACAACGCCATCGCCCGTGACGTCAAGGAGACCCTGCGCAAGCTCAAGGCCGCGCAGTACGTCGCCAAGAACCCGGGCCAGGTCTGCCCGGCCAAGTGGAACGAAGGCGCCAAGACGCTGACCCCGTCGCTGGACCTGGTCGGAAAGATCTGACCTTCACGTGACGAAAAGCCGGGCCGGCCTCGTGCCGGCCCTTTTCGACCGCCGGGCCGGATCCGGTTGAAAGCCTCCCGGGCTCGTCGGGTGCTTTCAACGGGGTCTTCCTGACCACGCCTGAACAGAACCCGAAAGGACCCGCCATGTTGGACGCCAACACCCAGACCCAGCTCAGCGCCTATTTCGAGCGCATCACCCGGCCCATCGAGCTCGTGGCGAGCCTCGATGATCGCCCCGCCTCGCAGGAGATGCGCGAGCTTCTGGTGGAGATCGCCGCCCTGGCGCCGGCGAAGATCAGCGCCCGCTTCGACGGCCAGGATGCGCGCCGCCCGTCCTTCTCGATCAGCCCCGTGGGCGCCGACATCGGCGTGCGCTTTGCCGCCATCCCGATGGGCCATGAGTTCACCTCGCTCGTGCTGGCGCTGCTGCAAGCGGGTGGCCATCCGCCCAAGGTCGAGCAGGAAGTCATCGAACAGATCCGCGACCTCGAGGGCGACTTCGTCTTCGAGACCTACATGTCGCTGACCTGCCACAACTGCCCGGACGTGGTGCAGGCCCTGAACCTCATGGCCGTGCTGAACCCGCGCATCCGCCACGTGGCGGTCGACGGCGGCCTGTTCCAGGACGAGGTCGAGCAGCGCCAGATCATGGCCGTGCCCATGGTCTTCCTCAACGGCCAGCCCTTCGGCTCGGGCCGCATGGAGGTCCACGAGATCCTCGCCAAGGTGGACACCGGCGCCGCGGCGCGCGATGCCGCCAAGCTGGCGAAGAAGGATGTCTTCGACGTGCTGATCATCGGTGGCGGCCCGGCCGGAGCGGCCGCGGCCGTGTACGCCGCGCGCAAGGGCATCAAGACCGGCATTGCCGGCGAACGCATGGGTGGCCAGACGCTGGACACGCTGGGCATCGAGAACTACATCTCGGTGCTCGAGACCCAGGGCCCGCAGTTCGCGGCCGCGCTCGAGGCGCACGCCAGCGCGTACGGGGTCGACCTGATGAACGGCCAGCGTGCCGTGAAGCTGCAGCCGGCTTCGGACCGGGAGCCGGTCAGCATCACGCTGGAGAACGGCGCGGTGCTCAAGGGAAAGACGGTGATCCTGGCCACCGGCGCCCGCTGGCGCAACGTCAACGTGCCCGGCGAGGCCGAGTACAAGAACAAGGGCGTTGCGTACTGCCCGCACTGTGACGGCCCGCTCTACAAGGGCAAGCGCACCGCCGTGATCGGCGGCGGCAATTCCGGCGTGGAGGCGGCGATCGACCTGGCCGGCATCGTCGAGCACGTCACGCTGATCGAGTTCGGCACCGCGCTGAAGGCGGATGCGGTGCTGGTCGACAAGGCGCGCAGCCTGTCGAACGTGACCATCATCGTCAATGCCCAGACGACCGAGATCGTGGGCGATGGCCAGAAGGTCACCGGCCTGCGCTACCAGGATCGTGCGACGGGCGAAGAGCGCCTGGTCGAGCTGGCCGGCGTGTTCGTGCAGATCGGCCTGGTGCCCAACACCGAGTGGCTCAAGGGCACGGTGGAGCTTTCGCGGCACGGCGAGATCGTCGTCGACGCGAAGGGCGCGACGAGCGTGCCGGGCGTGTTCGCGGCAGGCGACGCGACCACGGTGCCCTACAAGCAGATCATCATCGCCGCCGGCGACGGGGCGAAGGCCGCGCTGGGGGCCTTCGACCACCTCATCCGCACCTCGGCTCCTGCCGCCCTCGAGGCCGCCTGAAGAGACAGGCGCAATCCTCGTTCTTGGGGTGCATACGCCCCACGAATAAGTGACGTACCCCCCTCGGGGTGCGGGGTGTCGCGGGGACACCGGACTCCGAAGAATGCGAACGCCCTCTGCAATCGCCTCGAGGGCAAGCCCTTCAGCACGACGAGGAGTCAACTGTGTCACATCTGTTCAAGCTCACCCTGGCCGCTGCCGCGGCCGCCGCCCTTTCGTTCAGCGCCCATGCCGCCAGCGATGCCGCCGGTGTGAAGGCTGGCAAGATTTCCGGCGATGCCATCAGCACTTCGCACAAGCTGCAGAAGACCTATTTCGACACCGACGCTCCGGGCTCGGCACTCGCGGCCGGCTTCAACGTGGTGGGCACCACGCTCACGCTGAACTGCGCCAACACGGCCGGCTGCACCGTGGCCGGCAACTTCAACGCACAGATCGCCGCCATCGGCAGCGAAAACGCGGTGGCCATCTGCCTCATGGTCGACGGCGGCTACGTCAACTGCCCGTACAACGCCATCATCCGCGCCGGCGGTGGCTACCAGGTGGCGAACTACCAGACCTTCACCAGCGTGGCGCTGGGCAACCACACGGTCGAGATGCACGTCTACGTGAACAGCCCGACGACGCTGTACCGCTGGAACAAGGAAATCAAGCTGTATAGGCCCTGACCCCCACGCCCCCTCCCGGGGGCTTCCCCCCGAGGGGGCTCGCGCAGCGGACCGGCAAAGCCGGATCCGCGCACGCCCATGGAAGGGGGCGGCGCGAACGCGTGGGTCAAGGAGGGGTGTAGCGGGCGCGGACGACCATGCGGGAGCCGTGGCGGCGTTGTTCGAGGATGTGGGCCAGGATTCCGACGGTGCGGGCGGCCATCAGCAGGGTCATCGCGGCGTCGCGTGGCGCGCCGACGGCACGCCGCAGGGCGACGAGGCCGAAGTCCAGCGAGGGTTTCCAGCCGGTCAGGCGCTCCACCTCCTCGGCGATGGGCGGGGCGGGCGCGCCCCACTCGGCACAGGCTTGCAGAAGCGCCGCACCGCGCGGGTCGCCCGCGGGGTAGTAGTGGTGGTTGAAGCCGGGGATGGAATCGGCGTGGGACAGGCGTGCGGCGAGCGCTGCCCGCAGGTCGGGTTGCGGAAGGACTTCGTCCCATAGCGCTTCCACGCGCACCGTGTCGCCCCCATTGAAGCTGGCGCTGAGATAGCACAGCGCACCCAACAAGGATGCCCCCAGCGACGCACCCACGGAGCTCAGCTGACGCGCCGTGAAGCCGATGAGATTCATCTCGTGCTCCGCGGCGAGCACCATTCCCCTGCGCAGCAGCTCGGCAGCGGCGGGAGGCAAGCCCCAGGCGCGAGCGAACTGCTCGGACACCGGCTCGGCCGAGGGCAGCCGGCCGAGAAAGCTGGCCACGACCAGGCGCAGGTGCTGTCCGCAAGCGTGGGCCAGCGCCGGGCCCTCGGGCAGCCACGACGGGAGTTCGCACTCTGCCAAGGCCGTGGCGAAGCGCGCCATCGTGCGCTCGGCCAAAGGCTGGCTTGCCCCGCGCGCTGCTGCACTCAGCCACTCGGAGGAAAGCACCGGCACTTCGGCGTCGAAGGGATCATGCGGATCGAACTGCCAGAGCCACCGGGCGACGTCCTCGAGACTGCACTCGCGTGACATGTCGACCGCGTTGCGTCCGCGATAGACCAGTTGGCCATCCACGATGCCCGAAAGCCTGGTGTCGAGCACCGGCCAGCCCTGGACCAGCGCGGCCCGGGAGTGCTCTTCGCGGCGTCGTCCGTGCCTGCGGCGCAGCGCGAGCTGCTCGACCTCGAAGCTCGAGTAGCGGCTGGCGCGGGGGTTGGCGATGTCGGCCACCGCTTGCAGCAGGCCGCGGCTGGCGTAGGCGTAAAGCGTGGCCTTCGTCACGCCCAGCTGGCGTGCGGCCTCGGTCGCGCTGAGGAGGCGGACCGAACCGGAGATGGGCGGCGCCGGGGGCCGGGCAGTGTGGTTTTTCATGGGTTGATCGAGTCGATCAAGATTGACCATTCTTGCAGCGGTCCTCTCCAATGGCGGCTCCATAACGAGCCCGTTGGGCTGACTGATCAGCATGAGCCGCCTGCCCTTTTTCCCCAGCCTGCTGGCCGTCCTTCCTTCGCTGTCCGCCGCTCACGCCGCCGAGCCGCCGTCAGGCGTGCAGCGGGTCGAGGTCCAGGGCCAGAGCGCACTGGAAGATCGCCGGGCCTCGATCGGCGCCACGCTGGTGGTCAGGCGAGAGGACCTGATCCGGCAGGGCGACACCAACCTGGCCGACGCGCTGCGCCGTGTGCCGGGCATCAGCGTCACCACGACGCAAGGCCGCGGTGCGGAGATCCGCATGTCGGGCCTGGGCGGGGGCTACACCCAGCTCTTGCTCAACGGCGAACCGGTGCCGCCGGGCTTCTCGCTCGAATCGCTGTCGCCCGAGCTCATCGAGCGGGTCGAGGTCTCACGCAGCCCGAACGTGGACCAGAGCGCGCAGGCCATTGCGGGCAGCGTGAACATCGTGCTGCGCCGTGTCGCGCGCCAGCCCCAGTCTGATGTCAAGTTCAGCGGCGGACGCGCGCTGGAGCGGCCCGGCGCCGGGGTCGAGGGCCAGTACGCCGACCGCGACGGCCACTGGGCCTGGGGCGTGGGCCTGGGGGCGACGATGGAGGACCAGGTCTGGCCGATGCGCCTGGACCTGCGCGTCACCGACTCCGCGGGCGCGCCGGTCCAGGCCTACACGACGGACAAGCGCGAGTACGACCGCACCGAGAGCCTGAACCTCACGCCGCGCCTGAGCTGGTCGCCGGGCGACGCGGACAGCGTCTCGACCGACCACCTGCTGCGCCTGCGCCGCAGCCACTTTGGCGCCCTGGACGAGCGAACCAGCAGCCTGGGCGACGAGCCGGTGTTCGGGCGTGACGACCTGCGGGCCCGGATCGATGCCGTGCTGTGGCGCGGAAGGCTGGGCTGGACCCGCAAGCTCGAGGATGGCGCGCAGCTGGAAGCCAAGTTGAACGGCACCTACCTGCGCAGCCTGGGCGAGGCCGACTTCGACGGATGGAGCCCCGAGGGCCGGTATCTGCGCGACGAGCACGTGCACTCATTGGCCATCGACCAGGGCTATGGCGCCGCGGGCAAATACCTCCAGCCCATCGGCGAGGACCATGCCGTGCTCTTCGGGTGGGACGGGGCCTACAACCAGCGTGACGAGAACCGCATCCAGCGCGAGCGCGAGATCGACGGTGGCCTTCCGGCCGAGAACCTCGACGAGGTCTACCGGGCCGACGTGGGCCGGCTGGCGCTGTTCGCCCAGGACGAGTGGCGCATCGATGCCGACTGGACGGCGTCGCTCGGCCTGCGTTGGGAGGGCCTGCGCACGGTGAGCGACGGCAAGGGCGTGGTGGACGACCACGTCGCCCGCACCACGAGTGTCTTCAGCCCCGTCCTGCGTTCGGTCTGGCAACTGCCGGACAGCAAGGACCAGGTCCGCGTCGGCCTGGGCCGCACCTACAAGGCGCCGACCCCGCGCGACCTGCTCGCGCGCCGCTTCGTCGCCAACGAGAACAGCCCGACCACGCCCGACCAACAAGGCAATCCCCACCTGCGGCCCGAGCTGGCCTGGGGCCTGGATGCGTCCTACGAGCATCCGCTCGGCAAGGCCGGTCTCGTCAACATCTCCGCCTACGTCAAGCGCATCGCCGACGTCATCCTGGACGAGCTGATCCTGCAGGGGGGCTCGTGGGTGCAGCGGCGCGCCAACCAGGGGGTGGCCCGCGTCTGGGGCATCGAGCTCGAAGGGCGGCTGGACCTGCGCAAGCGCTGGTCCGAGGCGCCGCCCCTGGAGCTGCGAGGCAACCTGGGCTGGAACGAATCCCGGGTGGATGCGGTTCCCGGGCCGGACAACCGGCTGGCGCGCCAGACGCCGGCGGTGCTGAACCTGGGGGCGGACTACCGTCCGGACGGCGCCTGGTCGGCCGGGGGCAACTTCAACCTCCAGGAGGGCGGCCTCGTGCGGCAGTCCGCCATGCGTTGGGGCCGCCAACCCATCAAGCGACTGCTCGACTTGTACGCGCAGTGGAAGCCCGATGCGGCCAACCAGTGGAAGCTGGCGTTGAACAACCTGCTCCACCAGGGCGAGGTCACCGGCGCACGCGTGGATGCCGAGGGCCTGAGCTATCGGCAGACAGAATCCTTGCGCACCGGCACGGCGGTCCGCCTGAGCTGGGAACACAAGCTTTGAGGTGGCACCGGCCCCGGCATACTGACCCGCCATGTCACATGACCTGATCCTTTTCGACCTCGACGGCACGCTCAGCGACCCGGCGGTCGGCATTGGCCGCTCCATCAACTTCGCCCTCGAGCGCCACGGCTTCGCGCCCCTGGCCGAGGGCGAGGTCTCGCCCTACATCGGGCCGCCGCTGGACGAAGGTTTTCGTGCCATGACGGGCCGCGACGATGACGCGACCATCCGCAGCCTGATCGCCGCCTACCGCGAGCGTTACGGCGACATCGGCTATGCCGAGAACACGCTGTACGACGGCATCCCTCAGGCGCTCCAGGCCTTGTGCGACGCCGGCTTGCCACTGGGCTTGTGCACCTCGAAGCGGCGTGACTTCGCTTGCAAGATCCTCGCGTTGTTCGGATTGGACGGGCTGTTCCGCTTCGTCAGTGGCGGGGAAATCGGCCTGCAGAAGTGGCAGCAGATCGCCACCTTGCGCGAGCAGGGGCGGGTGGGCTCCGGTGCCGTGATGGTCGGCGACCGCGCTGTCGACATGATCGCCGCGCATCGCAATGGCCTGGCCGCCGCCGGCGTGTTGTGGGGCCACGGCAGCCTGGATGAACTGCGGGCCGAAGCGCCCCGCTACCTGATCGATCGGCCGGCCGAACTGGCTCGATGGTGCGTCTTGCCGGGGCCTTGGTCGCCAGCCTGAAACGGCGCAGGCCGGACGAGCCGGCCTGCGAGTCAGGAAAAGCGCCTGCGACTTACCAGATGCGGATGCGCTCCTCCGGCGCCTTGAACATCTTGTCGCCCGGCTTGGTGCCGAAGGCCTGGTGGAAGCCGTCGTGGTTGACCGCGGCGCCGTTGGCGCGGAATTCGGGCGGCGAGTGCGGGTCCATGGTCAGCAGCTGCAGCGAGCGTTCTTCGCGCACTTTCTCGCGCCAGGCCTGCGACCAGCCGAGGAAGAAGCGCTGGTCGCCGGTGAAGCCGGCGATCACCGGGGCGGGCTGGCCGTTGAGCGAGCGCCTGTACGCCTTGTAGGCGATCTGCAGGCCGGAAAGATCCGCGATGTTCTCGCCCAGCGTGAGCTTGCCGTTCAGGTGCTTGCCGGGCAGGGGCTCGTAGGTCTCGTACTGCGCGACCAGCTTGGCGCCCACCGCCTCGAAGGCCTTGCGGTCGTCGTCCGTCCACCAGTTGCGCAGCACGCCGTTGCCGTCGAACTGGCTGCCCTGGTCGTCGAAGCCGTGGCTGATCTCGTGCCCGATGACCGCGCCGATGGCACCGTAGTTGGTGGCGTCGTCAGCGGCCATGTCGAAGAACGGCGGCTGCAGGATCGCCGCCGGGAAGACGATCTCGTTCAGGCTCGGGTTGTAGTAGGCGTTGACCGTCTGCGGCGTCATGCCCCACTCGGTGCGGTCCACCGGCTTGCCGGCCTTGGCGGCGATGCGGTTCCACTCGAAGCGGGCGGCCCGCTGGGTGTTGCCGATGGCATCGCCGGCCTTCACCTCGAGCTTGCCGTAGTCACGCCACTTGTCGGGGTAGCCGATCTTGGTCATGTACTTGGCCAGCTTGTCCTGGGCCTGGGCCTTGGTGGCCGGCGTCATCCAGCTCAGGCCGTCGATCGAGTCCTTGTAGGCGGCCAGCAGGTTGCCCACCAGGGCCTGCATGCGGGCCTTGTACTCGGGCGGGAAGTACTGGGCCACGTAAAGCTGGCCGACCGCCTCGCCCAGCGCGCCGTTGAGCTCGGTGATGGCCTGCTGCCAGCGCGGCTTCTGCTCCTTGGCGCCGGTCAGGGCCGTGCCGCGGAAGGCGAAGCGTGCGTCGCGGAAGGCCTGGGGCAGCACCGGGGCGGCATCGTCCAGCGCATGCAGCTTGAAGTACAGCTTCCAGTCCTCCAGCGGCACCTCGGCGTACATCTTGGCCACCGCGGTCACCTCGCTCGGCTGGGAGATCGACAGCCTTTCGACCTGCGCCAGGCTCGCGGCCTGCAGGAAGGTCTTCCAGTCGATCCCGGGCGCGGCCTTTTCCAGCTCGGCCACGGTCATCGGGTTGTAGATCTTGACCGGGTTGCGGTTCTCGACCTTGTCCCAGTGGGCCTCGGCGATTCGCTCCTCGATGGCCATCACGCGCTTGGCGATCGCGGCCGGCTCCTTCATGCCGGCGAGCGTGGCCAGCGTGGTGAGGTAGGTCTCGTAGGCGGCACGGGCCTTGGACAGGCGCTCGTCGTCCTTCTTCAGGTAGTAGTCGCGGTCGGGCATGCCGAGGCCGCCCTGCCAGGTCAGGGCCTGGTTCATGGTCGGGTTCTTGAAATCCGCCATCACGTACAGCTGCACCGGCGTCTCCAGGCGCCCCTGCACCGAGCCCATCCAGCGCGCCAGATCCTTTGGCGTCTTGATGGCGTCGATCTCGGCCAGCAGCGGCTTGGCGGGCGCGAAGCCGGCCTTGTCGATGGCGGCGGTGTCGAGGTAGGTGGCGTAGAAGGCGCCCACCTTGTGCTCGACGGTGCCCGGCGTGAGCTGCTTGCTCTTCAGGCTGTCGACGATGGTGCGCACCCGCTCGTCGGACAGGTCGCGCAGCAGGATGAAGGTGCCGTACTCGGGCTTGTCGGCCGGGATCTCGGTCGTCTTGATCCAGTTGCCGTTGGCGGCGCGGAACAGGTCATCCTGCGCTCGCACGGCGGGGTCGAAGCCCGGCTGGTCGAGGCCCGAGGTGGGGGCGGCGGTGGCGAAAGTGCACATGGCCAATTGGACGAGCGCAGCGGCGGTCGTCAGTCTCAGGGTTTTCATCAGGGCGCGGCTTTCCATCAAGCAAAAGGCGCCGCGGGTTGCGGCGCCAGTTCATCGGCCGGTCGGGCGCGGGGGCACCCGATAGGAGGCCCCCACCCTAGCGGGATCCGGCCGATGGCGCGATCCGGAAGTGGACGAACCGCGCCACGGCGCGACCGGATGTCGGATTCGGCGGATGAACCGGACGCTGGATCGCCCCCGGCCCCGGCCGCCCTCACGGGAGGGCCGTGAACTGCCCGTACAGGCCACCGGAAAGGGCTTGCAGGTCGTGGAACCGTTCCACGCGGGACCGGCCTTCGCGGCCTTTCTGCTCGAGCTCCTTCGGCGAGGCCCTCAGCGCTTCACGCATGGCCTTGGCCAGGTCTTCGGTCGAGCCCGCGGGAAAGATCCAGCCGCAGCGATCGTCCACCAGCTCGGGGATGCCGGCGATGAAGGTCGACAGCACCGGGCGGCCGAGCGCAAAGGCTTCCATGATGACGACCGGAAGCCCCTCGGCAAAGCTCGGCAGCAGCAGCGCCCGGCTGCTCGCCAGCATCTGCTTGACGAAGGCGCTGCCCTGCCAGCCGTGCAGGACCACCTGCTGCTCGACTCCGCAGTCTGCGATGGCCTGCTCCAGCTCGGCGCGCGACTCGCCGTCCCCCACGAAGTGCACCCGCAGGCCGGGGAACTCTTCGCGCAGCGTCGCCATCGCCCGGGGGATGAGCAACTGGCCCTTCTGCGGGCACAGCCGGCCCACGCAGACGAAATCCTGGTTGCCCGGGTCGAAGTCGAAGCTGGGCTGGAACTCGTCCATCTGCAAGCCGCAGCGGGAAATGAAGATCTTGTTCCAGCACGCCATGCTGCTGAAGCGCACCAGCTGCACGCGGCAGAAGTGCGAAATGGCCACCACGAAGGCTGCGCGCTCGACCTTCAGCTTCATGCTGATGGCACCGGGGTCGACGAACTCGTCGGGCCCGTGCGAAGTGAAGCTGTAGCTCGGTCCACCCATCGCCCGCGAGAGCATGGCCACGCTCGACGCGTTGGTCGCGAAATGCGCATGCACGTGCGTGATGCCTTCGGCCCTCGTCTTTCGCCTGAGGTAGGCTGCCTGAAGGAGGTAGGCGACCATCCTCGGCGAGAACTCGCCCTGGTTGACGCACAGGCGCAGCCACAGGCCGATACCGCGCGCCAGGCCGGCGGGATTGGACAGCAGCTCGAGGAAGAAGGCTGCAATCAGCCGGCCCGCATTGCCTGTCAGCAGGTAGTGCGTCTTTTGCTGCTCGGCCATGTCCAGCGGCTCGACGAGCGGCTGGTCCCAGTGGCGCACCGCATAACGCCGGATTTCCAGCCCGAGCCGCTCCAGGGCTTCGATCTCCCGCCGGATGAAGGTCGTGCTGGTCATCGGATAGGAGTTGAGCAGGTAGGCGATCTTCAAGAGGCTCCTCGGCGTTCTTCGGAGTTCAGCATGGATGGGGCCTCCGGCTGGCGGCTGCCAGTCAGTGCCCGCGCGCGATCGACCAGGTTCAGCACGGCCGTCGACAGCGCTGGCGGCATCACCTCGCTGGCGCTCTTCTCGGCGCGCAGCTGCTCGCAGAAGTGAACCAGCATCGGCAAGAACGGATCGGCGCCGTACGACTGGTGTTCGACGTGACCTCGCTGGCGCAGCCTGTTGAGGCGTCGCAATTCGGGCCGGCGTCGCAAGGCGTTGCCCAGGCCGGCCTTCATGCCCGCCCCAGTCAGCGGATCAGCGGCAGGGCCGGCGGGACGGTGGGCGAAGCTCCTGAGGGACTCGGCGCCTATGACAGGTGGCTCGAGCTCTACCCGGCCGGCGGCAAATGACACGGCGGCGCGGTTCTGAAGCAGCACGCGCAACGAAACCGCGATCTGCGACACATCCCCCGCTTCGTGCAGCAGCTGCAGCGCGGCGTGCTCGTCGACGCCGTCCACCGTGAGGTTGACACAGCCGTCGATCCGGCTGACCGCGCCGAAAAGCTTCAGCGCGAGGGCGAGCGGATAGACGCCGCGATCGAGCAGGACGCCCGCGCCCGGACCCGGCGTGACGAGCCGTGGCTGCTCACCGGGCGAGATCGGATAGCCGAAGTCGGCGTAGAGGTGCAGCGGCCCGGTGCCGCGTTGCGATGCCACGAGCTGCGAGAAGCGTTGGTACGCCGGCAGGAAAAGCGTCCACATCGCCTCCATGACGAGGCACCCGCTGTCGCGGGCGGCCGACTCGATCTCCAGGCTCTCGCCGGCGCTGGTGGCGAGCGGCTTTTCGCAGAGCACGGACTTGCCGGCCTTCAAGGCGAGCAGGGTGGTGCCCGCATGCTCGGCCGTGGCGTTGGCCACGTAGACCGCGTCGACCGATTCGTCCGCCAGCAGGGCAGCGACGGACCCATGGGCCCGGGGGATGCCGAAGGCCTCGGCGAAGCGCTTCGCGCGCTCCGACGAGCCACTGGCGACGGCCACGACCTGCCCGCCTTCGAGCAAGGACAGCGACTGCGCCATCCTCACGGCCATGCGGCCCGTTCCGACGATGCCGAAGCGGACGACGGGGCGCGACCTCATCGCCGCGATCCCCGGCCCGCCCGAGCACCGCTCAGGCAGCTGCTTCCGGGTACACGAAATCGCTGTGGATCTGCTGCGAGCCGGCGCTGTCGCCCGCGCTCTGGATCGCCAGCGTCACCTCGTTGAGGTGCAGGGCGAAGTCGGCGAAGGGCTCGGGCGCAGCACCGCGCGCCATGGCCTTGAGCAACGCTGCCGGGCCGAGCGCGAAGTTCATCGAGGCGGCACCGCGCCGACCCACGCGCGGCTGGCTCACGCCCGGGGCGCGCAAGGTCTTCGCGAAGGGGTTGTTGATCAGTCGGCGCCGGATCACCAGGCGCTTTCGCAGGCGCACCGGGGCGCGGTTGTTCCAGCATTCGTCGATCTCCAACACGCCCCCGTCGCCGACAAGGCGCAGCCCATGGCTGTGTGGAGCGACGATGCTACAGGTAAGGCGGGCCACGACGCCGCTCCTGAAGAACAGCACCGCGGTCGAGAAATCCGGCGCGCTGCGGGCCAGGCCCTCGCACTTGGGGATCACCAGCTCGGCCGAGGCGGCCACCACCTTGTCCACCGGGCCCAGGATCATCATGAGCCAGGTGAGGTAGTAACCCGCGTGTTCCACGGTGCAGCCGACCTCGAACTCGTCGAGGTAGGGCCAGGGGGCGCCGGACTCGCTGATCCATTTGCGGTACGGGGCCTGCGAGATGAAGTCGTCGTCCAGTTCGGCGTAGACCAGCAGGGGCTGGCCGGCCAGCCGCTCGCGAACGGCCCACCGCAGCGTCTGCGCGGTCTCGCTCAGGTGACTGCAGGGAGCCGACGCCAGGAACAGCCCCCGCTCCCGCGCGAGCGCGTGCAGCTCCCGGGCCTCTTCCATCCCCATGGCCAGCGGCTTCTCCGAGTAGACGCTGAACCCTCGTTCGAGGCAGCGCTTGCTCACCGCGTGGTGAGACCCGGGGTTGGTCAGGTTGAGCACGAGGTGGGTTCGGCCACTGCCAGCTTCGGCTGTCAGCAGCTCATCGAGCGTGGCGGCCGGCGGGACGCCCCAGAATCCGCAGAAGGCCTGCAGGCGGCTCGGGTCCTTGTCGTAGGCCCGGGCAACCCGGATCTCGGGAAAGGTCTGCAAGGACCGCATGTACAGGTCGGCGACGAAGCCCGTGCCGACGATGGCCACGCTGAACCCGGGAGCGATGGGCGAGGTCGCTCCCTTGGTGGCAGCCGCGCTCACGCCGGCTCGGCCACGCGCTGCGCCAGGTGGGCCAGCGCCTCCTCGACCTGGTCGACCAGCACCAGGCACAGGTCGCCCGGCTGCAGCCGCGCCAGCGCGGTGTCGATGGCGATGAACTCGCCGTGGATCTCCTCGACGTGGCGGGTGCGCGGTGCCCCGTCCAGGCCCTGGCGCAGCAGGCCTATCACCTCGCCGTCCTCCCGGCCGCGCTGGCAGGCGTCCTGGTAGAGGATGACCTCGTCGAAGGCCTGGCCGAGGATCTGGGTCTGCTCGCGGATGTCCTCGTCCCGTCGGTCGCCGGCGCCCGAGATGACCACCGAGCGCCGCTTGGCCGGCATGGCCTCCACCGCCTGAACCAAGGCCCGCATGGCATCCGGGTTGTGGCCGTAGTCGGCGATCAGCGTGGCGCCGCGGTAGTCCATGACGTTGAAGCGGCCCGGCGCGTTGTCGGCGTCGTTGACGAAGCTGGCCAGGCCCGAACGGATGGCATCCCAGCTCAGGCCCACGCCCCAGGCCGCGGCGATCGCGGCCATGGCGTTGTCGACCTGGAAGCCGATCGAGCCGTGGCGAGTCAGCGGGATGTCGCGCAGGGCGACGAACTCGCGCCAGTTGCCCTCGGCCGCGACGATCTGGTCGCCCTCGGCGTAGACGCAGCGCTGGCCCTGCGCGCGGTGCGTGGCCAGCACCGGGTGGTGCCTGTCCTGGGCGAAGTAGATGATGCCGCCGGGGCAGGTGGGCGCCATGCTGACGCAGTGCGGGTCGGTGGCGTTGAGCACCGCGTAGCCGGTGGCGGCCACGTTCTGCACGATCACGCGCTTGAGCACTGCGAGGTCTTCGACTGTGGTGATGTAGTTCAGGCCCAGGTGATCGCCGGCGCCGATGTTGGTGACCACGGCCACCTGGCAGCGGTCGAAGCCCAGGCCCTCGCGCAGGATGCCGCCGCGCGCCGTCTCGAACACCGCCGCATCGACCTGCGGGTTCATCAGCACGTTGCGCGCGCTCTTGGGGCCGGAGCAGTCGCCCGAGTCGATCTGGCGGCCGTTCACGTGCACGCCATCGGTGTTGGTCATGCCCACGCGCAGGCCGCTGGCGCCGAAGAGGTGGGCGACCAGGCGGCTGGTGGTGGTCTTGCCATTGGTGCCGGTGACGGCCACCACCGGGATGCGGCCGTCGTCGCCCGGCGGATAAAGGTGGCTGATGACGGCTTCACCCACCGCCCGGCCCTTGCCGTAGGAGGGCGAGAGGTGCATGCGCAGGCCGGGCGCGGCGTTGACCTCCACCACCCCGCCGTGCTGCTCCTCGAGCGGGCGGATCACGGTCTCGCACACCACGTCGACGCCGCAGATGTCCAGGCCGACCATGCGCGCCGCAGCGACTGCGCGGGCGGCGACTTCAGGATGCACGTCGTCGGTCACGTCGGTGGCGGTGCCGCCGGTCGACAGGTTGGCGTTGTTGCGCAGGATGACGCGCTGGCCCTTCTCGGGCACCGACTCCGGCGTGAGGCCCTGCAGGGCCAGCCGCGCGACCGCGATGTCGTCGAAGCGGATCTTGGTCAGCGAGGTGGCATGTCCGTCGCCTCGGCGCGGGTCGGCGTTGACCTGGTCGACCAGCTGGCGCACGGTGTGCACCCCGTCGCCCGAAACCTGGGGCGGATCGCGCCGCGCCGCGGCGATGAGGCGGTTGCCGACGACCAGCATGCGGAAGTCGCTGCCCGGCAGGAACTTCTCGACCATCGGGTGGCCGATCTCCTCCGCGGCCCGGTAGGCGATCTCGAGCCCCGCGCGGTCGACGATGTTGACCGTGACACCCTTGCCCTGGTTGCCGTCCTGCGGCTTGCAGACCACGGGCCAGCCGATCTCCTCGGCGGCCTCGCAGGCGTCATCGACGCTGGACACCGGCCGCCCCAGCGGCACCGGCACGCCGGCGGCGCGCAGCAGGGTCTTGCACAGGTCCTTGTCCTGGGCGATGGACTCCGACACGGCGCTGGTGGAGTCGACCTCGGCCGCCCAGATGCGGCGCTGCTTGGAGCCCCAGCCGAACTGCACCAGGCTGCCGCTCGTCAACCGGCGGTAGGGGATGCCCCGCGCGACGCCGGCGTTGACGATGGAGCCGGTGGAGGGGCCGAGGCGGATGTCCTCGTCCAGCTCTCGCAGGGCGTGCAGCGTGGTGTCGCAGTCGAAGGCCACGGCCTCGCCCAGTGCGCGGCGGATCAGGGCTTCGGCAGCCTCCAGCGCCTGGCGGCCGACCTTCTCCTCGCTGTACTCGACGACCACCTGGTAGACGCCGGCGTCGACCGTCGCCGTGGTGCGGCTGAAGGTGACCGGGCAGCCGGCCTGCGTCTGCAGGGCCAGCGTCGCGGCCTCCAGCACGTGGGCGAGCGAGGCCTTCTCCGGCTTGACGCGCAAGGCGCCCATGCCCGGGAACAGTGCACGCAGTCTCGCCTCCAGGCCGGGCAGCGTGGTCAGCGCGCGCTCGGCCTCGTCGCAGGTGACGATGGCCTCGACGGCGGTGTGGCGGCTCCAGAGGTTGGGCCCTCGCAGGGCACGGATGCGGGAGATTTCCATGGGCGGCTCGGGCGGTCTTGCTTGTTCTGTCGGTGGGAATCAGGCGCGGCCGAGGTCGAAGGTCTCGACACCGGCGGCGATGAGCTCGGGCGAAATGCCGAAGGCCCAGGCGGCGGCCACGGCGGCCAGCAAGGCCTCGGACAGGCGGGCCAGCTCGGCCGGGCTGCCGTGGCCGTGGCGGGTGAGGATGCCGTGCAGGTCGGGCCCCGCGTGTTCGCTGGCGCCGGTCAGCAGCACGACCTTGCCGCCGCGCAGCACGGCGGCGCGGCCGCCTTCGAGGCAGTGGTCGCGCAGCACCTGCGGGTCACCCTCAGGGCCCTCGACCGCGTACAGCAGCACTTCGCCGTCGCACAGGTCGCCCAGCTCGGCGATGCGCGGGTCGGCGGCGTTGAGCACGCCCACACCGTCGTCCAGCACCACGTCGATCTGCGTGCGCAGCACCTTGTAGAGCTGGTCGGATTCGCTCACGTCGTGGCGCTTGAGCCGCTCGAAGCCATCGAAATCGGTCACCACGCCGACGTGGCAGCGGTCGTAGGGCAGGCCTCCGTCGAGGATGAGCTCGGGGCCGTTCTCGAACACGGCCGCCTGGGCGTCTCGATTCATCAGCAGGCGGTGGCTGGCCTCCCAGTAGGCGGCGCTGCGGGCCACTGCCGGCTCGGTCCGCCGCTGGCCGACGAACAGGCCGTCGCGGCAGGCAAGCGCCGTGTGCCGCCCCGACAGGTGCACCAGCCAGGCCACGGCACGCGCGACGACGTGGGTGTCCCTCGTGCCGGCGACGCCGATGATGGGGATGCGGCCCGGGTGCGCGTCGGCCTCGTCGCTGGGGAACAGCTGCTCGACGATGGCCTGACCCACCGGACGCGGCTTGCCGACGGCGGGCTTCAGGTGGCTGAGCAGGCCAGGGCCGGCGTTGACCTCGACCACCGCGCCGCCCTGCTCGTGCAGGGGCCGCGAGATGTCCTCGGCCACGACGTCGATGCCGGCGATGTCCAGCCCGACCGCTTGCGCGGCCAGCGAGACGTAGTGATCGACCTCGGGGTGGACATCGTCGGTGCAGTCGATGGCGACGTTGCCGTTGCGCTGCACGAGCACGCGCTTGCCGGCCGGCGGCACCGAGTCCGGCGTCAGGCCCTGGCGCTGCAGGTCGAGCAGCATCACGCCGTCCTCGCGCGGGTTCAGGCGGTTCAGCGGGTGATCCTCGGTCGTGCCGCGGCGAGGATCGCTGTTGATCTGCTGGTCGACGAGGTCGGCGACATGGTGCTGGCCGTCGCCCACGATCCAGGCCGTCTCGCCGCGGGCGGCGGCGACCACCCGGCCGCCGACCACCAGCAGGCGGTGCTCCTGGCCGGGGATGAAGCGCTCGACCATCACCTCGCTGCCATGGCGGGCAGCCACCTCGTAGGCGGCGCGGACGTCGACTTCCTGCGTCAAGTCCAGCGTGACGCCGCGGCCGTGGTTGCCGTCGGTGGGCTTGATGACCACCGGCGCGTCGAAATCCTGCGTGGCGCGCCACGCTGCGTCCGCGCTCTGCACGATCTCGCCTTCGGGGACCGGCACGCCACAGGCGGTGAGCAGGCTCTTGGTCAGGTCCTTGTCGCAGGCGATGGTCTCGGCGATGGCGCCGGTGAGGTCGGTCTCGGCGGTCCAGATGCGGCGCTGCTTGGCGCCATAGCCCAGCTGCACGAGGTTGCCATCGTTCAGGCGGATGTGCGGGATGCGCCGGTCGGTGGCGGCGGCCACGATGCAGGCCGTGGAGGGACCGAGGTAGCAATCGTCTATCGCCTCGCGCACGCGGGCCACCGCGGCGGCCACGTCGAAAGGCTGCTCGTTGATGGCCGCCATCAGCAGCGCGTGACCCTCGGCCAGGGCGCTGCGGCCGACCTGCTCGTTACGGGCGCGGAACACCATGCGGTAGACGCCGCGCTGGCTGGTCGACCGGGTCTGGCCGAAGCCGGTGGGCATGCCGGCCAGGTTCAGCAGCTCGATCACGCAGTGCTCGAGGATGTGGCCGGCCCAGGTGCCTTCGGTCAGGCGCTGCATGAAGCCGCCCCGCTCGCCCACCCCGCAGTGGTGCTCTGCCAGGGCCGGCAGCAAGGCCAGCAGCCGCTCGGTGAACCCTGGCAGCTTGTCCGAGGGGTGGTCTTCCAGTTCGCCGAGGTCCAGCCAGACTTCGAGCACCGAGCGGTAGGTCCAGATGTTGGGGCCGCGCAGGTAGGTGATGCGCTGCAGGGTGATGTCGTTCTTCTGGGCGGTCATGGGCAGTGGATCGGGTGGACGGCGCGGCGGTCAGCCGGCACGAGACGCGGATTTTGCGCTCGCTCGCGGCTGGCGGCCGCCTGGGGCAGCCACGGGGCAGGCGAGGAGCACGCTTTCAACGAAAATGCCGCGCTTGAGCATGCAACAACACACCACCCTACCGACCGGTCGCTCCGGCGATGCCGCCGCCCTTGCAGGGGCAGGGTCGGCACCGCTGACGCCCGGGGACAACGTGCTCGCCACGCTGCAGGTTGACCTCGACGAGGCCCTGCGTTTCGCCCCGGGACAGCTGGTGTTGAGCGAGCGTGCATTGTTCGCGCGGCTGGGCCCTTCCGGTGCGTGGCAGCGCTACGAGCTGGCCCCGGGCATGACCTTGAGGCACCACGACCACGCCGGCGTGGGCACGCTGGAGCTGGCCGACGAGCAGCGCCTGATCACCCGCTGGCGCTTCACCCTGGCCGCCAACGTGCAGGCCCTGCGGCTGGTCAAGCGTTTCGAACAGTTGCAAAAAGCCCGGGCGCTGGGGGTCGCGGCCGAGGGTGACGACCCCACGCGCTGTCCCAATTGCCGCGCCCCGCTGCCACCGGATTCGGACGAGTGCCCCTTGTGCACCCGCGAGCTCACCGAGCCGCCATCGACGTGGGTGCTGCTGCGCCTGTGGCGATTCGCGCGGCCCTACCGTTTCAAGCTGCTGTCCGGCTTCCTGCTGACACTGGCCTCCACCGGTGCCACGCTGGTCCCGCCCTACCTCACCATCCCGCTGATGGACGAGGTGCTGATCCCCTTCCAGAACGGGCAGAAGATAGACACCGGCTACGTCGTGCTGCTGCTGTCGGGCCTGCTTGGCTCGGCGCTGGTGGCCTGGAGCCTGGGCTGGGCGCGCACCTGGCTGCTGGCGCTGGTGTCCGAGCGCATCGCGGCCGACCTGCGGGTAGGCGCCTTCGAGCATCTGCTTCACCTTTCGCTCGACTACTTCGGCGCCAAGCGCACCGGCGACCTGATGAGCCGCATCGGCTCCGAGACCGACCGCATCTCGGTCTTCCTGTCGCTGCACGCGCTCGATTTCGCCACCGATGTGCTGCTGCTCGGCATGACCTCGGTGATCCTGTTCTCGATCAATCCCTGGTTGGCGCTCGTCACGCTGCTGCCGCTGCCCTTCATCGCCTGGATGATCCACCTGGTTCGCGACAGGCTTCGCACCGGCTTCGAGAAGATCGACAGAGTGTGGGGCGACGTCACCAACGTGCTGGCCGACACCATCCCCGGCATCCGGGTGGTCAAGGCCTTCGCTCAGGAGTCGAGAGAAGCCTCGCGTTTTCGCGAGGCGAACAAGCAGAACCTGCACGTCAACGACCGGCTGAACAAGACCTGGAGCCTGTTCACGCCGACCGTCTCGCTGCTGACCGACATCGGCCTGCTGGTCGTCTGGGCCTTCGGCATCTGGCAGGTCAGCCGCGGCCAGATCACGGTGGGCGTGCTGACGGCCTTCATCGCCTACATCGGCCGCTTCTACGGCCGGCTGGATTCGATGAGCCGCATCGTCTCGGTCACGCAAAAGGCGGCGGCCGGCGCCAAGCGCATCTTCGACATCCTCGACCACGTCTCCAACGTTCCCGAGCCCACGCAGCCGGTGAAGATGGCCGAGCTCGAGGGCGGAGCGCTCATGGGCGGCGTGACGATGGACAACATCGGCTTCCGCTACGGCAACCGATCGGTCATCCGCGGCCTGAACCTGCAGATCCGGCCGGGCGAGATGATCGGCCTGGTGGGCCACAGCGGCTCGGGCAAGAGCACGCTGGTCAACCTCATCTGCCGCTTCTACGACGTGACCGACGGCCGCATCCTGGTCGATGGCATCGACATCCGCCGTTTTGCCGTCTCCGATTACCGCCGGCACATCGGCCTGGTGCTGCAGGAGCCCTTCCTCTTCTTCGGCACGGTCGCCGAGAACATCGCTTACGGCAAGCCCGAGGCCACGCGCGAGGAGATCGTCGCCGCGGCCCGCGCGGCCCATGCCCACGAGTTCATCCTGCGCCTGCCGCAGGGCTATGACTCGCTCGTCGGCGAGCGCGGCCAGGGGCTGTCAGGCGGCGAACGGCAGCGCATCTCGATCGCGCGCGCCCTGCTGATCAACCCGCGCCTGCTGATCCTCGACGAGGCCACCTCGGCGGTCGACACCGAGACCGAGAAGGAGATCCAGAAGGCGCTGGACAACCTGGTGCAGGGCCGCACCACCATCGCCATCGCGCACCGCCTGTCCACGCTGCGCAAGGCCGACCGGCTGGTGGTGATGGACCGTGGCGTGGTGGTCGAGGTCGGCCCGCACGACGAGCTGATGGCCCAGCAGGGCGCCTACTGGCGGCTCTACGAAGCCCAGGCCCGCAAGGCCGAGGCCGAGGGCAGTGACCACGATGCGGTGCTCATCGCGAACAACATGCCGCAGCCGTCGGCACACCAGGCGGTCGGCTCATGAGCGCCAGCGCAGGCCGAAGGGTGCAGCATGAATCCTGATTTCGAGTTGACGCGCAATCCGCAGGGCCGCCTCGTCTATACCGCCGCCGATGGCCAGGTGCACGAGGGCATCACGCCGGTACGCGCCTTCCCCATAGGCGCGCCGGAGGAAGGGCTGTCTCTCGTCAGCGTCGAGGGCCGCGAGCTGGCCTGGGTGCCAAGGCTGTCGGACCTGCCGCCGCCGCTGCGCCGCCTGCTCGAGGAAGAACTCGCCAGCCGCGAATTCACGCCCGAGATCAGGCGTCTGGTGAAGGTCTCGACCTTCTCGACCCCCAGCACCTGGGACGTGGACACCGACCGTGGCCCGACGCAATTGGTGCTCAAGGGCGAGGAGGACATCCGCCGCCTGCCCGGCAGCCGATCCTCGCTGCTCATCGCCAGCAGCCACGGCATCGTCTTCAAGGTGCCGGACCTGCTCTCGCTGGACCGGCACTCCAAGCGCCTGCTCGAGCGCTTTCTCTGATCAGCGCGCGGCGCCCGCGGCGACCGGGCTGAAGAGGAAGGCGCGGACGGCGCCGCTGGTCCGGTGCCGGCCGTTGGCGGCGATCTGGCCCAGGTCGTTGATGCCGACGGCCTGCTCGATCGTCCATTCAGCGCGCTGGTCGGCGGTCAGCATGTCGTTCAGGTCGTAGGTCGAATGGCCGTCGTAGAGGAACGCATGCCTTTCGCCGGCGGCCACTTCGGTCTCCCCGACCACCCAGTCCGCTTCGTTCAGTGCCAGGGCCTTGCCCCAGGTGGCGCCGTCGAGCATGGGCAACGCGGCCATGGTGCCCTTCTTGTAGAGGATGGGTACCATCAGTCCGTTCTGCGCCAGATTGGACCAGCCGACGATGCGGCCGCGGTTGTTGATGGCCGAGGCCGCCGAGTAGTTGCCTCCCGGCAAGGTTCCGAGGTCCTTGGTGCGGCCGTTGCGGTAGAGGAAGGCATGGATGTCGTCCGTCCCCCCTACGTCGGCGTAGCCGACCGCCTGGTCGGAGTCGTTGATGCCCAGGGCGGCGCTGTCGTGGCCCCCAAGGTAGCCGATCTCCAGCATCAAGCCGTCATGGAAGAAGAAGGCGCGCGTCCTGCTCTTGGCGGTCCGGCTGGTGCCGACCACGTGGCCGCTGGCGTTGATGCCATAGCCCACCGATTCGAGGCTGCATCCGCCGCAGCCGTCCTGGTCGAAGCCCGGGATCCTGACGAGGTTCGAGCCGTCGTAGAGGTACCCGTGCCCGGCGAAACCCTCGCCCATCAGGTCGTCAGAGGAACCGGTCGCCACCCCCGCATCGTTCAAGGCGTAGACGCTGTTGCGCGGGAACTTCGGGTACTCGTGCAGGCGCGGGATGGCGTTGCACTGGGCCGGTGTGCAGAGGTAGGCCGCCGACTCGATGTAGTTCTTCAGATTCGCGTAGTTGACGCCGACGACTCCGGAGTTGTCGATGGCACTCGCCGTGGTGGCGTAGGCGCCGGTGCGCGGCACCGGCAGCAACTCCACCTGGTAGCCCGGTGGCGCGGCCAGCGCATCCGTCATCGGCCCGGCCAGCGCAAGGACAAGGGAGATCAGGCGCAGCGAAGCGCCGGTTGGTGGGTTCATGTGTCTTCCCGTGAGGCGCACGACCTGTGCGACGGCGCATGGTGGCATGCGCTGTCAGGGGGGCGCCTCTACGCAAGCTAGGGGAAGAATCGCTGCAAGCTTGGGGGGCGCTCAGCGATTCACGTCGACCACCGTGCGGCCGCGGATGCGACCGGCGAGCAGGTCGTTGCTCGCCTGCACGATGTCGCTCAGGGCCACCTCGTGCGTCATCTCGGCGAGCTGGTCCGGCTTGACGTGCCGGGCCAGCAGTGCCCAGGCCTGTTCGCGCACGGCATTGGACTGGAAGACGCAGTTGATGCCGTAGAGCGTCACGCCCCGAAGGATGAAGGGCATCACCGTGGACGGCAGGTCCGCGCCGCCGGCCAGGCCGCAGGCCGCCACCGCGCCGTTCCACTTCGTCTGCGCCAGCGCATTGGCCAGCGTCTGGCTGCCGACCGTGTCGACCGTCGCCGCCCAGCGCTCGCTCTGCAGCGGCTTGCCGGGCGCGACGAGTGAACCGCGGTCCAGGATGTGCGCAGCGCCCATGCGCTGCAGGTAGTCGGCCTCCTGCGGCCGGCCGGTCGAGGCGGTGACCTCGAAGCCGAGGCCCGCCAGCAGCGCGACCGCCACCGAGCCGACGCCGCCCGTGGCGCCCGTGACCAGCACCTCGCCATCCTGCGGCCGGGTGCCATGCTTGAGCAGCGCCATCACGCACAGCGCCGCGGTGTAGCCCGCCGTTGCCACGGCCATGGCCTGGCGCGTCGTGAAGCCCTCGGGCAGGCGCAGCAGCCAGCCGGCCTTCAGGCTCGCCTTCTGCGACAAGCCCCCCCAGTGGGTCTCGCCCATTCCCCAGCCGTTGACCACGACGCGGTCGCCGGCTTGCCAGGCCGGGTCGCTGCTCGACTCCACCACGCCCGCCAGGTCGATGCCCGGCACCATGGGCCAGCTGCGAACGATCGCGCCGCGGCCGGTCACCGCCAGCGCGTCCTTGTAGTTCAGGCTCGAGTACTCCACCTTCACCCGCACGTCGCCCGGGGGCAGCGCGGACTCGTCCAGATCGACGAACGCGACCTGGGTGGCCTTGTCCTGTTGCGTCAGCATCAGCGCCTTGAACATCGCGATCGGCCCTCCGGCGGGTGTGTTGGATGCCGCGATGCTATGCCTTCGTGGCAGCCTCCGCATCGATGACGACGAGGGGTTCGTCGGCCAGTGCCACGCACGGCAGGATCCAGCCCTCGGCCTTCTCCTCGGCCAGCAGCCCGGGCCATTCGACTCGGTAGCGCACGTGGCCCTGCAGCAGGCGGCAGCGACACGCGCGGCAGCTCCCGTTGCGGCAGGATCGTGGCAGGCGGATGCCGGCGGCCTGTGCGGCTTCGAGCAGGCTCTGGCCATCGGCCACCGGCACCGTCCAGCCGGCCGGCTCGATGCGCAGAACAGGGGAGGGTGAGGCCATCGGCCCGATGCTAGTCTCAGCGCCTTTCAACGACTGGCCGAGGTGGAGGCAGATGGGTCCCTTGCATGGCCTGCGGGTGATCGAGCTGGCAAGCATCGGGCCGGGGCCGATGTGCGCGATGCTGCTGGCGGATCTCGGCGCGGACGTGGTCCGCATCGATCGGCTGGAGCCGAGCGGCCTGGGCGTGCCGGTGGAGCCCCGGTTCGACGTGCCGGCGCGCAGCCGCCGCTCGATCGCGCTGGACCTGAAGAGCGACGTCGGACGCGAGGCGGCGCACCGCCTCATCGCGAGCGCCGACGTGCTGATCGAGGGCTGGCGTCCGGGAGTCGCCGAGCGGCTCGGACTGGGCCCGGAGGATTGCCACGCGCGGCATCCCGGCCTGGTGTACGGCCGCATGACGGGCTACGGCCAGTCCGGGCCGCTGGCGCAGGTGGCCGGGCACGACATCAACTACATCGCGCTGTCCGGTGCCTTGCACGCCATCGGCGGCCAGGGCGACGGCAGCGATGAGCGGCCCGGCCCGGTCCCGCCGCTGAACCTCGTGGGCGACTACGGTGGGGGCGCGCTGTACCTCACGGTCGGCGTGCTGGCGGCCCTGTTCGAGCGCCAGCGGTCGGGCCGCGGGCAGGTGGTCGATGCGGCCATGGTCGATGGCGTGGGCTCGCTGCTCTCGCTCTTCCACGGCCTGGCTGCGGGTGGGCTGTGGGACGCGAGCCGGCGCCGCTCCAATCTGCTCGACGGCGCGGCGCCGTTCTATTCGACCTACGAGACGGCCGACGGCAAATGGCTCGCGGTGGGTGCGCTGGAGCCGAAGTTCTTCGCCGAGCTGGCGAACCGGATCGGCCTGGCTCCGCGCTTCGTCGAACGCCAGTACGACCGGCTCCTCTGGCCCGAAATGCGCGAGGCGCTCGCCGCGCTGTTCAGGCAGCGCACGCGGGACGAGTGGACCGAGCTGCTGCAGGGCAGCGACGCCTGCGCCAGTCCTGTGCTGACGATGGCTGAAGCGGCTGCGCATCCGCACGCCCAGCAACGCCAGTCCTTCGTCGACGTCGGCGGCGTGCTGCAGCCGGCCCCGGCACCCCGCTTCGGACGCAGCCGCCCCAATGCCCCGCGCTCCGCGCCCCTGCTCGGCCAGCACACCCGCGAGCTGCTGCTGGAGGCCGGCTACAGCGAGTCGGACATCTCCGCGCTGCTCGCGTCGGGCCGGGCGAGGCAGACAATGCCGGCATGAGTGCCGACATCGCCGTTTCCTCCCGCCTGACCGACCACGAGCGAGACGCCGAAGGCGCGCGCCGGGCTGCCAGCGTCATCGTCCTGCGCGACGGTGCCTCCGGCACGCCGGAGGTGCTGATGCTGCGCCGCGCCGAGCGAGGCGACGACCTGCGCAGCGGTGTCTGGGTCTTCCCGGGCGGGGTGCTCGATGAAGAGGATGCCGCGCTGGCCGCGCGCTGCGACGGCGACCACGAGCAGGCGGCCAACGAGCGCCTGGGCCTGGCCGCCGGCGCGATGACCTACGCGGTGGCTGCGGTGCGCGAATGCTTCGAGGAGGTCGGCCTGCTGTACGCCAGTGCCGGCGCGGTCGAGGCGGCGCATCACGAGCGTCACCTGGTGCGCACCGGCGCCGACTTCACCGCCCTGTGCGAGAGGCACCGCCTGCGGCTGGATGCCGGAGCGCTGGCGTACCACAGCCACTGGCTGACGCCACCCGGCCTGCCCAAGCGCTTCGACACCCGATTCTTCGTGGCACGCGTCCCGGGCGGCCAGGTGCCCGTCGTCGATGCCGGCGAGGCCCTGGAGCTGGCGTGGCTCACGCCGGCGCAGGCGCTGGAGCCGGCGCGCGGCCTGAAGCTGTTGCCGGTGACACGCGAGACCCTGAAGGACCTGGGCCGCTTCGGCACCGTGGCCGAGATCCTGGCCGACGCCCGAACCCGCAGGCATCCGCCGCGCATGATGCCCCGCCTGGGGCGCGATGCGGCCGGCAAGGTGCGCCCGGTGCTGCCCGGCGAATGGGCCTATGCCGAGATCGCCCGGCTCGACCCGGTGGGCCTGGGCAACGTGTGCTTCGAGCTGCCGGCGCTGCAGCCGGTGCGCCTGTCGGACCGGGTGACGCGCATCACCTGTTCCAACGGCTCGGTGATGACCGGGCCGGGCACCAACACCTACCTCTTGCGCGCGCCCGGCGGCAGCGAAGTGACCGTGATCGACCCCGGTCCCGACGACGAGCACACCGAGGCCCATCTGCAGGCCGTCATCGCCGCCGCGTCCCCGGGCCACATCGTGCGCATCCTGACGACGCACACCCACAAGGATCACTCCCCCGCCGCACGCCGGCTGGCCGAGCTGACCGGTGCACCGGTGCTGGGCCGCATCGCCGAACACCCCGAGTGGCAGGACGCCGGCTTCGCGCCGCAGGTCGAGCCGGTCGAAGGCGATCGCCTGATGCTGGGCGAGGGCGCGACGCTGCGCGCCGTGCACACGCCCGGCCACGCCTCCAACCACGTCTGCTGGCTGCTGGAGGAGGAGGGCATGCTCTTCACCGGCGACCACGTGATGCAGGGCTCGACGGTGGTGATCAACCCGCCCGACGGCGACATGGCCAGCTACCTGGCATCGCTGGACAAGCTGCTCGCCATCGATGGTCTCGAGTGGTTCGCGCCGGGCCATGGGTTCCTGATGGCCGAACCGCAGGTGGAGGTGCGAAGGCTCATCGCGCACCGGCACGCCCGAGAGGCCAAGGTGGCGGCCGCATTGCGCGAGGCCCGCCAGGCCAGCGCCGAAGCGCTGGTGCCCACGGTCTACGGCGATGTGCCGGCCTCTCGCCACGGCATCGCCGCCCGCTCCTTGACCGCGCACCTGGTCAAGCTGGCACAGGACGGGCGCGTGCGGCACGACGGCGGGCTGTGGCATTGGCAGGAGGCGACATGAGCGACGGGTTTCCCCTCGACGGCGGCTGCGACTGCCGGAAGGTGCGCTACCGGATGCAGACGCGACCGCTTTTCGTCCACTGCTGCCACTGCCGGTGGTGCCAGCGCGAGACGGGCTCCGCCTTCGTCATCAACGCGATGATCGAGTCCGATCGGGTCATGCTGCTGGCCGGCGAGCCGGTGAAGGTGCACACGCCGAGCGAGAGCGGCGCCGGCCAGCAGATCTACCGTTGCCCGAGCTGCTGGGTGGCGCTGTGGAGCCACTACGCCGGGGCCGGACCTTCGGTGAGCTTCGTGCGGGTGGGCACGCTGGACGAGCCGGATCGCCTGCCGCCCGACATCCACATCTTCACGGCCAGCAAGCTGCCGTGGGTGCTTCTTCCCCCGGCCACGCCAGCGGTGCCGGAGTACTACGAACGCGAGCGGCACTGGCCGGCCGAAAGCCTCGCGCGACGCGCCGCACTGCGGGCGCGCGTCGAAGCTGCTGCAAAGGTCCGGGCCGGAGACTGACAAACCATGGGTTACGCGATGAGTTGGCTGGCTGTGCGAGGCAAGCTGCCCGAGCAGGTGCTGGCCGATCTCGATGCCTCGCCCACCGGGCGGCGAGCGCCCTTTGGCGATGTGCGCCTCGGCTGCTGCACCCTCCCGGGCGGCTGGCTGCTGGTGGCGGCGCTGCGCGCCGAGCATCGGTGGGTGGCGCCGGAGTCGCTCGCGGCCCTGTCGGCCAGTGCCGAGCTGGTCGCCTGCGTGGTCGAGGAGCATGTGATGGTGTCCCGGGCGGAGGCCTGGCGGGGCGGCGAGCGGCTCTGGCGTGTCCTGCACGATGCGCAGCAGGCGCCGGATCACCTGCAGGCCGAAGGCGATCTGCCGGTACCCTATGCCCGCATCGATGCAGAGCAGCGCCAGCTGCAGGCTTCAGCCGGCGCGCGGGGCGTGGACGAGATGTTCGAGATTCCGCTGAAGCTGGCTCAGGCGCTGGTCGGCTTCAAGCATGACGAAGGCGGCCCTGGCGCGGAGGGCCTGTGGCAGGAACTCAGCGACGGCCCGCTGCCGCCGGCGGCCCCGGCCGACAAGAAGCCGTGGTGGAAGCGCTGGTGATCCCGGGCCTTGAAATCCCGTCCGCCGCCCTAAACTCCCCGCCCGTCGAAAACCTGCCTGCCGATCATGACCAAGCACACCCACGCCTTCCAGGCCGAAGTCAAGCAGATCCTGCACCTCGTCACCCACTCGCTCTACTCCAACAAGGAGATCTTCCTGCGCGAGCTGGTGTCCAACGCCTCCGACGCCTGCGACAAGCTGCGCTTCGAGGCCCTGGACAAGCCCGAGCTCTTCGAGGATCAGCCCAACCTGGAGATCAAGCTGATCGTCGACGCGGAGGCCAAGACGATCACCATTCGGGACAACGGCGTGGGCATGAGCGCCGAGGAGGCCGCCGCCCACCTGGGCACCATCGCCAAGAGCGGCACTCGCGAGTTCATGGCCTCGCTCGAGGGCGAGAAGAAGAAGGACGCCAACCTCATCGGCCAGTTCGGTGTCGGCTTCTATTCGGGCTTCATCGTGGCCGACCGCATCACCGTCGAATCGCGCCGTGCCGGCCTGCCGGCCAACGAGGGCGTGCGCTGGAGTTCCGAAGGCACGGGCGAATACGACCTGGAGACCATCGACAAGCCGGCCCGCGGCACCGACGTGATCCTGCACCTGCGGGAAGAGGAGTCCGAGTTCCTCGCGGCCTGGAAGCTGCGCTCCATCGTCTCCAAGTACTCCGACCACATCTCGCTGCCCATCCTGATGCGCAAGGAGGAGTGGGACCAGGAAGCCGGCAAGCAGGTCGCCAAGGACGAGTGGGAGACGGTCAACAAGGCCGCCGCACTATGGGCCCGGCCCAAGGCCGACGTCACCGACGCCGAGTACCAGGAGTTCTACAAGCAGCTGAGCTACGACAGCCAGCCGCCGCTGGCCTACACCCACAACCGCGTCGAGGGCCGCAGCGAGTACACGCAGCTGCTGTACATCCCCGCCAAGGCGCCCTTCGACCTGTGGAACCGCGACAAGCGCGGCGGCGTCAAGCTCTACGTCAAGCGCGTCTTCATCATGGACGACGCCGAGTCTCTGATGCCGGTGTACCTGCGTTTCGTCAAGGGCGTGATCGACTCGGCCGACCTGCCGCTCAACGTGAGCCGCGAGCTGCTGCAGGAAAGCCGCGACGTGAAGGCCATCCGCGAGGGCTCGACCAAGCGCGTCCTGTCCATGCTGGAAACGCTGGCCGACAGCGAGAGCGCCGAAGACCGGGCCAAGTACATGAGCTTCTGGAAGGAGTTCGGCGCCGTGCTGAAGGAAGGCGTCGGCGAGGACTTCCAGAACCAGGAGCGCCTGGCCAAGCTCTTCCGGTTTGCTTCGACCCAGGCGGATGAAGGCGTTTCACTGGCCGACTACGTCAAGCGGATGAAGGAGGGTCAGGAGGCGATCTACGTGATCACCGCCGATTCGCTGGCTGCCGCCAAGTCCAGCCCCCAGCTGGAGGTCTTCCGCAAGAAGGGCATCGAGGTGCTGCTGCTGACCGATCGCGTCGACGAGTGGCTGCTGTCGCATCTGCACGAGTTCGAAGGCCATGCGCTGCAAAGCGTGGCCAAGGGCGCCTTCGACCTGGGCAAGCTGCAGGACGAGGAAGAGAAGAAGCACGCCGAGGAAGTGGCCGAGGCCTTCAAGCCGACGCTGGAGAAGCTGAAGGAGGCCCTGAAGGACCGGGCCAAGGACGTGCGCGTGACGACGCGCCTGGTCGATTCGCCCGCCTGCATCGTGGTGGAAGAGGGCGACATGAGCGCCCATCTGGCCCGCATGCTGAAACAGGCCGGCCAGCAGGCGCCCGAGACCCGGCCGATCCTCGAGGTGAACGCCGACCACGCGCTAGTCAAGCGGCTGGACGGCGACCCTCGCTTCGAAGACCTGGCGCAGATCCTGTTCGACCAGGCGCTGCTGGCCGAGGGCGGGCATCTGGAGGATCCCGCGGCGTACGTGCAGCGGGTGACGAAGTTGCTGGCGGCCTGAAGCTAGCCTGCGTCCCGCATGCGATCGATCTGCTCGCGCAGGTCGATCGTCTGCTGGCTCCAGTAGGCCGGACTCGCGAACCAAGGGAAGGCGATGGGGAAGGCCGGGTCGCGCCAGCGCTCGGCCAGCCAGGCGCTGTGGTGGACCATACGCAAGGTGCGCAGCGGTTCGATGAGCAGCAACTCGCGGTCGTCGAAGTCCTGGAAGTCGCGGTAGCCGTCGAGCAGGTGGTGCAGGGCGGCGTCCACGGCGGCGCGTTCGCCCGGGAGAAGCATCCACAGGTCCTGGATGGGCGGGCCCATGCAGCAGTCGTCTAGATCGACGAAGTGCGGTCCGCTGTCCTCGCGCCAGAGCACATTGCCGGCGTGGCAGTCGCCGTGCAGGCGCAGCAGGTGCAGCGCTCCGTGACGCTCGAAGGCGCGCTCGGCCTGGTCCAGCGCCTCTTCGCTCGCAGCGATCCATCCGCTGTCGATCTCGGGGTCGACAAAACCTGCGTCGATGAGGCGTTGCCGCGGCGCCCGGCCGAAGGTGGTCATGTCGATCTTGCGGCGATGGGCGAACGGTTCGCGGCGCCCGACGCTGTGCAGACGCGCCAGGAGCCGGCCGATCCAGGCCAGCGTTTCCGGCTGCTCCAGTTCCGGGGCGCGGCCCGCGCGACGGTCGCTGACGGAGAACCGGAAGCGCTGCTGCGGCGCCACGCCGAAGTGGCCCAGCGTCGGGCAGGCCGGGTCGACGTGCAGGCCGTCCGCAATCTCCAGGGTCAACGGCGGCACGACCCGGATCTCGGCGGCGGCCAGCTCCAGTGCAAAGCTGTGCTCCTCGGCGATCTGCTCGTCGCTCCAGCGCCCGGGCCGGTAGAACTTGGCGACGACGACGCGGCCGTCCTCGAGTGGCGCCTGGTAGACCCGGTTCTCGTACGAATTGAGCTGCAGCAGTCGGCCGTCGCAGGCAAAGCCTGCTGCGTACAGCGCATCGAGCACTACCGCCGGCTCCAGTCCGGCGTAGGGCGCTTCCATGGGGGTCGGGGCAGGACCGGGTGCATCTGGCATCGGCGCATCCTACGCGCCGGCCGGACGGCTACTCGATCACGGAACTGCGCACCTTGCGGATGCCGGCCTTGATCTCGCCGATGAGGCGGCGAAGGCCGTCCACGCGCTGGGCATTGCTCTTGAGCTGGTAGTCGATCTCACCGGCCTGGTTCTCGACCATCTCCTCCAGCATGGAACCCAGGGTCTCGGGCGGCAGGCGCAGGCGGGCTTCAGATTCACCGCCTTCGCGCTCGACCTTCGCGCCGGCATTGCGCGCAATCCGCAGCATGGCGGCGTTCTCGGACAGCGCGTGGATGATCATCGTGTCGACGCCGCGGTTGCGAGCATGCAGCACGGCGTGGTCGAACAGTCGCGCGCCGAAGCCCCGGCCGCGCGACTTGGGCAGGACGGACACCCCGAACTCGGCGGCGTGACGGGTGTGGGCGGAGTCCGGCAGATAAGCCAGGTGCGCCTGGGCGATCAATTCGAGCTTGCGGTTGAAGATGCCGAACACCTCGTCCCGGTCGAATTCGAGGAGGTCGACGTAGCGCCCGATCTGGGCGTCGCTCGCCGCGTAGCCGAAGCGCAGGTAGCGGTCCTCCGGGGTCAGCGACAACAGGTGGGCCAGCACCTTCGGCCTGTGCCGCGGAGCCAGCGAGCGGATGGGGATCCACTGAAAGGCCGGGGCGGCGGCCTTGGCATTCGCCGCGGGCGGCGTGCCTGACGCGGCCTGATCCTCTGGGTGGGCCATGCATGCCGTCCTTAATCTAAGTGATTACCCTAGTCTAGCGATTCGCCTTGGAGTCGCTGCACCAATGCCCCTGTGCTTTCGCCGCCTGATGGTCCTTGCCGTCCGGCCCGCCTCGGGTATACTCGCGGGCTTTCCCGTTTTCGGCGGGGAGAACGGGCTTTGTGCCGCGCAACCCTCTACGCCTCACGGCGTGCCCATGACGCCTCACGGCGTGATGGCAACGGCCAACGGGGGGGCTGCAGCGCAAGGTGCCCGGTGCGCCCGAGAGGCCGCCGGCCGTGGTCGTCTGACGACCCGGCCCATGTTTAAGCGGTACCGAAGGTTCATCAGGCCGGCCAGCCGTTCGAACAGCCGTTTCTCTTCTCTTTCAGCAGCTCCTCATGAAAACCTTCAGCGCCAAGCCGGCCGAGGTGAAGCACGAGTGGCTTGTGATTGACGCCACCGACAAGGTGCTCGGACGTGTTGCCAGCGAAGTGGCACTCCGTTTGCGCGGCAAGCACAAGGCCATCTACACGCCTCACGTGGACACCGGCGACTTCATCATCGTCCTGAACGCCGACAAGATCCGTGTCACCGGCAACAAGGCCAACGACAAGATCTACTACCGTCATTCGGGCTTCCCCGGCGGCATCTACGCCACGAAGTTCAAGGACATGCAAGCCAAGCACCCGGGCCGCGCGCTCGAGAAGGCGGTCAAGGGCATGCTGCCCAAGGGCCCGCTGGGCTACGCGATGATCAAGAAGCTGAAGGTGTACGCGGGCGATACGCACCCGCACGCCGCCCAGCAGCCCAAGGCGCTGGAAATCTAAGGAGCGGTGATGATCGGTAATTGGAACTATGGCACCGGCCGCCGCAAATCTTCGGTCGCCCGCGTGTTCATCAAGAAGGGCGCTGGCCTGATCACGGTCAACGGCAAGCCCGTCGAGGAATACTTCGGCCGCCAGACCTCGATCATGATCGTCAAGCAGCCGCTGCTGCTGACGGGCAACGGCGAAGCCTTCGACATCAAGGTCAACGTGCACGGTGGTGGCGAATCCGGCCAGGCCGGTGCCGTCCGCCACGGCATCACCCGCGCGCTGATCGACTACGACGCGGCGCTGAAGCCCGACCTGAGCAACGCCGGCTTCGTGACGCGTGACGCGCGCGAAGTGGAGCGCAAGAAGGTCGGCCTGCACGGCGCCCGCCGCCGCAAGCAGTTCAGCAAGCGCTGATACCGCTCCGACGACAAGACGACGAAAGGCCGCTTCTGCGGCCTTTCGCGCCTTCCGGCCCAAGAGTCACTTCCGGACACGATGCGCTTCAAGCTGTTGCGTCGCCGCCTTTCGATCAGCGCTCCGCGCGTGATCGTGCGAAGTCACCTGCCCTGGCCGCTGCGGTGGGCGGTGTTTGCCGTTGCGCTGGGCTTTTCGGCGGCCATCGCGTTGTGGGCCTTCGAGCTTGGCAAGGACATCGCCGGCCTGGATCGCAGCGCGAAGGCCGAGGTGATCCGACTGCGCGCCGAACTCGAGGCCCTGCGAGACCAGACCGAGCGCGCCCAGGGCATCTCCAACACGGCCGACAGCCTGCTCAAGGCCGAGAAGGTGGCTCAGGAGCGCCTGGCCGCGCAGCTCAAGCAGGCCGAGGCCGACAACCTGGCCCTCAAGGGCGACCTCGCGTTCTTCGAGCGCCTGTTGCCCGTTGCCGGCACGCAGGGAGTCGCCGTGCGCAGCTTCCAGATCGAGACGGCCGGCGTGGGCCAGCTGCGTTATCAGTTGCTGGTCATGCAGAACGGCAGGCCCGCGACGACCTTCGACGGGCGATACGAGCTCACGCTCAACGGCGAGATGAACGGCCAGCCCTGGTCAGTGAGCCTTCCCGGCGGTGCGCAGCCGCTTCAAGTGAAGCAGTACGCACGCATCGAGGGTCGCATCGATCATCCGCAGGGGGCCGTGGTAAAAACAGCTCAAGTGAGGGTGTTGAACGGCGCCGGCACGGTGATGGCCACCCAGATGGCCAGGCTGTCGTCCTGAAAAGCGCCGCGTTGGGCCTGCCACACCAGGAGAACATCCCATGGGATTCCGCTTCAAGAAGCAACCCCCCATCCGCAGCTTGATCGGCGAAGGCACCGCCATCCACGGCGAGCTGCGGTTTTCAGACGGCTTGCGCATCGACGGCGAGATCCACGGCGACGTGGTCGCCAACGCCGATCGCGCCAGCTTGCTCGTGATCAGCGAAAATGCCCGGGTCCATGGCAAGGTGATGGCCGGCCATGTGATCATCAACGGGCAGGTCGCTGGCCCGGTGCATTCCACCGAACTGCTGGAGATCCAGCCCAAGGCCCGAATAGTCGGCGACGTCCGCTACGAGGCCCTTGAAATGCACCAGGGCGCCACCATCGATGGTGAATTGCGGCATCAGTCCAATGAAGCCGACAAACCCGCCTTGAAGCTGGCCGCATCGAACGAAGCCTGACCCCAAGCCCATTTGCCGCACCCGAGGAACCCACCATGACCGCCCTGGCCGAAGCCACCGTCACCGAAGCCGGCGCGATGCCCGCCCCCATCCTTTTCACCGACAGCGCTGCTGCCAAGGTGGCCGACCTCGTGGCTGAAGAGGGCAACCCCGAGCTGAAGCTGCGCGTCTTCGTCCAAGGCGGCGGTTGCTCCGGCTTCCAGTACGGTTTCACCTTCGACGAGGTCGTCAACGAGGACGACACGCAGATGTCGAAGAACGGCGTCACGCTGCTGATCGACGCGATGAGCCTGCAGTACCTGATGGGCGCCGAGATCGACTACAAGGAAGACCTCCAGGGCGCCCAGTTCGTGATCAAGAACCCGAACGCCAGCACCACCTGTGGTTGCGGCTCGAGTTTCTCGGTCTGACGTTACTGCACCCCGCGACGAGGCCGCCTTCGGGCGGCCTTCGTGTTTTTGGCCCTTCCCTGCCCCTCCCGGAGGGAGGTGGCGGTACGACGCCGCCCGGGTGGGCTGTCACTGGGGGACGACGGCGGTGACCTCGATCTCGACCTTGGCCCGCTGCTCGATCAGCGCGGCCACCTGGACCGCCGTCATGGCGATCGAGTAGGAGCCGATGGTGTCGCGGAAGGCCGCGCCAATCTCCTTGGCCCGCGCCAGGTACTCGGCGCGGTCGACGAGGTACCAGGTCATCCGGACGATGTGTTCGGGCGTCGCGCCGGCCTCGGCCAGCACGGTGCGGACATTCAGCAGCGCCTGGCGCGTCTGCTCGACCAGGTCGTCGGTCTCGAAGCGGCCGTCGGCGTTCCAGCCGATCTGGCCGGCCACGAAGACTTGCGTGCCGCGGGCGGCGACGCCATTGACATAGCCGCGGGGCGGGGCCCAGTGGGCGGGTTGCAGGATCTTGTGCATGGTGTCGGTTTCCTGGTGTTCAGGCGTCTTGGCGCAGGCGGAACCGCTGCAGCTTGCCCGTCTCGGTGCGGGGCAGCGCAGGGCGGTATTCGATGGCCCGCGGGTACTTGTAGGGCGCGATCGTCTTCTTGACGAAGTCCTGCAGCGCGCGCGTCATGGCCTCGTCGCCTGCGAAGCCGGGCTTGAGGACGACGAAGGCTTTCACGATCTGGCCCCGGTCGTCGTCTGCCAGGCCCACCACGCCGCATTCGGCCACGGCCGGATGCAGGAGCAGCGCGCTCTCGACCTCCGGGCCGGCGATGTTGTAGCCGCCGCTGATGATCATGTCGTCGGTGCGCGCCTGGTAGACGAACTGGCCATCGGCATCGACCAGATAGGCGTCGCCGGTGACGTTCCAGCCGTCCTTGACGTACTGCTTCTGCCTCTCGTCGGAAAGGTACTTGCAGCCCGTCGGGCCCTTGACGGCCAGGCGCCCGACCTGCCCCGGAGGCAGCTCGCGGCCGGCATCATCGAGGACTGCCGCGCGGTAGCCCGGCACCGGCAGGCCGGTCGCACCGGCTTTGGCGTGCGTCTCGTCGGCCGAAATGAAGATGTGCAGCATCTCGGTCGAGCCGATGCCGTCGACGATCTCGATGCCGGTGGATTCGCGCCAGAGCGTGCGCGTGGCGGCGGGCAGGGCTTCGCCGGCCGAGACGCACTTGCGCAGGGAACCCAGGTCGAAGCGCTCCGGCTCGGCCTTCATCGCGAGAGCGATCGCCCGGTACGAGGTGGGCGCGGTGAAGCAGACGCTGGCGCCGTAGCGCTGGATCGCCGCGGGCAGCGCATCCGGCGAGGCCTTCTCGACCAGGATGGTGGAGGCACCGATCGAGAACGGGAACAGCAGCAATCCGCCCAGGCCGAAGGTGAAGGCCAGCGGCGGACTGCCGATGAATCGGTCGTCTGCCGTGGCGCGCAGCACGTGCCGGGGCCAACAGGCGCAAGCGGCCATCACGTCGCGGTGGAAATGCATCGTGGCCTTCGGCACGCCGGTGGTGCCGGAGGTGAAGGCCATGAGGCAGACATCGTCGGCCGAGGTCTCGAAGGTGTCGAAGTCGGGCGCGCGGGCAGCCGCACGGGCTTCCAGCCCCTCGGTCGATGCGCTGTGGAAGAGGGCGACCTCACGCAGGCTCGCTGCGCCGCCGCCAGCGCGCGCCAGCTCCAGCTCTTCGGCCAGGCGCGCATCGCACAGGGCATGGGTGATCTCGGCCTTGTCGATGATCTGGCGGAGCTCCTTGGCCCGCAGCAGCGGCATGGAGCCGACCGCGATGCCGCCGGCCTTGACCACTGCCAGCCAGCAGGCCGCCAGCATCGGCGTGTTCGCGCCGCGCAGCAGTACGCGGTTGCCGCTGACCAGCCCCATGCCCTGCACGAGCTCGTTGGCGATGCGGTTGACCAAGGCCTGCAGCTCGCTGAAGGTCCAGCGCACGCCTTCGCCCTGGATCGCCAGCCGATCGCCACGGCCGGCCGCCACGTGTGCATCGAGCAGCTCGGCCACGCAGTTCATCCGCGAAGGGAACTGAAGCTCCGGCAGCTCGAACAGCAGCTCCGGCCACTGATCGGGCGGCGGCAGCCGGTCGCGCGCAAAGGTGTCGGCAAGAGCGCTGGGCAGCAGGGACGAGGGCATCGGGTCGCTCCGGAAGGCCGTCAGGGTGGCGAGGGCGCACGTCGTGCGGCCTCGCCTGAGGTGGCCAGAGCATTCTTGAGCGCAATTACTTCACTTGTCAACTATTCAGGTCTATACTTTTTCCATGCGCAGCGCCCCGACCTCCCACCCGCCCGCCAGGCGCCTGTGGGACATCTCGCCGCCGGTCCACGCCGGCGCGCCGGTCTTCCCCGGTGACACCGCCTACCAGCAGCAGTGGGTGGCCAGCATCGGTCCGGGATGCCCGGTCAACGTGTCGGCGATCACCTTGTCACCCCACATCGGCGCGCATGCGGACGCACCGTTGCATTACGACCCGGAAGGCGCGCCCATCGGCCTGGTCGACCTCGACGCCTACCTCGGCCGCTGCCGCGTGGTGCACGCGATAGGCTGCGGGCCGCTGGTGAAGGCCGAGCACCTCGCCCACGCGCTGGGCGAAGACCTGCCGCCGCGCGTGCTGGTGCGCACCTACGCGGCCATGCCGCAGGATCGGTTCGACGACGACCTGCCGTCCTTCGACGCGACCCTCGTCGAGCTGCTGGCCGACCGCGGCGTGCTGCTGGTGGGCATCGACTCGGCCAGCGTCGATCCGGCCACCAGCAAGGAGCTGCCCAGCCACCAGGTGCTGCGCCGGCGCGGCATCCGCGTGCTGGAGAACCTGGTGCTCGATGCCGTGCCCGAAGGCGACTACGAGCTGATCGCCTTGCCGCTGAAACTCGTCACTGCCGACGCTTCCCCCGTCCGCGCGGTGCTCCGCGAACTTTGACCCCCACCTCCACCATGGCCGAGACACTGACCCGCGATGACTGCGCGGCGCTCGATGCGAGCGATCCCCTGCGCGAACTGCGCAGCCTCTTCACCCTGCCCGAGGGCGTGAACTACCTCGATGGCAACTCGCTCGGCGTGATGCCCGCCGCCGCCCCGGCCCGCGCCGCCGAGGTGGTGCAGCGCGAATGGGGCGAGGGCCTGATCCGCAGCTGGAACACCGCGGGCTGGATCACGCTGCCGCAACGCGTGGGCGACAAGATCGCCCGCCTCATCGGTGCGCGGCCGGGCGAGGTGGTGGCGGCCGATGCGACCTCGGTGAACCTCTACAAGGTGCTCAGCGCCGCGATCGAGATCGCCAAGGTGGATCGACCGGGCCGCCGCGTGATCCTGTCGGAGCGCAGCAACTTCCCGACCGACCTGTACATCGCCCAGTCGCTGGCTCGGCAGCACGGCTTCGAGCTGGAGCTGGCCGCCAGCCACGAGATTGCCGACCGCCTGGACGATCGCGTCGCGGTGCTCATGCTGACCCAGGTGAACTACCGCACCGGCGCCATCCACGACATGGCCGGCCTCACGGCGCGCGCTCACCAGGTGGGCGCGCTGGCGCTGTGGGACCTGTGCCACTCGGCCGGCGCCGTCCCGGTCGACCTGCACGCCGCGGATGCGGACTTCGCCATCGGCTGCGGCTACAAGTACCTCAACGGCGGCCCGGGCGCGCCGGCCTTCGTCTGGACCCATCCCCGGCACACGGACCGCTTCTGGCAGCCCCTGTCCGGCTGGATGGGCCATGCCTCGCCGTTCACCTTCGACACCGCCTACCGGCCCGCCGAGGGCGTTTCGCGCTACCTGTGCGGCACGCCTTCGGTGATCGGCCTGTCGGTGCTCGAATGCGGCGTCGACACGCTGCTGGCCGCCGAGCCGCTGGGCGGCATGGCCGCGCTGCGCGCCAAGTCGCTGGCCCTGTCGGACCTCTTCATCGCCCAGGTCGAGGCACGGTGCGCCGGCCATGGCCTGCGCTCCGTCGGCCCGGCCGATCGCGAGCGGCGCGGCAGCCAGGTGTCACTGGCTTGCGCGAGCGCAACGGCCTACGCGGTGATGCAGGCGCTGATCGCGCGCGGCGTGATCGGCGACTTCCGCGCCGGCGATGGCAGCGAGGCGGAACCGGACCTGCTGCGCTTCGGCTTCACGCCGCTGTACACGCGCTTCGTGGACGTGCACGACGCCGTGACTGCGCTGTCCGAGATCCTTTCCACCGAGCAATGGCGCGAGGCGCGCTTCAACCAAAAGGCGGCCGTGACATGAGTTCCTGCCCCATGCACCAGGGCGCCGGCGAGGCGGCGCGCGGCGAGGCCATCGTGAAGGAGGAGGGCGCCCAGCTCGATTTCTCGCGCGACATGAGCTATGGCGACTACCTTCAGCTCGACGCGGTGCTGAACGCGCAGCACCCGCTGTCGCCCGACCACAACGAGATGCTGTTCATCGTGCAGCACCAGACGAGCGAGCTGTGGATGAAGCTGATGCTGCACGAGCTGCGTGCTGCCGTCGCCGCGATCGCGGCCGACCAGCTGCCGCCGGCCTTCAAGATGCTGGCCCGCGTCTCGAAGATCATGGAACAGCTCGTCCACGCCTGGGATGTGCTGGCCACGATGACGCCGCCCGAGTACTCGGCCATCCGGCCCTACCTCGCGCAGTCCAGCGGCTTCCAGAGCTGGCAATACCGCTGCATCGAGTTCATGCTGGGCAACAAGAACGCCTCGATGCTCAAGCCACATGCCCACCGGCCGGACCTGCTGGCGATCGTCGAGTCGGCGTGGAAGGCGCCTTCGCTGTACGACGAATCCCTGCGGCTGCTGGCGCGCCGTGGCATCGCGGTGCCCGCGAGCCACACCGATCGCGACTGGACCCAGGCCTACGTGGCTGACGACGGGGTCGAGCAGGCCTGGTTGCAGGTCTATCGCCATCCCGAGGCGAACTGGGATCTCTACCAGCTCGGCGAGGAGCTGACCGACCTGGAGGATGCCTTCCGCCTCTGGCGCTTCCGCCACGTGACGACCGTGGAACGCGTGATCGGCTTCAAGCGCGGCACCGGCGGCACCGGCGGCGTGAGCTACCTGCGCAAGATGCTGGATACCGTACTGTTCCCGGAGATCTGGAAGCTGCGCACCAGCCTCTGAGTCGCCTTGCGACTCAGAGGCTGGACGCTCCCAGAGTCCGCAATGCGGACTCTGGGAGGCGTGACGCCGACTGTTGGGCTCCCCCGAGCCCCCTCCGAGAGGGGGCTCCGGTCAGTCCGGCTACACCTCCCAGCCCTCCTCCGGGAGGAGGGCACTGGCATGACGGACCAAGGGCACGGGCCATCGGCATTCATGCTGAGGCCTCCCTCTCGGAGGGAGGTCGGGTGGGAGCCCACTGCATGCGGGAGCCCACTCCCGGAGGGGGCTCGGGGGAGCTCAACAGTCGACCGGTTCGGTCGCATTGCTGGCTAGCTCGCGCTAGCCAGCAATGCGTCCAAACCGGTCAATGATCACCAACTCGACATATCGCGAGCCCTGGCTCTGGCCGCCTTCGTAGGCGACGCGGTAGCCGCCCAGGTCGAGCTTGAGATTGGCCAGCGCTTCGAGGATGCGGGCGCGACTCGGATCGCCGCCGCCGCGCTGGGTGGCCTGGCGGGCGGCTTCCACCGTGACCCGGCCGGCGATGTAGCCCTCGAGCACGGTGACGCCGAGCTTGGCGCCGCTGTCCACGGCGGCCAGGTCGCGCACGCACTGAGAGACCACGCCCATGCCCAGCGCCGTCGGGCGCGGCACCACCAGGCTCATCACCATGCTGCGGCCGAGTTGCGGGACGCCGTTGATCAGGTCCTGGCCGGCCAGCGAAGAGGCGAAGAGCATGCCGGAGTAGCCGCCGTTGGTCATCGCCTTGGCAATCGCCAGCGCGGGTGCGGCGTTGGTGGTGAAGACGACGCAGTCGAGCTTGGCGGCCAGCAGCTTCTTCGCCGCCGCGTCGGCATCCTTGGCATTGCGGTCCACGCCGATCGACATCGGCTCCTTCAGCCCGGCCGCGTCCAGCGCGGCGGTGAGGGTCGCCAGGTTGATCTTCGAGGTGTCCTGCAGGTAGACGAAGCCGACGCGCTTGAAGCCGTAGCTGCGCACGTACGAGATCATCTGCCGGTACTCGACGTCGTAGCCGGCGCGCACATGCGCCGTGCAGTCGCGCGGCGCACCGGTGCGGATGCCCATGTTGCCGCTGGCGGTGCCGATCAACGCCACCTGCGCCTGCTGGATCATGGGCAGGCAATCCTGCGCGCCTATGCCGCTGGTGAAGCCGACCAGAGCCTGCGCGCCGCCGTCGATCAGCGTCTTGGCATTGGCCACGACGCGTTCCTTCACGCCGCCATCGTCGAGCGACTGCAGCTCGAAGCTGAGGCCGCCCGATCCTTCGGCCCTGTTGGCGGCCGTGAAGGCGGCTGTCAGGCCCAGGCTGACGTCCTTGCCGTACTGGGTCTGGGTGCCGCTCAGCGAGGCGGACTGGCCGATGCGAACCGTGCGGCTCGCGGCATGGCTCCATTGGGGCCAGCTGGCGCCGGCAGCCCCGGCAAGCATGAAATGGCGGCGTTGCATGCGGCGTGTTCCTTCCAGGGTCAGCCGGCCGTCAACCGACCAGCCGGCCGTAGCGGTCCAGGGCGATCAGGTCGACGAAGCGCGAGCCTTGCGAGCCGCCGGCGAAATCGACCGGGAATCCACCCAGGTCGGTGCGCAGGGCAGAGAGCACTTCGCCGAAGCGGGCGCGGCTGAGGCGCCCGCTGCTCTGCGCGGCGTAGGCGGCCTCGACGGCGATGCGGCCGACGATGTAGCCCTCCAGCGTGGTGACGCCCGGCCGGGCATCCTTGCTGACCAGGGCCAGATCGCGCTGGCACTGGGCCACCACCGGCGTGCTGATGCTCGACGGGCGCGGCACGACGACGCTCATCACGCAGCTCTGCTGGCGGGCACTCAGCTTGTCGATCAGCGCCTGGCCCGAGTAGGAGGAGGCGTAGTACAGGCCGGGGTACTTCGCCGCCGCCATCAGCTCGACGATCTTGCAGATGGGCTCGGCGTTGGTGGTGAACATCACGCAATCCGGCTTCGCGGCCAGCAGCTCGCGCGCGGCGGCGTCGAAGTTCGCGGCGTTGCGGTCAATGGCCACCGAGACCTTCGGCGCCAGGTTGACGTCGGCCAGCGATTTCTTCAGGGCCTCGAGGTTGCTGGCCGCGGCGTCGCCCATGTAGACGATGCCCACGCGTTGCATGCCGAAGTCCTTCGCGTAGCCGGTCATGCGCCGGTACTCGGCGTCGTGCCCGACCCGCAGGTTGTAGACGTTCTTGACGCCCTTGGCGCGCAGGCCGAGGTTGCCGCTGGCCGTGCCGAGCAGGGCGATGCGCGCGTCCTCGAAGACCGGCAGGCTGGCCTCGGCACCCACGCCGCTGGTCAGGCCCAGCATGGCGACCGCGTCGGTATCCGCCAGCGCGAGCACGTTCTTCATGCAATTGGCGCGCAGGCCGCCGTCGTCCAGCGTGCTGAGCTCGAAGCGCAGCCCGGTGCGGCCCTCTTGTGCGGAGGCGGCGGCGAAGGCGGCGGCGATGCCGTTGCGCATGTCCTGACCGTAGGCCGCCTGGCCGCCGGTCATCGAGGCCGACTGGCCGAATCTGACGACCCGGGACTCTGCACGACTGGCGGAGGACCAGCCCCCCATCATCGCGCCCAGGCCAAGGGTGGGGACGGCCGACGCCGCCCGCAGGAGGGCTCTTCGCTGCATGACATGCTCCCTGAAGTTCCCGGCGTGCGAGCTTGCCGCGGTGTTGTGTGTGTCGCAGGGTGGTCGACCGGGCCCGTGCCGGATTGAGGGCCGCTGAACCGAAACTTGATACGGGGTGTTACGGCGCCTATTTGGCGAAGGATGCGGCGGGCGGGGCTTTCGGCATGGGTTTTCGGAATTTCCTTCGGACGGGCGCCTCCTAGAATCGATCGGCCATCTTCAGGAGCCCGCGCATGGACACCCGCACCGCCCCCGCCCGCCTTCGAATTGCCCGTCTGCGCGAGGTGATGGCCGCGAACCAGGTGGATGCGGTGCTGGTGCCGTCGAGCGACCCGCACCTGTCCGAATACCTGCCCGGCCGCTGGCAGGGCCGCGAGTGGTTCTCCGGCTTCAGCGGCTCCATGGGCACCCTGGTGGTCACCATCGGCGAGGCGGCGCTGTTCGCCGACAGCCGCTACTGGACGCAGGCCGAAACCGAGCTGCAAGGCAGCGGCATCGCGCTCGTCAGGATCCCCACCAGCGCGGCCACCCACCACGTGGACTGGATCGCCGAGCACGTCAAGAAGGGCCAGGCGCTGGCGGTGGATGGGCAGGTGCTCGGGCTGGCCGCGGCGCAGCAGCTGCGGGCGATGTGCGAACGCGCCGGCATCCGCCTGCTGACCGATGCCGACCTGCTCGAGGCCGCCTGGGCCGAGCGCCCCGGCCTGCCGACCGGCACGGTCTACGAACACGCCGCGCCCCAGGCGGCGGTGGGGCGCCCGGCCAAGCTGGCCCTGCTGCGCGAGGCGATGGCGCGCCTGGGCGCCACCCACCACTTCGTCTCCACCGTCGACGACATCGCCTGGATCACCAACCTGCGCGGGGCCGACGTCGAATACAACCCGGTCTTCCTCGCCCACCTGCTGCTCAGTCACCACGACGCCACGCTCTTCGTCGGCGCCGGGAAGCTGGACGACTCGCTGGCGGCGAAGCTCGCCGCCGAGGGCATCGCGCTCGCCGACTACGGCCAGGCGCCGGCTGCGCTGGGCGCGCTCGGCCCCGGCGCCCGCCTGCTGCTGGATCCCAAGCGCGTCACGCTCGGCCTGCGCGAGGCCGCGCCCGGCAACCTGACGGTGATCGAGGCCATCAACCCCAGCACCCTGATGAAGAGCCGCAAGACCGCGGCCGAGGCCGCCTTCATCCGCCAGGCGATGGAAGAGGACGGTGCCGCGATGTGCGCCTTCTACGCCTGGCTGGAGCCGGCGCTGGCGCGCGGCGAGCGCATCACCGAACTGACCATCGACGAAAAGCTGAGCGCCGAGCGGGCGCAGCGCCGCGGCTTCGTGGGACTGAGCTTCCCCACCATCGCCGGCTTCAATGCCAACGGCGCGATGCCGCACTACCGCGCCACGCCGGAGCATCACGCGGTGATCGAAGGCGACGGCCTGCTGCTCATCGATTCGGGCGCGCAGTACACGGGCGGCACCACCGACATCACCCGCGTCTGGCCCGTAGGCACGCCCTCGGACGAGCAGAAGCGTGACTACACCCTGGTGCTCAAGGGCACGATGCAGCTCAGCCGCGCACGCTTCCCGCGCGGCACCTTGAGCCCCATGCTGGATGCGCTGGCCCGCGCGCCGCTGTGGGCCGAGAGCCTGGAATACGGCCATGGCACGGGCCACGGCGTCGGCTACTTCCTCAACGTGCACGAGGGCCCGCAGTCGATCAGCAAGGCCGTGCCCGACACGACCATGGCGATGGAGCCCGGCATGATCACCTCGATCGAGCCGGGGCTGTACAAGCCGGGCCGCTGGGGCGTGCGGATAGAGAACCTGGTGCTCAACGTGCCGGCGCCGTCCAGCGAGTTCGGCGAGTTCCTCGAGTTCGAGACGCTGACGCTGTGTCCCATAGACACCCGCTGCCTCGACTTCAGCATCCTGCGGGCCGATGAGATCGACTGGCTCAATCGTTATCACGCCATGGTGCGCGAACGCCTCGCGCCCCAGCTCAGTGGAGATGCACTGGCCTGGCTGAACACGCGCACCGAGCCGGTCCCGGCCGCCTGACCCCCCGCCGGCGCAGGGCGGCCGCTTCGGGGCACACTTCCGCCTCATGAAACTGCTCTTCGTCGCCGACCCGCTGGCCGGGTTCAAGATCCACAAGGACTCGACCTTCGCGATGATGCGCGAGGCGGCCCGGCGTGGCCATGCGCTGTACGCCTGCGAGCCGCACGAGCTGTCCTGGCGGCGCGGCAGCAAAGTCGAAGCCCATGTGCGCCACATCACGCTCACCGGCGCCCACGGCTACGGGGTGCACGACTGGTTCAAGGTCGAGGAGGAGGACCGCGCAGCCCTGGCCGATTTCGACGCGGTGCTGATGCGACAGGATCCGCCCTTCGACAGCGAGTACTTCTACGCCACCCACCTGCTGGAGCGCGCCGAGGCCGAAGGCGCCCGGGTCTTCAACTCGCCGCGGGCGCTGCGAGACCACCCCGAGAAGCTGGCCATCCTCGAGTTCCCCGAGTTCATCGCCCCGACGCTGGTCACGCGCAACGCGGCCGACATCCGCGCCTTTCATGACGAGCACCGCGACGTGATCCTCAAGCCGCTGGACGGCATGGGCGGCATGGGCATCTTCCGTGTCAAGGAAGATGGCCTCAACCTGGGCAGCGTCATCGAGACGCTGAACCGCCACGGCGCGCAGACGGTGATGGTGCAGAAGTACCTGCCGGCCATCAGCCAGGGCGACAAGCGGGTGCTGGTGATCGGCGGCCAGCCGGTGCCTTTCTCGCTGGCCCGCATCCCGCAGGGCAACGAGGTGCGCGGCAATCTCGCCGCGGGCGGCAAGGGCGTGGCGCAGCCGCTGACGGCGCGCGACCGCGAGATCGCCGAAGCGCTCGGGCCGAAGTTGTTCGCACGCGGCCTGCTGTTGATCGGCCTGGACGTGATCGGCGAGCAGCTCACCGAGATCAACGTCACCAGCCCGACCTGCTTCCAGGAGATCGCGGATCAGGCCGGATTCGACGTCGCGGCGATGTTCATCGACGCCCTGCAGGCCGCGCTGCGCGTTTCGTGACCCCGGGCCGGGGACAATCGGGCCCATGGCCCTCCTGACCCTTTCCAACGCCCACCTCGCCTTCGGCCACGTGCCCCTGCTCGACGGGGCGGATTTCTCGCTCGAATCCGGCGAGCGCGTCGGCCTCATCGGCCGCAACGGCACCGGCAAGTCCTCACTGCTGAAGATCCTGGCCGGCATGGACCGGCCCGACGACGGCGTGCTGCAGGTGCAGTCGGGCGTCCGCGTGGTCTACGTGCCGCAGGAACCTCACTTCGACGAGACGAAGACGGTCTTCGACACGGTTGCCGAGGGCGTCGCCGAAGCGCGCGCGCTGCGTGCCCGCTTCGAGGCCCATGCGCCTGGCGATGACCTCGATGCCCTGCAGACCCGCCTGGAGGCCCTGGACGGCTGGACCTGGGAGCAGCGCGTCGACCAGACCCTGCAGCGCCTGAGGCTGGACCCCGCCGGCGTGATCTCGCAGCTGTCCGGCGGCACCAAGAAGCGGGTCGCGCTGGCCCGTGCGCTGGTCGAGCAGCCCGACGTGCTGCTGCTCGACGAGCCCACCAACCACCTGGACCTCGACGCCATCGACTGGCTCGCCGGCCTGCTCAAGGCCTTCCGCGGCGCACTGGTGCTGATCACCCACGATCGCGCCTTCCTCGATGACGTGGCGACCCGCATCGTCGAGCTCGACCGGGGCAACCTGCACGGCTACCCCGGCAACTTCGCCGCCTTCGAGGCCGCCAAGCAGCGCGAGCTGGAAGCCGAAGCCCTGGCCAACGCCCGCTTCGACAAGCTGCTCGCGCAGGAGGAGGTGTGGATCCGCAAGGGCGTGGAGGCGCGGCGCACCCGCAGCGTCGCGCGCGTGCAGCGCCTGATGAAGCTGCGCGAGGAGCACCGGGCCCGGCGCGAGCAGCAGGGCAAGGTACGGCTCGACATCGACCGCGGCTCGGCCTCGGGCAAGCTGGTCGCCGAGCTGGAGGGCGTGTCCAAGTCCTTCGCTGGCAAGCCGGTGGTGAGCGACTTCTCGGCCATCTTCCTGCGCCGCGACAAGGTCGGCCTCGTCGGCCCCAACGGCGCCGGCAAGACCACGCTGCTGAAGCTCATCCTCGGCCAGCTCGCCCCGGACAGCGGCACCGTGCGCACTGGCGCCAACCTGCAGGTCGCCTACTTCGACCAGATGCGCGAAGTGCTGGACGACGAGAAGACGCTGGCCGACACCATCAGCCCGGGCAGCGAATGGATCGAGATCGGCTCGCAGCGCAAGCACGTGATGAGCTACCTGGGCGACTTCCTCTTCGCGCCGCAGCGCGCCAACTCGCCGGTCAAGAGCCTGTCGGGCGGCGAGCGCAACCGCCTGCTGCTGGCGCGGCTGTTCGCCCGGCCCGCCAACGTGCTGGTGCTCGACGAGCCGACCAACGACCTCGACATCGAGACGCTGGAGCTGCTGGAAGAGCTGCTGCAGGACTACGACGGCACGGTCTTCCTGGTCAGCCACGATCGCCGCTTCGTCGACAACGTGGTGACCAGCACCGTGGTGGCCGAAGGCGAGGGCCGATGGAGAGAGTACGAAGGTGGCATCGCCGACTGGCAGGCCCAGGCCGCGCGCGCGGCGGCCCTCGAGGCGGCATCGCGCCCGGCGCCCGCAGCCAAGTCCGCCCAGCCGGCGGCCGCCCCCGCCGCACCGCGCCGCAGCAACAAGCTCAGCTACAAGGACCAGCGCGAGCTGGACGAGCTGCCGGCGAAGATCGAGGCGCTCGAAGCCGAGCAGGCGCAGCTGGCGGCCTTGATCGGCGGCACGGCGCTGTACACCGAATCACCGCAGCGCATCGCCGAGGTGACCGCGCGCCATGCGCAGATCGAGGACGAGCTGATGGGGCTGCTGGAGCGCTGGGAGGCGCTGTCGGGGCGGTGAATCTCCGGCCCGTTCAGCGCCGCTCGCGGTAGCCGCCGAAGACATCGCGCAGCGGCGTGGCCGCGCGGCCCGGCGGCCGGTCCAGCGAGCGCTCGATTTCGCTCAGATGCCTGCGCATCTCGGTGGCGCATCGCGCGCTGCTGCCTTGGCCCAGCACGTCCAGCAGCGCCTGGTGCCCATGCGCCACGCACATGGGCTCGCCCGCCGCCTTGTACTGCGCGATCAGCAAGGAGGTGGTGGGCAGCAGCTCTTCCAGCATGCGCACGAACAAGGGATTGCCGGCCAGGCGGGCCAGCTCCAGGTGGAAGACGCCGGACAGGCGGATCGCCTCTCGCTGGTCGCCGGCCGCGATGGCGCGGGCCTCGGCGGCGACGATCCGCTGGAGCTCCTCGCGCTGCTGCGCCCCGAGCTGCCCGGCCAGGCGGCGCACGACCTCGCATTCGATGACGCGGCGGGCGTCGAACACATGGGCACCTTCCTCGCGCGTCGGCTCGGGCACTTGCGCGCCGCGGTGGGGCCGCAGCACGACGACGCCATCTTGCGCCAGCTGGTGCAGGGCCTGGCGCACGAGCGTGCGCGAGACGGCGAAGGCCTGGGCCAGCTCCTCCTCGCGCAGGCGCGCGCCGGGCGCGAGCCGATGGTCGACGATGGCGTCGTAGATCGCGCCATAGACGCGGTCGGCGGCCACCGGCGTCGCGTCTTCGGCCATGTCACGCGGCGTGGCGGCGCCTCATCGCGCGGGCGGCGAGCAGGGCCAGCACGATCACCAGCAGCGAGACGCCGGTCGTCACCGTGCCCAGCGCATAGATGGCCGGCGTGGTGACGGTGGTCGTCAGGCCCTGCAGTTCCAGCGGCAGCGTGTTCAGGTCGCCGATGGCCTGCGACGATCTCGCGATCTCGTCCCAGCTGAGGGTGAAGCCGCACATGCCTATGCCGACCACCGACGGCGCGATCATCGGCAGCACCACGTGACGGAAGGTCTGCCAGGGCGTGGCGCCGAGGTCCAGCGCCGCCTCCTCATAGGCCGGGTTGAAGCGGTTGAACACGGCGAACATGATGAGCAGGCCGAAGGGCAGCGTCCACGTCAGGTGGGCGCCGAGGCCCGAGGTGAAAAGGCCGAGCGAGGTGGTGTAGCTCTCGAGCAGGCCCGTCGCTCCGGCCGCTTCGAGCAGCCACTTCAGGCCGCTGTCGATCAGCCGGAACTGCAACCCGATGCCGAGCGAGACGATGATCGACGGCATGATGAGGCTGGCCACCGTGACGTAGAACAAGGCCTGGCCGCCGGCGAGCCGCTTGCGAAAGGCCATCCCGGCCGCCAGCGAAAGCAGCACGGTCAGCGCCATCACGACCGTGCCCAGCGCCAGCGAGCGGCGCAGCGCGGCGCCTATGTCGACCACGCCCAGGCCCTGCCACAGCACCTGGTACCAGTGCAGGGAGAGCCCGCGCATCGGGAAGGTGAGGCCGCCCTGCGGCCCCTGGAAGCTGAGCACGAAGATCGTGATCACCGGGCCGTAGAGGAACAGCAGGAACAGGCCGAACAAGATGGCCAGCGGCCAGAAGCCGGGAGCCCGGCGATCGCGAATCACTTAGAGCTCCTTGCGCAGATCGACCATGCGGGTCAGGGCCGCGATGATCATCAGCACCGCCACGAGCAGCACGACGGCATTGGCCGCGGCGAGCGGGAACTGCAGGTAGCTCGTCTGCACCTGGATCACCTTGCCGACCGAGGCGATCTGCTGGCCGCCCATCACCCCGACGGTGACGAAGTCGCCCATGACGACGGTGATGACGAAGATGGAGCCGATCACGATGCCGGTGCGCGACAGCGGCACCACCACGTTCCACAGCGTCTGCCAGCCGCTGGCGCCGGCATCGTCGGCGGCCTCCAGCAGCGAGCGGTCTATGCGCATCATCGAGTTGAAGATGGGCACCAGCATGAACATGGTGTTCAGGTGGACGAAGGCCAGCACCACCGAGAAGGGCGAGAACAGCAGCCACTCCACCGGCTCGTTCACCAGCCCGAGGCCCAGCAGGCCCTGGTTCACCAGGCCGTTGCGGCCGAGCAGGGGCACCCACGAGATCATGCGGATGACGTTGCTCGTCCAGAAGGGGATGGTGCACAGCACGAACAGCAGCGTCTGCATGGCCGGCGTGCGCACGTGGAAGGCCAGGAAGTAGGCGATGGCGAAGCCCAGCACCAGCGTCGCCGCCCAGGTCATCAGCGAGAAGCCCAGCGTCGAGGCGTAGGTCTTCAGCGTGACGCAGGGCTCGGCCAGGTGGCTGCAGCCCTCGAAGATCGAGACGTAGTTCTGCCCGGTGAAGCCCGGCACCAGCTCGTAGTCGCTGGTGGGCCAGAAGCTCACCGCGAAGATGAGCAGCAGCGGTGCGACGAAGAAGAAGGCCAGCACCGCCGCGAAGGGCCCGGCCTGCCACCAGGCCGCGACGGTGTCACGCCGCGACGAACTCATTCCACTTCTGGATCAGGTAGGTGTTCTCGTCCATCAGCGCGTTCCAGCAGGCGATGCCGCCCATGCGCGCCTCGTACGAGCCGCCATCGCGCACGCTGCCCGCCTTGGCCAGCAGCTCGCCGTTGGGCGCCTTGATGTCCTGCGTCGCGGGCTTGCCCTCCATCCAGTAGGCCCACTCGTAGGCCTCCATCTTGGCCTTGGCCGTCTCCAGCACGGCGCTGTAGTAGCCCTGGCGGTTCAGGTAGGCACCGGCCCAGCCGTCAAGGAACCAGTTGATGAATTCGTAGGCGCCGTCGAGCTTGCGCCCGCTCAGCGTGGCCGGCAGTCCGAAGCCCGCGGCCCAGGCGCGGTAGCCCTCCTTCAGCGGCTGGAACACGCAGGGGATGCCCTTGGTGCGCACGGCCGTCACGGCCGGCGACCACATCGACTGGATCACCACCTCGCCCGAGGCCATCAGGTTCACGCTCTCGTTGAAGTCCTTCCACAGCGAGCGGAACTGGCCGGCCTTCTTGGCCTCGATCAGCGTCTTGATGGTGAGGTCGATCTCCTTCTTGGTCATGTTCCCCTTGTCGGGGTACTTGTACAGGCCCAGCGCCTCGACCACCATCGCCGCGTCCATGATCCCGATCGAGGGGATGTTGAGGATGGCGGCCTTGCCCTTGAACTCCGGGTTGAGCAGTTCCTTCCAGCTCTCGATCGGGCGCTTGATCAGGTCGGGCCGGATGCCGAGGGTGTCGGCGTTGTAGACCGTCGGGATCAGCGACATGAACTGGGTGGGCGCCTTGGCGAAGGTCTTGCTCTTCTCGCCTTCGAGGTAGATCACCTTCTTGGGCGCGGTGCCCTGGTCACCCACCGCCTTGCCCCCGACCATGCCGGTGGTGAACAGGGTGGTGATCTTGTCGGCGTTCTTGATGCGCTTGGTGTCTATGCCCTTCAAGTTGCCGGTCGGCACGATCTTCTTGAGCGAGAAGAACTCGGTGTCTATCAGGTCGAAGCTGTTGGGCGAGGTGACGGCACGCTTGGTCACCTCGTCGGTGTTGACCGCGACGTACTGGATCTCGATGCCGGTGTCGGCCTTGAACTTGTCGGCGATCGCCTTGTCCTGGTTCACCGCGGTGCCCAGGTAGCGCAGGGTGATCTTCTCCTGGGCGTGCACGGCGGGGAAAAGGCCGGTGGCCAGGATGCCGGCCGTGCCCTTGAGCAGGGTGCGGCGCTGGGGGCCGGCGGGTTGCGAGTCGCGGGTGTCGGACATGGCGTTCTCTCTCTCCAGGTGATGCGGGTGGGGGCGGGGAGGCCGGGATCGGGTCAGGCGGCGAGTCGGTGGACGTCGGCCGGGTCCCAGTGGGCGTTGGCGCTGTCGCCCGGCTGCCAGGGCGCGGCATCGAACTGCGACTCCGGCAGCATCACGCTGAGCTCGGGCACCGTCTCGCTGCTCAGCGTGAGCAGCACATGGCTGCCCTGGTACTCGACGGCACGCACCGTGGCTGGCAGCGCGCTTTCGCCGGTGGGCGGGGCTGTGCGGCTCAACCGGGTCTTGTCGGCCCGCACGGTCAGTGGCCCGGCCGGCGAAGGGATCACGTTGTGCCCGCCGATGAAGCGCGCGACGAACTCGCTGCGCGGGGCGTTGAACACGGTGTGCGGGGTTGCGTCCTGCTCGATGCGGCCCTGGTTCATCACCACGATCTGGTCGGCCAGCGCCATGGCTTCCTCCTGCGAATGCGTCACGTGGACGAAGGTCATGCCCAGGCTCTTCTGCCAGGCCTTCAGCTCGGCGCGCATCCGGATGCGCAAGAAGGGGTCGAGCGCCGACAGCGGCTCGTCGAGCAGCAGCACGCGAGGCTCGGTGATGAGGGCCCGCGCCAGTGCCACGCGCTGCTGCTGCCCGCCCGAGAGCTCCGCCGGCTTGCGCGCCGCCAGCGCGCCGAGCGAAACGCGCTCGAGCAGCTCGGCCGCCTTGCGCTGCCGTTCGGCCTTGGGCACGCCGCGCATCTTCAGGCTGAAGGCGACGTTGTCCAGGGCGCTCAGGTGCGGGAACAGCGCATAGCTCTGGAACATCATCGCCGTGCCCCGCGCGGCGGCCGGCAGGTTGGTGATGTTGCGATGGCCCAGGAGGATGTCGCCCTCGCTGGCCTGCTCGTGGCCGGCGATCATTCGCAGCGTGGAGGTCTTGCCGCAGCCCGAGGGGCCGAGCAGGCAGCAGTAGCTGCCGGCGGCGATCTTCAGCGTGATGCGATCGACGGCGATCGTTTCGCCATAACGCTTGACAAGGTGGACCAGCTCCAGCGGGGTATCGGCGGGCATGGCCGGGCCTGTACGCAATCCACATGCCAATGCGGGGGGCACGTCACGGCCCGCCTGCGCACCAGCCCTGCGCCGTTGCTCGGGACGCTTGCCCGTTTTCGGGGCGTGGACGCCGCTTCGGTGGGCGCGCGGCTTGCTTCAAGCCGGCCTTGTCGTGTCGTCAGCCTGTATACAAACCCGAGGACCTGCCCATGCGAATCCGCGTCATCAATCCCAACACCACCGCGGCCATGACGGCGAGCATCGGCGCTGCTGCGCGAGCCGCGGCCTCGGGCGACACCTTGATCGAAGCGGTGCAGCCCAGCTTCGGCCCGCCCTCGATCGAAGGCCACCACGACGAGGTCTGGGCCGCCGCCGGCGTGGCCGAGCAGGTGCGGCTGGGCGAGGCTGGCGGTGCGGATGCCCACGTCATCGCCTGCTTCGGCGACCCGGGCCTGCACGCCGCGCGCGAGCTGGCACGCGGGCCGGTGATCGGCATCGCCGAAGCCGCGTTTCATCTGGCTTCGCTGGTGGCGACCGGCTTCTCGGTCGTCACGACCCTGACCCGCACCTGCGTGATCGCCGAGCACCTGGTGCTGCAGTACGGCTTCGAGCGGCGCTGCCGCGGGATCCATGGCACCGACATCCCCGTGCTCGAGCTCGACGACCCGCGCAGCGGGGCCTTCGAGCGAATCCTCGACAGCGCCGAGCGGGCGCTGGCGCAGGACCGCAGCGGCGCCATCGTGCTGGGTTGCGCCGGCATGGCGGACCTTTGCGCGTCGCTCCAGCAGCGCCTGGGCGTGCCGGTGATCGACGGCGTGGCTGCAGCGGTCAAGCTCGCCGAATCGCTGGTGTCGCTCGGCCTGGCGACGAGCAAGCGCGGGGACTACGCGGCGCCGCTGCCCAAGACTTATGCAGGCTGGGCGCAGGCCATGTCACCGCGCTAGAGCCGCCAGGCAAAAGAAAAGGCACCCCGCAGGGCGCCTTCGTTGGGGGCGGGCAGTCTTAGACGATCAGTCGGCGTACTGGCCGGCGGCCTTGATGACCGGGCCCCACTTGTTGATCTCGGCTTCGACGAACTTCTTGTGTTCAGCCGGGTTGACGCGGGCGTCGGTGACGATCACGGCGCCCAGGGCCTCTTCGCGCTTGTCGAAGTCCGCATCCTTCAGTGCCGTCTTCAGCGCGGCGTTGACCTTGTCCAGCACCGCCTTCGGCGTGCCCTTCGGCGCGTACAGGCCGTGCCAGATGGACACGTTGAAGCCCTTCAGGCCGGCTTCGTCCAGCGTCGGCAGCTTGGCCAGGCTGGGCGTGGTCAGGCGCTTGGTGGTCGTGACGGCGAAGGCCTTGACCTTGCCGGTCTCGATCTGGCCGGTGGTGTTGGTGGTCTGGTCGCACATGAGGTCGACCTGGCCGCCGAGCAGGTCGGTCATCGCCGGGGCGGTGCCCTTGTAGGGCACGGTGGTCATGTCGATCTTCAGGCTTTGCTGGAAGAGCAGGCCGCACAGGTGCGAGGCGGCGCCGAGGCCGGCGTTGGCCAGGTTGATCTTGCCCTTGTTGGCCTCCAGCCACTTGACCAGCTCGGCGTAGTTGTTGGCCGGCAGCGAGGTACGGCCGATCACCGTCATCGGCACTTCGTTGACCAGGCCCAGGTACTCGAAGTCGTCCAGCGTCTTGTACGGCAGGTTGCGGTACAGGGCGGGCGAGGTGGCCATGCCGATGTGGTGCAGCAGCAGGGTGTAGCCATCCGGCGCGGCCTTGGCGACCTTGGTGGCACCCAGCGTGCCGCCCGCGCCGCCGACGTTCTCGATCACGATGGCCTGGCCGCCCAGCGGCTTGCGCAGTGCCTCGGCCAGGTCGCGCGCGACCTTGTCGGTCGGGCCGCCGGCGGCGAAGGGCACGACCAGGGTGATCGGCTTCTCGGGGTACTCGGCCGCGGCCGTGCCGGCCAGCGTGACGGCGATGAGCGAAAGGGCGAAGCGCTTCATGGAGGTCTCCTTCAGATGCGGCCATTCTGTCGTGCGCCATCGTGGGGGCCTGTCGGGAACTACGTAGGGGCTGGCCCTGAGGCGGGACAATGCCGAGCTTCCTCGCCAACACTTGCGCCAGATCATGAGCAGCAGCCCCAGCGCGCCCCGCGTCATCCGCTTCGACCCCGCGCCGGCCACGCCGCCGGAGATCGACCATCCCCGCCCCGAGCGACGCGAGGTCGGCGACCCGGAGCGCCGCACCTGGGTGGTGTACGAGCATGCCGCGGAGGGCGTCTCGGCCGGCCTCTGGGAGTGCGAGCCGGGTCGCTGGCGCATCGCCTTCGGGCCCCGCGAGCACGAGTACTTCATCGTGCTGGAAGGCCTGTGCCGCGTGCACGACGCGGCCGGCCACGCCGAAACCTTCGGACCCGGGCAGGCGGTGTTCCTTCCGCCCGGCTTCGAAGGCTCGTTCGAAGTGATCGAGCGCCTTCGCAAGCACTTCGTCATCGTCGAGCGCTGACCTGCCGCGCGCGCGTCCCGCAGCCTGCCCGGCGCGTCCTTTGCCCCGTGGCGTCGACCGGGTCCATCCGGCAGACGCAAGGGGATGAAGCATGGCTGCCTTTACGTGGTTTCGCCCTTTCCTGCGGGCCGGTGCGGTCGAGCCGGCGGATGAGGCAGGGTGGCCCTGGCCCGACGACATCGTGGGCACCAAGGGGGCCGACTCGCTGGTGGGAACCGAGGGCGACGACACCCTGCGCGGGCGCCGCGGCGACGACAGCCTGCAAGGCGGCCTCGGCAACGATTCGCTCTACGGCAATGCCGGTGACGACTACCTCGACGGCGGTGCCGGCGTGGACACGCTGCTCGGCGGCTTCGGCAACGACACCTACCGGGTCGACGATGCGGCGGACCGGACCCTGGACAAGGCCGATGGCGGCGTGGACACGGTCATCAGCAGCGTGGACTGGGTGCTGGACCCTTTCATCGAGAACCTGGTGCTCGACGGAGACGTCGACTCCCTGCTGCACGGCACGGGGACGTCGCGGGACAACGTGCTCAGCGCCAGTTTCGGCAGCGTGTCGCTCGACGGCCTGGAGGGCAACGACACCATCGTCGGCGCGTTCCACGTCTCCGCCGGGATCGCCGACACGCTGGTGGGCGGCGCGGGCGACGATTCGATCGAGGGCGGTGACGGCAGCGTCCATGCGGATCTGCTGTACGGCGGCGCAGGCGACGATACGCTGCGATCCCACGGAGGTTTCCTCTATGGCGAGGACGGCGACGACCTGCTGGTCGGCGGGCCCGTGCACGGCTCGAGGAATGTCGGCGACAGCCTCGACGGTGGCGCGGGGCAGGACACCCTCCAGGGCGGCAGCTTCTGCAGCGGCGGCGACGGCAACGACCTGATCGACACCGACCAGGGGCTGGTCGTCATCGGCGGCCTCGGGGACGACACGATCACCGGGTCGGGCAGCGGCAGCAACGGCTACCAGGTCGACGCCGGTGACGGCAACGACGTCATCGCCGTGGCCGGCGCCACCGGGCTCAAGCTGTCGTGCGGCGACGGGCTGGACACGGCGGAAGTCACCAGCGCCAGCTTCATCGCCGTGGATGCCGGCCTGGGCGACGACTGGGTGATGGCCTCGGCGGGCAGCGCAGCCACCGTGTCCGGGGGCGAAGGCAACGATGACCTGACGGTCTCGGCCGCGACCGCCGCCGCGGTGTTCGGCGGGCTCGGCAACGACACCCTCACCGCCCGAGGCGGGAGCCACGTGGAAATGCACGGCGGTGCTGGCCTGGACCGCTTGATGGCCACCGACGCCGCCCTCGCGCTGCTCGAGGGCGGCGCGGGGTCCGATACCTTCGTGCTGGCAGCGCGTGAAACGGGCGGCCGCAACGACGTGGAGCTGCCGGACTTCGCGACCCTGATCGATCACATCGGCATCAGCCAGTCGGCCTTGCCCGTGGGCGACGGTGATCTCGATCTCGAGGGCGCGGTCGCGGTGGCGGGCCCGGGCGGCTTCGATGCGAGCGCCGAACTGGTCGTCATCTCGACGCCTGTGGACGGAGCCCTGTCGCTCGAATCGGCCGCGGCCGCCATCGGCAGCGCCAACCAGGGCTATGCGGTCGGCCGCACGGCGCTGTTCGTGGCCGGCTCGGGCAGCGAGTCCGGCGTCTTCTACTTCACTTCACGGGACGGCGACGCCACGGTGTCGGCCGAGGAGCTGAGCTTCCTGGCCCACGTCAGCCAAGGGCCGGGCCTGCAGGACTTCCTGCTCACGGGCTGACGAGCGCGCCGCGGGTCAGCCCGCCGTGCCTTCGGCGATGCGCCGCAGCGCCTGCTCGAAGACCTCAGGCGGCTGGCCACCCTGGATGAGGTACTGGCCGTCGATGATGACGGCGGGCACGCCGTCTATGCCCATCTCCTGCCAGTGCCGCTCTTCGGCCCGCACCTCGTCGGCATGGCGGCCGGAGGCGAGCACCTCGCGGGCCTGTTCGATGTCGAGCCCGGCCTCGCCGGCCAGGCGGGCCAGCACCTCGCGGTCGCTCACGTTCTCGGCCCGGCCGTGATAGGCCTGCAGCAGGGCGTGCTTGAGTTCCCGCTGGCGACCCTCGACCCCGGCCCATTGAAGCAGGCGATGCGCGTCGAAGGTGTTCCAGATGCGGTCGCGCGGGCCGAAGGTGAACCCGACCGATTCACCCCGCTGGCGAAGCCCCTCGCGGTTGCGGGCCAGCTGCTCGGGCGCCAGGCCGTACTTGCGGCCCAGGTGCTCGCCGATGTCCTCGCCCTCGGGGGCCATCTGTGGGTTGAGCTCGAAGGGGTGGAACTGCAACTCCACTTCGAACGCATCACCGATGCGTTCGAGCGCCCGTTCGAGGGAATACAGGCCCACGGCGCACCACGGGCAAACCACATCGGAGACGAAATCGATTTTCATCCGCCCAGTCTAGGCGGCCAGGCCAGGCTGCGCCGGGCCACTGTTCAGTGGCCCCGTGGCCGGCCGGGAACCGACGTCCTAGTCGTACTTTCTGGCGTCCTCGATGACCTTGCCGTCGTTTGGCAGCGAGCCCGGGGCGACCAGCTCGATGTCACCCCGCAGCTTGGTGACGTCGCGCACGGAGTCGGCGATCCGGTGGGCCAGGCCCTCGGGCCCGCCGGCGACCTCGACCTTCAGCGTCATGCGGTCGTTGGCCATCTCGCCTTCGACCACCAGGCGCCCGCGGACGGCCTCGGGGTGCCGGCGCAGCACCTCGGCCACCTGGCCGGGGTGGACGAACATGCCGCGGACCTTGGCGGTCTGGTCCGCGCGGCCCAGCCAGCCGCGGATGCGCATGTTGGTGCGGCCGGTGGGGCAGGGCCCGGGCAGCACGGCCGAGAGGTCGCCGGTGCCGAAGCGCACCAGCGGATAGTCCGGATTCAAGGTGGTGACGACGACTTCGCCGACCTCGCCGTCAGGCACCGGGTCGCCGGTGCCCGGACGCACGATCTCGACGATCACGCCCTCGTCGACCACCAGGCCTTCGCGCGCCGGCGTCTCGTAGGCGATGAGGCCGAGGTCGGCCGTGGCGTAGCTCTGGTAGGCCGTCACGCCGCGGGCCGCGAACCAGTCGCGCAGGGACGGCGGGAGGGCCTCGCCGCCCACCATCGCCTTCGTCAGCGAATCGGTCGGGATGCTGCCCGCCTCGGCCTTCTCCAGGAGGATGCGCAGGAAGCTGGGGGTGCCGATGTAGCCGTGCGGCTTGAGCTCGGCCACCGCCTGCAGCTGCAGCTCGGTGTTGCCGATGCCGCCGGCGAAGACGGTGCAGCCGACGGCGTGGGCGCCGGACTCCATCATCGAGCCGGCGGGCGTGAGGTGGTAGCTGAAGCTGCAGTGCACCAGGTCGCCGGCACGAAAGCCCGCGGCATGGATGGCGCGGGCCATGCGCCAGTAGTCGCCGGCGTGTCCCTCGGGTTCGTAGATGGGCCCGGGCGACTGGAAGACGCGCTTGGCGCCGGCCGGTCGCGTCAGGCCTCGCCAGCCGATGGCCGAGAAGCCGCCGAACGGATCGTTCGAGCGGTCGCGTTGCTGGCGGGTCAGCAGCTCGCTCTTGCGGATGACCGGCAGGGCCGCCAACGCTTTGCGGCTGGTGATGGTGTGGGCATCGACCCCGCGAAGCAGATCCGCGAAGGCGTCGGTGCGCTCCTGCGCGTGCCTCACCAGGCCCGGCAGTGCCGCGCGCAGGGCGGCCTCGCGTTCGGACGCGGGGCGCGCTTCCAGGGCGTCGTAGAACGCGCTGCTGCTCATCTGTCTTCCTCGGTCCAGCGTGCCAGGCGCTTCTTCACCTCGTCGGTGAACTTGCGCACCTCGGTGCTGGAGGCCAGCGTGAAGCGGTCCCACTCCGGCACCTGGCGCGAGGGGCGCCTGGCGAGCTTCGCCTCGATGGTCGAGTCGCCGGCCGCCAGCTCCATCACCTTCGAGCCCTTGAGCTCGTAGCCATCGCCCCGCTCGCTCAGCGTGCGCAGGTCCCTCAGGCTGCGCTTGAGCTGCACCAGGGCGTCGGCCGGCTTGAACGGCGGCAGCGCAAATGAAAAATCGTCCGTGCTCATGAACAGTTCGCCATGGTTTGTTCGACGCGTTCGGCGCCAGCCGCCACGCCGCAGGCGCTTCGGAGGCGGGTCATGCCAGCCAACGCTTGCGGCGCTTGTAGCTCTTCACATCGCGGAAGCTCTTGCGGTCACCGCCCCCCACGCCGAGGTAGAACTCCTTCACGTCCTCGTTCTCGCGCAGGGCCTGGGCCTGGCCATCCATCACGATGCGGCCGTTCTCGAGGATGTAGCCGTAGTCGGCGTACTTCAGCGCGATGTTGGTGTTCTGCTCGGCCAGCAGGAAGGTGACCTTTTCGCGCTGGTTCAGGTCCTTCACGATCTCGAACACCTCCTCGACGATCTGCGGCGCCAGGCCCATGGAGGGCTCGTCGAGCAGCACCATCTTCGGATTGGCCATCAGCGCGCGGCCGATGGCGCACATCTGCTGCTCGCCGCCCGAGGTGTAGGCGGCTTGCGAGCCACGCCGCGTCTTCAGCCGGGGGAAGTAGGTGTAGACCTTCTCCAGCGTCTCGTCCACCGCGGCCTTGCCGTCGCGGCGGGTGTAGGCGCCGGTCATCAGGTTCTCTTCAATGGTGAGGTGGGCGAAGCAGTGCCGCCCCTCCATCACCTGGATCACCCCGCGCGAGACCATGTCGCCGGGACTCAGGTTCTCGATGCGTTCGTCTCGCAGCGCTATCGAACCTTTGGTCACCTCGCCCCGCTCGCCGGCCAGCAGGTTGCTCACCGCGCGCAAGGTGGTGGTCTTGCCCGCGCCGTTGCCGCCGAGCAGCGCCACCACCTGGCCCTCCGGGACCTGCAGCGACACGCCCTTGAGCACCAGGATCACGTGGTTGTAGATGACCTCGATGCCGTTGACGTTCAGGAGAATGTTGCTCATCGCTGGCCCTTAGCTCTTCGAAGTGCCGCGTGCGGCGCTTCGAAGAAGGCCCCAGCAGGGGCCACCCCCGCTTGGCGGGGGATGGGGGTGTCTCGGACCCCTCTCGCCTGGCGAGAGGGGAAGGGGAGAGTGCTCAAGGTTCAGCCGCCTGCGGCGGACAAGGGGTTGAGAGCGGGCATCACGACTGGCAGTCCTCCGGTGTCCTTCGTGTGAGCTTCTTGTCCCCCGCGTACTTGTCCGCTGCTGCCTTCACCATGGGGCGAATGATTTGCTCATCCGCCTGGTACCAGTCGGAGCTGAAGGCCCACTTGCTGCCGTCCCAGGTGTGCACGCGCGCCCAGGTCGAGCCCATGTGGTCCTGGCAGGAGGTGGACAGCGGCCGGATCACGCCGGTCAGGCCCAGCGTGGCGAGCTTCTTGTCGTCCAGCGCGAGGTTCTCCAGGCCCCAGCGCACCTGCTCGCCGGTCATCACCTTGCCCTTGCCGAAGCGCTCCTGCGCGCGGCGCACCGCCTCGACCGCCATCGCCTGGATGATCACGCCGCGGGTGTAGAGCACGGAGCCGACCTCGTCGCGCGGGCCGGTGCCCTGGCCCTTGTCGTGCACGAGCTTGAGGATGTCCTGGATGACCTTGGGCTGCTGGCCGGAGGTGTTGAGGTTGAGTGCGTTGTAGCCCTTGGCGCCATCGCCCACGTCCTTCACGTCCGGCTCGGCGCCGGCCCACCAGACGCCATACATCTTGTCGCGCGGGTAGCCGGTGGCCTGGGCCTCCTTCAGCGCGGTGGAGTTCATCACGCCCCAGCCCCACAGCAGCACGTAGTCGGGTCGCTGCTGGCGCACCTGCAGCCAGGCCGACTTCTGCTCGACACCGGGCGCGGTGACGGGGATCTTCAGCAGCTCGAAGCCGTGGTCGCGCGAGCGCTCTTCCAGCAGCGGCATCGGCTCCTTGCCGAAGGGGCTGTCGTGGTAGACGAGCGCGATCTTCTTGCCCTTGAGCTTGTCGAGCCCGCCTTCCTTCTTGGCGATGTGCTGGATGAGGATGTCGGCCGCCGTCCAGTAGCTGCCCATGAGCGGGAAGTTCCACTTGAACACGCCGCCATCCTGCGAGGCGGCCAGGCCGTAGCCGAGCGTGATCAGCGGGATCTTGTCGTTCGGGACCTTGTCGGTCAGGGCGAAGGTGATGCCGGTGGCCTGCGGGTCGATCACGCTCGCGCCCTTGCCCTTCAGGCGCTCGTAGCACTCGACGCCCTTGTCGGTGGCATAGCCGGTCTCGCACTCCTCGAAGGTGAGCTTGACGCCGTTGATGCCGCCGTCGCGGGCGTTGATCATCTTGATGTAGTCCTGCTTGCCGTTGGCCCACGGCGTGCCGTTGGGCGCGTACGGCCCGGTGCGGTAGACCAGCAGGGGGAAGAACTGCTCCTTGGCCTGGGCGAAGCTCGCGGCCGGCGTGAGCGCCGCCAGGCCGGTGGCCGCGAGCAGGGCTGCGCTGGCCAGGGTCTTGAACTTGTTCGACATGTCTACCTCCGGTGGTGGATGGAAAGCGGCAGGTTCTCTTGGATCCTGCTTCGCGGGAACTCAAGCAAATGTGGCTTTGCCACTTTGCTTGACCCTGGGGCGGGAATGACGCAGTCGTTTACTGGGGGGTCTGATCAATGAGGGAAAGGCCACAGCCGCAGCTTCTCGCGGGCGGTCGACCAAAGCCGCGCGATGCCGTGCGGCTCGACGATCAGGAAGAACACGATCAGCGCGCCGAAGATCATCGAGGTCAGGTGCGAGGCCAGGGCCGTGTCGATGGGGATGCCCAGCGCCGAGGGCAGGGCGTCGAGGAAGATCGGCAGCAGCACGATGAAGGCAGCGCCGAAGAACGCGCCCGCGATCGAGCCCAGGCCGCCGATGATGACCATGAACAGCAGCTGGAACGAGCGGTCCACCGAGAAGGCCGCCGGCTCCCACGAGCCCAGGTGCACGAAGGCCCACAGGCCCCCGGCCACGCCGACGATGAAGGAGCTGACCGCGAAGGCCGAGAGCTTGGCGTAGACCGGCCGGATGCCGATCACCGCGGCGGCCACGTCCATGTCGCGCATGGCCATCCACTCGCGGCCGATGTGCCCGCGCACCAGGTTCTTGGCCATCAGCGCGAACACGCTCACGAAGGCGAGGCAGAACAGGTACTTCTGCGCCGGCGAATCGATGGGCAGGCCGAAGACGTTGAGGCCGGCCACGCTGACCGAGCCCGACGACGAGTCGTTGGTGAACCAGCGGATGCGCAGGAAGGCCCAGTCGGTGAAGAACTGCGCCGCCAGCGTCGCCACCGCCAGGTACAGCCCGCGGATGCGCAGCGAGGGGACGCCGAACAGCACCCCCACCACCGTCGAGCACAGGCCGCCGAGCAGCAGGGCCGCGATGAGCGGCATGCCGTCGATCCGCACGAAGAAGTTGTAGGCCCCGTACGCGCCTATCGCCATGAAGGCGCCGGTGCCCAGCGAGATCTGGCCGCAGTAGCCGACGAGGATGTTCAGGCCGAGCGCGGCGAGCGACAGGATCAGGAAGGGGATGAAGATGGCGCGCAGCGTGTACTCGCTGGAGACGAACGGCACGGCGACGAAGGCCAGGGCGAGGAGCGCCAGGATGACGGCGCGGTCCTGCACCACGGGAAAGATCTGCTGATCTGCCCGGTAAGAGGTCTTGAATTGGCCGTTTTCTCTGTAGAGCATTGGCTACTTTCGAGATGATCTTTTGGCTCTGGCCGCTCACTTTGTTCGCTTGACTTGGCTGAGCCAAGTCAGCCGCCGCCGAAAGATCATTGCCCGTGTCATACACGGTCAATGATCTTTTCGCCGAACAGCCCTTGCGGCCTGAACAGGAGGAACAGCAAGGCGAGCACGTAGGCAAACCAGATTTCGATTCCGCCGCCCAGCGACGGCCCGATGTAGACCTCGGACAGCTTCTCGCCGACGCCGATGATCAGGCCGCCCACGATCGCGCCCGGCACCGAGGTGAGTCCGCCCAGGATGACCACGGGCAGCGCCTTCATGGCGACCTGCGACAGCGAGAACTGCACCCCGAGCTTGCTGCCCCAGATGATCCCGGCCACCAGCGCCGCGAAGCCGGCGACCGACCAGACGATGACCCAGATGCGCGACAGCGGGATGCCGATCGACAGCGCAGCCTGGTGGTCGTCGGCCACCGCCCGCAGCGCCCGGCCGGTGGCCGTCTTCTGGAAGAACAGGCTCAGTCCCGCCACCAGCGCCGCGGCGATGAGCGCGGCGTAGAGGTCTTCCTTGTTGACCAGCACGCCGCCCTGGAAGGTGTTCTCGAGCAGGAACATCGGGTCCTTGGGCATGCCGATGTCGATCTTGTAGATGTCCGAGCCGAACAGGGTCTGGCCGAAGCCGTCCATGAAGTAGCTGATGCCGAGCGTGGCCATCAGCAGCGTGATGCCCTCCTGGTTGACCAGCTTGCCGAGCACGAAGCGCTCTATGACCCAGGCGACGGCGACCATCAGCAGCATGGCCGTCGCGAAGGCCATCACGTTCGCCAGGATCGCGTTGTCGAAGTGCAGCCACTTCGGATACCACTCCGAGAAGCGCGCCATCGCCAGCGCCGCGAACAGCACCATCGCGCCCTGGGCGAAGTTGAAGACGCCCGAGGCCTTGAAGATGAGCACGAAGCCCAGCGCGATGAGCGAATACAGCATGCCCGCCATCAGGCCGCCGAAAAGGGTTTCGAGAAAGAATCCCATGAGGCGTCCTCAGTGGCTGGTGCCGAGGTAGGCGGCGATGACATCGGGGTTGCTGCGCACCTCTTCGGGCGGGCCGTCGCCGATCTTCTTGCCGTAGTCGAGCACCACGACGCGGTCGGAGATGTCCATCACCACGCCCATGTCGTGCTCGATGAGGACGATGGTGCTGCCGAACTCCTCGTTGACGTCGAGGATGAAGCGGCACATGTCCTGTTTCTCCTCCACGTTCATGCCGGCCATGGGCTCGTCGAGCAGCAGTACCGAGGGCTCCATCGCCAGCGCGCGGCCGAGGTCGACGCGCTTCTGCAGGCCGTAGGGCAGGCGGCCGACCGGGGTCTTGCGCCAGGCCTGGATCTCGAGGAAGTCGATGATGTGCTCGACGAACTCGCGGTGCGCCACCTCCTCGCGCTCGGCCGCGCCCCAGCGGATCGCCTGCTGGAAGATGTTGGTCTTCATCTTCAGGTTGCGGCCGGTCATGAGGTTGTCGACGACGCTCATGCCCTTGAACAGCGCCAGGTTCTGGAAGGTGCGCGCCACGCCCATCTCGGCCACCTGGCGCGAGTTCATGTGCTTGAAGGTCTGGCCGCGGAAGGTGATCTGGCCCTCCTGCGGCGTGTAGACCCCGTTGATGCAGTTCAGCATCGAGCTCTTGCCGGCGCCGTTGGGGCCGATGATGGCCCGCACCTCGTGCTCCCGCACGTTGAAGCTGATGTCGGTCAGCGCCTTCACGCCGCCGAAGCGCAGGCTGATGTTCTGGACGTCGAGGATGACGTTGCCTGTGGGTCGTTGCGTGCTCATCAGGCCGCCTTTGCGAGGGGTTTCGGTGAGGCCGGCAGCGGTGCCGGCGCCGCCTCGGCGGCCACGCCGAAAACCTGCACGTCCTGGATCTTCAGCGTCGCGCTGACCGAGCCGGTGCGCCCGTCCTCGAACTTCACGGCCGTCTCGATGAACTGCTCGCGCCGGCCCTCGTACATCGCCTCGACCAGCACCTGGTACTTGTCGGCGATGTAGCCGCGGCGGACCTTGCGGGTGCGGGTGAGTTCGCCGTCGTCCGCGTCGAGCTCCTTGTGCAGCACCAGGAAGCGGTGGATCTGGCTGCCGGCGAGCAACTCGTCTCGCGCGAGGTCGGCATTCACCTTCTCGACGCAGTCGCGGATGAGTTCGTAGACCTCGGGCCGGCCGGCAAGATCGGCATAGCCGGCGTAGGGCAGGTTGCGCCGCTCGGCCCAGTTGCCCACCGCCTCGAAATCGATGTTGATGAAGGCACAGACCTTGGAGCGCTTGTCGCCGAAGGCCACCGCCTCCTTGATGTGCGGGAAGAACTTCAGCTTGTTCTCGACGTACTTGGGCGCGAACATCGCGCCGTCGTTCACGCCGCCCATCAGCCGCCCCACATCCTTGGCGCGGTCGATGATCTTCAAGTGCCCGCCGGCGTCGAGGAAGCCGGCGTCGCCCGTGTGGTACCAGCCGTCGGCCGTCAGCACCTCGGCGGTGGCGGCAGGGTTCTTGTAGTACTCCTTCAACAGCCCCGGCGACTTCACCAGCAGCTCGCCCGAGTCGGACAGCCGGATCTGCACGCCGTCGATGGGCACGCCCACCGTGTCCGCCTTGGCCTCGTGGTCCGGCTGAAGGCAGACGAACACCGCGGTCTCGGTGGAGCCGTAGAGCTGCTTCAGGTTCACGCCGATGGAGCGGTAGAAGCTGAACAGGTCCGGCCCTATGGCCTCGCCGGCGGTGTAGGCCACGCGCACGCGGGACAAGCCCAGCGTGTTGCGCAAGGGGCCGTAGATCAGGAGGTTGCCCAGGCCGTAGCGCAGCCTGTCCAGCCAGCCCACGGGGCGGCCGTCCATCAGCGCCGTGCCGACTCGGCGGGCCAGCGCCATGAAGTGGTGGAACAGCGCGCGCTTCGGCGCCGCTGCATCCTCCATGCGGATCATCACCGAGGTCAGCATGCCTTCGAAGATGCGGGGCGGCGCGAAGTAGTAGCTCGGCCCGATCTCCTTCATGTCGATGGACACCGTGGCGGCCGACTCCGGGCAGTTGACGATGTAGCCGCAGGCCAGCCACTGCGCGAAGCTGAAGATGTTCTGGCCGATCCAGGCCGGCGGCAGGTAGGCCAGCACCTCCTCGGCCTCGGTCAGCTTGTCGAATTTCTGGCCGGCCGCGGCGCGGTCCAGCAGCGAGAAGTGGGTGTGCACCACGCCCTTCGGGTTGCCCGTGGTGCCCGAGGTGAAGAACATCGCCGCCACGTCGCTCGCCTGCCCGAGGCCCACCTCGTGGGTGAACAGCGTGGGATGGGCCTTGTCGTGCAGATGGCCTTCTTCCAGCAGCGACTGCAGCGAGGCCAGGCCCGGCTCCTGGTACTGGCGCAGGCCGCGCGGGTCGTCGTACCACAGGCGCTGCAGGCCGGGGCACTGTGGGCGAATCTCGAGCAGCTTGTCGACCTGCTCCTGGTCCTCCACCACCGCGAAGCGCACCTCGGCGTTGTTGATCGGGAAGACGAACTCGGTGGACGCCGCGTCCTGGTACAGCGGGATGGGCACCGCGCCCAGGGCCTGGGCCGCGAGCATCGCGGCATACAGGCGCGGCCGGTTGTCGCCAATCACCACCACGTGCTCGCCGCGCTGCAGGCCCGCGGCCGCGAAGCCGCAGGCCAGGTAGCGCACGCGCTCGGCCAACTGCGACCAGGTCGTGGTCTGCCAGATGCCGTACTCCTTCTCGCGCAGCGCCGGCGCGTCGGGGCGCCTGGCGGCATGCTCCAGCATCAATCGCACGAAGGTCGTCTGCACGGGCGCTGTCTCCTGTCCAGGCCGGCTCCGGAGCATTCCGGGCCGACTTTTGATGGGCGGATGCTAGGCCGAAGTTTGACGCCATGTTGTCGGTTGGACGACAATCTTCGCGCCAGTCCTGTCCGGACTTTCCCGCATCGCCCCATGCCTGCCCACGACGCCCGGCCCCTGCGCGAACGCGCCCGCGCCCCCAGCGAAGCCGAGCTCGCGAGCATCCCGTGGCTGGCCGTGCTGGAGCCTGATGACCAGCGCATGGCCCGCTCGAGCATCGTGCTCGCGCATGCCGGCCCGGGCGAGCAGATCTGCCGCATCGGCCGCCCGGCCACCTACTGGTTCGGCGTGCTCGAAGGGCTGCTGAAGATGAGCAACGAGCCGGGCGCGGGCGCACCGGTCACCTTCACCGGCGTGCCGCCGGGTGCCTGGTTCGGCGAGGGCACGCTGCTCAAGCGCGAGCCCTACCGCTACAACATCGAGTCGCTGCGCAAGAGCGCGGTGGCGGGCCTGCCGGTCGATGCCTTCCACGACCTGCTCGCGCGCAGCATCCCCTTCAACCGCTTCGTGCTCAACCAGCTCAACGAGCGCCTGGGCCAGTTCATCGCCGCGCGCGAGACCGACCGCCTGAACGACCCCGACGCGCGGGTGGCGCGCAACCTGGCCGCGCTGTTCCACCCCGTGCTCTACCCCGGCGTCGGCCAGCTGCTGCGCATCACCCAGCTGGAGCTCGGCTATCTGGTGGGGCTGTCGCGACAGCGGGTCAACGAAGCGCTGCAAGCCTTGCAGGCCAGGCGGCTGATCGCGGTGGAGTACGGTGGCGTGCGGGTGCTGGATCTGCAGGGCCTGCGCAGTTACGCGCCGCCGGCTTGATCCCGGGCCCTCGTCCGCGGCACTCACCGCCGGAAGGAGCACGCGATGAAGACCGCCTCCTGGTTGCTGGCCCTGGCCGGGCTGTTCGCAGGCCCGGCCGCGGCCCTCGACTGGCCCCAGTTCCGCTTCGACGAAGCGCACACGGGCCACAACCCGCTGGAGCAACGCATCGGCGTGGACAACGTGGCGCAGCTCACGCGGGCCTGGGCCGCGCAGCTCGGCATGCTGGTGTTCCAGTCCTCGCCGGCGGTGGTGGGCGGCGTGGCCTACATAGGCTCCATGGACGGCACGCTGTGGGCGTATGACGCCAAGGGTTGCGGCGGGGACCTGTGCACCCAGCCGCTGTGGCGGTCGAGTGACCTCGCGCAGATCGTCGACTCGCCGACGGTCAAGGACGGCATCGTCTACGTCGGCTCGCAGACCTCTTACGACAGCAACAACGGCCGCCTCAATGCGTTCGCGGCCGCGGGCTGCGGCCACGACGTGTGCGAGCCCCTGTGGCAGGGCCGTGCCGGCAAGGATTCCATCCTCTACTCCTCGCCGACAGTGGCCGATGGCGTGGTCTACGTCGGCGCCTTCGACGGGCGCCTGTATGCGTTCGCCGCGCAGGGCTGCGGCGCGAAGATGTGCGACCCGCTGTGGACCGGCAAGACCCGCGGCACGATCGAATCGACGCCGCTGGTGGCCGGCGGCGTGGTCTATGTCGGTTCCGACGACGGCCGGCTGTATGCCTTTGCCGCCGGCGGCTGCGGCGCGGCGCGCTGCGATCCCTTGTGGACCGGCCCGCTGCCCGGCCCGGCGTTCGCCTCCAGCCCTGCGCTGGCCAATGGCGTGGTCTACATCGGTGCCGCGCACGGCCTGGCGGCCTTCAATGCTGCGGGCTGCGGCTTGTCGACATGCGAGCCGTTGTGGAAGGCGGTGGACAAGACCCTTTTCTTCGGCGGCTCGCCGGCGGTGGCCCACGGCCGCGTCTACATCGGGCTGGAAAGCGAGCTCGCCGTGTACGACGCCGCGGGCTGCGGCAAGCCGAAATGCCAGCCGCTGTGGATGGGCTTCGGGGCGGGGGCCCAGGCCATCATCGACTCCTCGCCCACGGTCGCCAATGGCGTGGTCTACGCGGGCCGCAACACCGGCAACGTGCTGGCCTGGAATGCCGATGGCTGCGGCGCCTACTGGTGCGACGCGATCTGGATCGCCAGCGTGCCGGAATCCATCGTCAACTCGTCGCCGACGGTGGTCAACGGGCGCCTGTACATCGGCAGCGCCGACAAGTACTACCCCGAGAACATCCAGGGCCGGCTGTACGTGTTCGCGCTGCCCTGATCAGGCGGGCCAGGCCGCAGCCAGCTCGCGAGTCAATTCGGCCGCCGGGACCTCGCGGCAGCCGCTGCGGTTCTGCCCCGACCACAAAGGCGAGAAGTCGGCGTGGCCGCGCGCCTCGGCCCAGGCGCGCAGCGGCGCGATCGAAGCCGTGGCCAGCGGGAAGGCCGGTGCCAGCGGGTTGATCGGCCCCCAGTCGCGCACCGCGCGGTTGACGATGCCGCGTGCCGGCCGGCCGGTGAAGACGTTGGTGAGGACGGTGGGGGCGTCGGTCCTGAGGGCCGCGCGGTGCAGCGGGCTCGTGGTGGCCTCGTCGCAGAGCAGGTAGGCCGTCCCGATCTGGACCCCCGCCACGCCCAGCTCGCGCGCCGCGCGCACGCCCGCCGCATCGGCGATGCCGCCGGCGGCGATCACCGGGATCCGCACCGCCTGCACCACCTGGGGCCAGAGGGCGAACCCGCCGAGCTGCAGCAGCGGGTCGTCAGCGAGGAAGTGGCCGCGATGGCCGCCGGCCTCCAGGCCCTGCGCCACGATGGCGTCGGCACCCTGGGCCTCCAGCCAGCGTGCTTCGTCGACGGTGGTGGCGGTCGACAGCACCTTCGAGCCCCAGGCCTTCACGCGGGCCACCAGCTCGGGCACCGGCAGACCGAAGTGGAAGCTCACCACGGCCGGGCGGAAGGGCTCCAGGACATCGGCGTATTCGTGGCTGAAGGGCGCCCGGCCCGGGCCCGAAGGGATGGTCTGCGGGTCGATGCCGGCCTCCGCATAGGCCGGGCGAAGCAGCTCGCGCCAGCGGGCCTCGCGCGCACTGTCCGGCCGGGGAGGCACGTGGCAGAAGAAGTTGACGTTGAAGGGCGCGCCCGCCGTGGCGGCGGCCAGGGCCGTGAGCTCGGCCGCGAGCTGCTGGGGCGAAAGCATGGCGGCGGGCAGCGCGCCGAGGCCGCCGGCGTTGCTGACGGCCGCCGCCAGCGCGTGGCCTTGCACGCCGGCCATCGGCGCCTGCAACAAGGGGTGACTGATGCCGAGCCAGCGGGCCAGATCCATGGCTTTGTTCTCCCTGTGCGGTGTTTGTCGGGTCTTCAGTCTCGCGCCTGGATCAGCCTGTGCAACCAGGGGGTGAGCACCAGCAGCAGCACCCCGGCGCCGAGGGACGAGCCGAGCAGGAAAACATACAGCGGAATGCCGCTGCCGGCGAGCAGGCCCTCCAGAGCCCCCGCCAGGTAGTTGGCCACGCCTATGGCCATCAGCCACACGCCCATCAGCAGGCCCACCAGCCGTGCCGGCGCGGCGCGCGACACCAGCGAAAGCCCCACCGGTGACAGCATCAGCTCGCCGATGGTGTGCAGCAGGTAGACGATGGCCAGCCAGTGCGGCCCGACCGGGCCGAGCGCCTCGGCGCGGCTTTGCGCGACGGCCATCACGACGAAGCCCAGGCCGAGCACGATCATGCCGAGGCCCTGCTTGGCCGGGTCGGGCAGGGCGAAGCGCGAGCGATCCAGCGCGATCCACAGGGCCGAGAACAGCGGTCCCATCAGCACGATCCCCAGGGGGTTGATGGTCTGGAACCAGGTGGCCGGGATCTCGAGGCCGAAGGCGTGGCGGTCGGTCTGCGTGTCGGCGAACAGCGTCATCGTGCCGCCGGCCTGCTCGAAGCCCATCCAGAAGAAGATGACGAAGAAGGCCACGATGCCGATGGCGACGAGGCGGCCCGCCTCGGCCCGCGTCAGGCCCGCGGCATGGCCGGCCGGCTGCCGCAGGGCCGCCCATCCGCACGACGCCAGCAGGGCCAGGCCCAGCAGCACCTTCATCGCCACGGGCAGTGGCGTCCACACCTGGCCCAGCCACGGCGCGACGGCCAGCAGCGCGAGCACGCCCACGATGCTCGCGACACAGAAGCCGACGACGAGCGGGGCGTCCTTCCAGCCGACCGGCGACTGGCCTTCGCGCAGCCCGGCGCGGCCCAGCAGCCGCTGGCCGAGGCACAGCACCGCCATGCCGATCGCCATGCCCACGCCGGCGCTGGCGAAGCCCCAGTGCCAGCCCAGCCGCTCGCCCAGCGTGCCCGCCACCAGCGGCGACAGGAAGGCGCCGAGGTTCACGCCCATGTAGAAGATGGTGTAGCCGCCGGCGCGGCGCGGGTCGGCCTCGTCCGGGTAGAGCATGCCCACCATCGAGGTCGTGTTCGGCTTGAACAGGCCATTGCCGACGATCAGCAGGCCCATCGCCAGGTGCAGCAGCGAAGGCACCGCCATCGCGAAGTGGCCCAGCATCATGATGGCCGCGCCGATGACGGCCGCCAGCCGCGCACCCAGCCAGCGGTCCGCCATCAGGCCGCCGGCGAGCGGGGTGATGTAGACCAGGCCCGTGTACAGGCCGTAGAGCTCCAGCGCATCGCTGCGCGGCATGCCCAATGCGTTGACCAGGTACAGCACGAGCAGGGCGCGCATGCCGTAGTAGCTGAAGCGCTCCCACATCTCGGTCAGGAAGATGACCTTCAGGCCGGCCGGTTGGCGGCGTTCGGAAGTGCCCGCCGCCGCGACCGCGGGCAAGGTGGTCGTGCTGGCCGTCATCTCAGGAAATGGGATTGCTGATGCCGGCGGCCACGTGGCCCGAAGGCACGTGCGGCGCGGCATTGGCGACGTGGCCGGTCTGGTCGTCGAAGAAGAAGTCGGGCTCGAATTCGCGCAGGAACGGGCCCTTGGCCAGTCCGCCGAGGAAGATCGCCTCGTCGACCTCTATCTGCCAATCCATCAGGGTGCGGATCGCCCTTTCATGGGCCGGCGCGCTGCGCGCGGTCACCAGCGCGGTGCGCAGGTGCGTGCCGCCGGCGCCGGCGCTGCGCTGCAGGCGGTGCAGCGCCTCCAGCAGCGGCTTGAAGGGCCCGGGCGGCAGCGGCAGGGTCGCGCGGCTCACCTCGTGGCGCTGGAAGGCCTCCAGCCCGTCGCGCTGGTAGACGGCCTCGGCCTCGTCCGAGAACAGCACCGCGTCGCCGTCGAAGGCGATGCGCAGTTCGTCCGGGTGGGCCGCCGAGGCCCGGGCCGAATGCGGGTAGACCTGCGCGGCCGGCACGCCGGCGTCCAGCGCCTGCCGGACGTCGGCCAGGTTGGTCGACAGGAAGAGCTGCGCCCCCAGCGGCTTGAGGTAGCGCCAGGGACTCTGGCCGCGGGTGAAGACCCCGCGCTCTATCGTGAGCCCGTAGTGCTGCGCCGAGCGAAACACCCGCATGCCGGAGACTGGGTCGTTGCGCGACAGGATCACCACCTCGACGTGCGGCGCCGCCGGGTCCACGTTGAAGCTCAGCAGCTTCTTGGCCAGCGAGAACGCCACCCCGGGCAGGGCGGGCTGTTCCAGGCGCTGCAACTGCAGCTGCATGTAGGCCCGGTCGTCGTGGGCTTCGAAGACCTGGTTCTCCTCCTCGAAGTCGAACAGGGCGCGTGAAGAAAGGGCGACGACCAGGCGGCCGTCCAGGCTGGCGGGCATCGAAGGATGATAGGGCCGCCCGGCACGGCCGAGACCGGCCGGACGGCGTTGCGCGTTGGAACGCTAGGGCATCGGGGTGAGCAGAAAGATGCGCCACACGCCGTCGTGCCGGCCCCAGCCGGTGATCTGGCCGGCCTTGTTGATGCTGGTGGCGCAACCCAGCTCCCAGCCCGCGCCGGACACCGGATCCAGCAGCCCCGTGAGCCGGCGCGGGCCCTTGCCGCCGGGCCAGATGACCGCCATCTCGCGGCGGCGATCGGCCTGCTTCTCGCAGCCGACGATGTCGCCGTGCCGGTTGATGGAGGTCGCGTGCGCCGTCGCGCCTTCGGTCACCGTGCCGAGGTCGATCGCGGCACCATCGCGAAACAGCAGCGGCCGCCCGCCGTCGTCGTTGTCGCCCACCGCGTCGCCCAGGTCGTTCACGTCGTAGGCGCGGCCCGGGTGGCCGGAGGCGTCCAGCTCGCGCATGCCGCTTCCATCGTGGATGAAGGCGTAGTTCTCACCGTACGGGATCTTGCTCGAATAGCCCACGACCCAGCCGTTCTCGTTGATGGCGGTCGCGACCGCATCCGTGTCCGGGCCGCCGAGCTTGCCCAGCTCGGTGACTTCGCCATGCCGCGTCACGACGACGGCACGGGTATGGGAAGCCTCGTGGGTCCTGGGCCAGTAGTACGCGGTCGCCAGCCCTTGACCGTTGATGTCGGTGATGTAGCTGAACATGCCCAGCCGCAGCGGCTTGCGCCGCTGCCCATCGGGGCGCCAGCGGCAACCCAGGTCGCGGTATTCGTAATCCGACAGGCCCTGGCAGTAGCCGCCTACCTCGCCCTTGTCCGACAGGGCGCGCACGAGGTTCCAGCCGTTGCCCTGCAAGCTCAGCAGGTGCAGGCCCGTGTCGTCGTGGATGAAGGCGCGGAAGTGGGAGCCGTCGAACATGGAACCGGCGACCGTGCCGAGGTTGTTGACGCGAGGCGCCAGCTCGATGGCGTTGGCGGGCGCGACGTCGGTGACTTGATAGGTCGTGTGCGCGCCGGCCGCCGCTGCCCACAGCCCCGCGAGCAGGCCCGCGCATGTCCTGAACATGTTGTCCAAAGTGCTCTCCCCTGGTGGCGTCCCGGCCCCTGTGGCGCGGGATCGCGGGGCAGTCTCGGGAAAGCCATGGGGATAAGGCACCCCCACTTCGCAGGGGATGACGGTCGCGGATCTCCCTAGACTCGGGGAGCCCGGACCCTCAGTGCACGAAGCCGATGGAGCCCTTCTTGGACGAAGCGGGCGGCAGGTCGCGCGGCTCGACGGCGTCGCGGCCATCGAGGCGGGCATTGCCGAAGCCGGTCATCCAGGCGCGGCGCATCTCGCGCGGCGGCATGTCCGACAGGCTGGCCAGCGTGTCCTCGCGCGGCACCGGATCGAAGCGACGGCCCCAGTCGTGCTCGGCGCGTATGCCCTGGTACAGCCGCAGGGCGATCTGGCGCGCGGCGTCGGCATCGGGCATCTGGATCTCGAACACGTTGACGCGGTTGAGGATGGGATCGGGGATGCAGCGCTCGTCGTTCGCCGTGGCCACCCAGATCACCTGGCTGGCGTCTATGGGCACTTCGGCGAACTCGTCGGTGAAGCTGCCGGCCGTGTCGTGCTCGAGCAGGCTGTAGAGCGATCCGAGCGGATCGTAGGCATGCTCGCCGCGGGCCTTGTCGATCTCGTCGACCACCATCACCGGGTTGGCGTAGGGGCCGTCGATGAGCGTCTCGAAGACCTTGCCGGGCCGCGCGCCCTTCCACTGGCTGGAGGCGCCGGACAGCACCCAGCCGGCGGTCAGCGAGCTCATCGAGACGAAGCCCATGCCGGTGCCCAGCAGATGGGCCACCGCGCGGGCGAAATGGGTCTTGCCGACACCGGGCGGGCCCAGCAGAAGCATGGGGGTGAGCTCCAGAGCATCCTTGCTGTCCTGGCACAGCGCGAGCTGCCGCTTGAGGTCGTCCAGCACTTCATGGAAGTTCGGCAGCTCTTCGTACAGCCGGTCCATCACCGGCAGGCCGGACGGCTTGACCTGGAAGCGCTCGGGCCCGCGCTCGAGCATGCGCTCGTAGGTGCTGCGCAGCGACTCGTGCTCGCGCGGCGGCAACTTCTGCAGCTTTTTCTCCACCTCGTCGACGCGGAAGAGGCTGCGCATGCGCGCGATGGGAAGCATGCCGCTGACTGCGGGCAGGCGTTGGGCGGATGTGGACATGCGGACCTCCGTCATCACCGGCGCTGGCCGTCTGGAAAAGATACACCACCGTCGGTGATCGCATTGAAGCAAGTCCGGCGCCAGGGCGAAACGGCGAACAGGGGGGCGAAGCAAATGCTGTTGTCGACGGGCCGGGCCAGGGGGCGGACCGAGGGAGAACCCGCAGGTGCGACGAAGGCCGGTTCCGGTGTCGACATCTCGCATGCGGTAACGAACGGTGGCCGTGCAGCTCTTCACGCGCCGCCCGGACCTCCCGGGTGCGGTGCGCACCGGGCGTGACATTGTTCTCGGCCCCGGGCCGCTGCCCTGCGCGCCCGCTGTTGCGAATGAATACACATGAGCTGTCGCACGCTTGCAGTACCGGGCGATTCCGTCAAAGGTCGAAGTTACATTCGGCCGGGCGCGTGTTCCGACACGACGTCAACCCCTCGAATCGAAGTCCGCCGTCGCGCCGTTGCCCGCCCGTTCCCGTCGATGTTCTCCGCCCTGTCCACCTTGCGCTCACGCTTCGCCGGCTCGTCCCGGGCAGCGCCGTCGCAGGCCGGCTGGTTCAAGCGCGAGGAGGCCATCATGGGGACCGCCATTTCGGTCGAGCTGTGGGCCTGCAGCCGCGCAGAGGGCGAAGCCGCGATCGACGCGGTGATGGGCGAGATGCACCGCATCGACCGCACGATGAGCCCGCACAAGCCGGACTCCGAGTTGTCGCGGATCAACCGCGATGCGGGGCGCGGCCCGGTGCGCCTTTCGGCCGAGATGGCGGCGCTGGTCGGGCGGGCGATCGAGTTCTCCCGCTGGTCCGACGGCGCGTTCGACATCACCTACGCGAGCGTCGGGCAGCTCTACGACTACCGCGCCGGCGTAGCGCCGGACGACGAGACCCTGGCCGCCGCGCGCCAGGCCATCGGCTGGCAGGAGCTGCTCCTCGAAGGCACGACCCTGCGCTTCGGCCATCCCGGCATGCGAATCGACCTGGGCGGCTTCGCCAAGGGCCATGCGGTCGATCGCTCCATCGCCATCCTGCGCGAACGCGGCATCGCCCACGCCATGGTCAGCGCAGGCGGCGACAGCCACCTGCTCGGCGACCACCGCGGCCGGCCCTGGATGATCGCGGTGCGAGACCCGCGTCGCCAGGCTGGTGCCGTCGCCGTGCTGCCGCTGCAGGACGTGGCTGTGTCCACCTCCGGCGACTACGAGCGCTTCTTCGTCAAGGGCGGCGTGCGGCACCACCACCTGATCGATCCGCGCACCGGCCGCTCCCCCAGCGGAGTGCGCAGCGTCACCATCGTCGCCGACGATGGCCTGACCAGCGAGGCCCTGTCCAAGACTGTCTTCGTGCTGGGCCGCGAGCGCGGCCTGGCCCTGATCGAATCCGTCCCCGGTACCGACGCCGTCGTCGTCGATGCCGAGGGTCAACTGCATTACTCGGCCGGGCTGTTGCAGCCCGACTGACCGAACCACGCGCGAGGAGGGAACCCACCATGTCAAGACAAGCCAAGCCTGCCGCCCTGCGCGGCGTCGCCTGGGCGGCGGCCGCCGTGCTCGGCCTGGCCGCTGCGGCGGTCCTGCCCGGCTGCTCGGGCGGGGGCTCCAGCTCGAAATCCGACGACGACGGCCTGAGCATGGAAGGCGCGGTGCCCATCGCTTACGTCAAGCGCGTCAACACGCTGGGGGCCAATCCGACCAACGGCGCGCCCTTCGCGGCCGGTGGCGACCTGATGGTCAAGGAGCTGTCCTCGCCCAGCGCGGCCGAGCACAACCTGACCGCCGACATCACGCAGGGCAAGGGCGACGCGTCCGACCCGGAGGTCTCGTACAACGGCAAGAAGATCATCTTCTCGCTCAAGTGCCCGACCTCCAACACCTCCCAGGTCGACGGCGTAAAGGCCTGCACCGGCCGCTGGAACATCTGGGAGTACGACATGACCGGGGCAACGCTGACCACCGGCAAGTTCCACCGCCTGACCAGCTCGACCGACGACGATGACGTCGACCCGGCCTACCTGCCCGACGGCCGCGGCTTCGTCTTCTCCTCCAACCGCCAGACCAAGAGCAAGACCAACCAGGCGCTGGGCCACAGCTACTACGCGCTGGACGAGTACGAGCGCGAACGGGTCTTCAACCTGCACGCCATGAGCGCCACCGGCACCAACATCCGGCAGCTGTCGTTCAACCAGAGCCACGACCGCAACCCGGTGGTGCGGCCCAACGGCGACATCATGTTCTCGCGCTGGGACCACGTCGGCGGACGCAACCACTTCAAGATCTTCCGCATGAAGCCGGACGGCACCGACATGTTCGTGCTGTACGGCGCCCACAGCGAGGGCAACAGCTTCCTGCATCCGCGCGACATGGATCCGAACGGCAAGTACGCCGGATTCGTCTCGTCCGACCTGATGCCGCTGTCGCGCACCAACGAGGGCGGCGGGCTGGTCTTCGTCGACGTGGCCCACTATTCGGAGCAGAACACGCCGGCCAGCAACGACGTGCCGGCCGAGGGCGGCCAGAGCTACCCGACGCAGCAGGTGCTCAGCATCGACCGTGGCCTTTCGCGCTTCGGCCGCGTGACCACGCCTTATCCGCTGTGGGATGGCACCGACCGCCTGCTGGTGGCCTACCGTCCCTGCGAGGTGCACCGCGGCACCGACGTCGTGTCCTGCGCGACGCTGACCGAAGAGGAGCTGACGCGGCTGTCCAACGACAACCGCAGCCTGGCCGAGGCGGCCGCCGACGAGGTGCAGGACGATGTCCCGCCGCCCTATGCGATCTACATGTTCGACCCGGCGAAGCAGACCTGGCTGAACGTGGCCGCGCCGCCGGCCGGCTTCATGTACACCGATCCGGTGCCCATCGTCTCGCGCGCGTCGCCCAACGTGGTCGACCCGACCTCGGTCGATGCCGACCTGGCGAAGCAGAACCTCGGCCTGCTCGAGGTGCGCAGCGTCTACGACACCGACGGCCTGGGCCGCATGGGCGACCCGGCGCTGGCCGAAGCCGACTTCGCCAACGGCTGCACCACGCCCATTCCCAAGACCACGCCGACCGACGCGCAGGACACGCGGCCCCAGGTGGCCGACATCCTTCGGCTGAAGGACCCGGCCGACGTGTCCTACCGCTGCGGCCCCGCGCGCTTCATCCGTGCCGTGCGTGCCGTGGCACCGCCGGCGTCGATGATGGGCCTGCGCGAGGCCATCGGCGAGACCGACTTCGAGCCGCAGCAGATCCTCGGCTACGCGCCCATCGAGCCCGACGGCTCGTTCAAGCTGCACGTGCCCGCCGACACGCCGGTGCTGCTGGCGGTGGTGGACGAGCAGGGTCGCGCCTTCCAGACCCACACCAACTGGATCCAGGTCCGCCCGGGCGAGCGCCGCACCTGCGACGGCTGCCACAGCCCGCGCCGCGGCGGCTCGCTCAACTCCGGCAGCGTGGCCGACACCATGCCTTCGACGCTGCGCGCGGCACTGGCCGGCCAGCACCAGTCGGGCGAGACCATGGCCTCGACGCGCACCCGGCTCGATCCGGCCGCGCTCAAGCTGGCCGCCGACATGGTCTACGAGGATGTCTGGGCCGATACCAGCAAGGGTGTGACGGCCAAGCCCCCGGTGTCCGTCACCTATGCCGGCCTGGCGACCACCGCACCGGCCAACGGCGTCATCAACTACCCCGACCACATCCAGCCGCTGTGGACCCGCGACCGCGGCGCCAACACCTGCACCAACTGCCACAACGCGTCCGACACCAAGCTCGACCTGACGGCCACCGTGGCCGGCACCGGCCGGCTCGTGTCGTACGAGCGGCTGCTGATCGGCGACCCGCTGCTGGACGCCAACGGCCAGCCCGTGACGGCGCTCGACGACGGCGTGCCGGTGCTGCAACGCCAGCCCGCGCTGGTGTTCAACATGGCCAGCGAGGGCGGGGCGCTCGGGCTGGCGCGGCAAAGCCGGCTGATCGAGATCCTTTCAGGCCAGACCCTGTCCGCGGGGGCCGACGCACGCACCGTGCATCCCAACCCGCCCATCAGCGCGCCCAACCATTCAACAATGCTCAACGCGGCCGAGAAACGCCTCGTCGCCGAATGGGCCGATCTGGGCGGGCAGTACTACAACAACCCCTTCGACGGCGCGAGCGTGAGAACCGTCACGACGCTGAACCAGCAGAGCTTCGAGGCCAAGGTTTATCCCATCCTTCAAGCAAAATGCGCGGGCTGCCACCAAGCGGTCGGCAGCAATGGTTCCCTGGTCTTCCGCAACAACCGCTTCGTGCTGACAGGCGACGCCGAAGGCGATTTCGGTGTCACGCTGACGATGATCTCCAACACCTGCGCACCGGCGTCGAACTACCTGCTGCAACGTCCCTCGACCATCCCGCACCCGGCGGCAGCCACCGGTCAGACGACGGCCGTGCTGCCGGCCAGCAGCGCCGACTACCGCACGATCTCCAGCTGGATAGCCACCGGCTGCCCCACGCCTTGAGCCTCATGACGCCGCCTTCCCGAAGAAGACCCCTGGTGGCCGCGGCCGCGCTGGCCGCGGCCCTGGCCCTGCTGGCCGGTGCCTGCGGCGGCGGCGGCCCGCTGGGCAATCCGGACGACGTGCAGAACCCGCCCGGCACCACCGGCCGCAAGCTGGCCTTCGCCTACTACCAGCGCTGCATCTTCCCGCTCATGCTGGCCGAGCTGACGACGCCCGGCGGCAGCACCGCCACCTGCGGCGGCGGCGGCTGCCACGACAACACCACCGGCACCGGCGGGGCGCTGCGCGTGATCCGCAGCGCCACGGCCCTGGACGTGACCGACGCGGCCAACACGGCCGATGTCATTCGCGCCAGCGACATGTACAAGAACTATTACTCGGCCCAGGGCGTCACGATTCCGGGCGAAGCGTTGCAAAGTCGCTTGCTCGCCAAGCCCTTGCTGCTGAACATGCTGCACGGCGGCGGGCAGATCTTCGGCAGCGAGGACGACCCCAATGCCAAGCTGATCCAGTACTGGATCGAGCACCCCGCCCCCAAGGACCAGGACGAGTTCAGCGCGGCGACCTACAGCATGTTCAGCCCCGCTGATCCGAACACCGGCACTTGCAAAACCGAATGATGCGTCTGGCTCCTGCCGTTGTCGCCGGATTGGCCGGACTTGCCGTGACGCTGGCGTCGGACGGTGCCTGGGCGCAAGACGCCGGCGCCGCCGCCGCGCCGGCCGCCGAGCAGGCCGCGCCACAGGCCAGCGTCGCGCCCCCGGGCGAAGGCGCCGCGTCGCGCGTCGCGCGTGTCCGCGTCATCGGCCCCTACCTCGACCTGCGGTCGGGGCCGGGCCGCGGCTACCCCATCTTCTACGCCGCCGAGCGCGGCGAGTGGGTGGTCATCGAGCTGCGCCACACCGACTGGTTCAAGGTCCGCACGCCGCGCGGCACCTCGGGCTGGGTCTCGCGCGAGCAGATGAAGCAGACCGTGACCGAGGACGGCGTGCCCTTCGAGCTCGCCGATCCCAGCCTGCAGGACTGGCTGCAGCGCCGCTTCGAAGTGGGCGTGGGCTATGGCGCCAATCGTTCGGGCAGCACGTCGTTCACGCGGGCCTGGGCCGGCTGGCGCTTCACGGACACGCTGAGCCTGGACCTCAACTTCGGCGACGTTCAGACGAAGACAGCCACTGCGACCCTGTGGACCGCCAGCCTCCTGGCCGAACCGTGGTCCGACAAGCGGCTGTCGCCCTTCGTCGGCGTCGGCGTCGGCCGCTTCGACTACAAGCCCAACGACACCTTGGTGAACAACCAGCTGCGGGATGGAAACATGGGCGTCTTCACGCTCGGCGCCCGCTACTTCCTGAGTGGCCGGGTGGCGCTGCGCGTCGACTATTCACGCTACGCCGTCTTCGTCTCCGACACCGACTACCGGAACTACCAGGGCGGGACCATCGGCCTGTCCCTGCACTTCTGACGCCACGCCTGAAGCCATGCCCATGCGACAACCCGCCTTCAAGACACTCGCCATGGCCCTGGCCGCCGGCGCCGCGCTGGCATCGCCGGCCTTCGCGGCCGACGGCAGCTCGGCCGACCAGGCCATCGTGCCGCAGGTCGACCGGCGCGACCTCAAGCTGCCCAAGTTCCCGAACAACGACTTCGAGGTCGGGCTGTTCGGGGGCGTGTATTCCACGCAGAACTTCGGCTCCAGCGCGGCAGGCGGCTTGCGGCTGGCCTACCACATCACCGAGGACTTCTTCGTCGAAGGCGCGGCCGGCACCACCAAGGTCAGCGACGAGGCCTTCCGGCGCATCCTGCCCGGCGGCATCTTCACCGGCGACACCGAGAAGCTCATCTATTCGAACCTGAACATCGGCATGAACGTGCTGCCGGGCGAGGTCTTCCTCGGCAGCAGCTATGCCATGCCTTCGCAGGTCTTCATCCTCGCCGGCGGCGGCACGACGCGCTTCAACGGCCAGCGCATGCAGACCGTCGATGTCGGCGTGGGCGTGAAGGTCTACGTCAAGGACTGGTTCGCGCTGCGCGTGGACATGCGCGACAACATCTACACGCTAGACCTGCTGGGCAAGCGCGACCGCACCCAGAACGTCGAGCTCAACGCCGGCCTGTCCTTCCTCTTCTGAAGCGCATGAACGACCCTCGCTCGACAGACCCTTCGATGGACCGCGCGCGCCGCCAGGTGCTCGCGCTCGGCGCCGCGGGCGCGGCCCTGGCGCTCGGCCTGCCGGCCGCGCGGGCGGCGGTCGCGTCCGCCTCGCCGGCCCCCGATTTCACGCTGCGCTCGCTCGATGGACCCAACCTCCGCCTGCTGGAACAGCGTGGCAAGGTCGTGCTGCTGAACTTCTGGGCCACCTGGTGCGCACCCTGCCGCGAAGAGATGCCGCAGCTGAACAAGCTGTATGAGAAGTACCGTGCTTCGGGCTTCACGCTGCTGGGGGTGAACGTCGACGAGGACAGCCGCAACGCGGCCGGCATCGCCGGCCAGCTGGGTGTGAAGTTCCCGGTGCTGCTGGACAGCGACAAGCGCGTGAGCAAGCTCTACGACCTGTCGGCGATGCCGTCCACCGTGATGATCGACCGCGACGGCCGGGTCCGCTTCCTGCATCGCGGCTACAAGAGCGGCACCGAGAACGAGTACGACCAGCAGATCCGAACGCTGCTGAAGGAAGCATGAGCATCGTGAGTCGATCCATGCGCGTTGCCGCGCTGGCCTTCAGCGTGGGCGGCGTCATCGCGCTGCAGGCCTGCGCGCCCATCGAGCCGTGGGTCAAGCCTTACGAGCGCGAGCGCCTGGCCGACCCGATCATGCAACTGTCGCGCGACACGCTCGCCGAACGGCACCGGGACCACGTCTACACGGTGCGTGAAGGCGCCCGCGGGGCAACCGGGGTCCAGGGAGGCGGCTGTGGATGTAACTAATCGCCCCCACGCCCCCTCCCGGGGGCTGCCCCGCGAACCAGGGCCCCCACGCCCCCTCCGGGGGCTGCCCCCCGAGGGGGCTCGCGCAGCGGACCGGCAGAGCCGGATCCGCGCACGCCCATGGCTGGGGATGGTGCTGAGGGTCGCGAGCCGCGTGCTCGGGATGTTTGGTGGGATCGCAGGCGCGGCGCACGCGGTGGATCTGCCGGCGGATCATGCCGAGGCGATGCTGCACGTGTACGACGGTGGCGGCGTGCGAGCCGTCGGGCCGGCGGTGCTGGTGCGCAAGAGCCTGCTGGACAAGGTCTCGCTGACGGCCGACTACTACGTCGACGCGGTCAGCAATGCCTCGATCGACGTCGTCACCCAGGCCAGCAAGTACAGCGAGACCCGCCAGCAGCTCGACCTGGGCCTGGACTACGCGGTGCGCGATTCGCTGATCCACCTGTCGGGCAACAAGAGCGACGAGCCCGACTACAAGGCGCAGAGCGTCGGGCTGGATGTGTCGCAGGAAATCTTCGGGGGCATGACCACGGTGAGCCTGGGCTTCACCGAGGGGCACGACGACGTGGGGCAGAAGGATGTCGGGTTCTTCGACCATGCCAACCACTGGCAATACCGCCTCGGGGTCACGCAGATCCTCACGCCGCGCTGGCTGGCGAGCGCCAACGTCGAAGCCATCGCGGACGAAGGCTTCCTCGGCAGCCCGTACCGCGCCGCGCGGGTGTTCGGCGCCCTGGTGCCCGAGCGCGACCCGCGCACGCGATCGAGCCGCGCGCTCAAGCTGCGGGCGCAGGGCGACGTGAGCGACTGGTTCACCGGCTGGGGCGCCGGCCAGCGGCACGTGGTGCGGGCCGAGTACCGCTACTACTGGGACAACTGGGCGATCAAGGCCCACACCCTGGAGTTCGGCTACAGCCGCTATTTCGGCGATGCCTGGATGGCCGACTCCTGGCTGCGCCTGAACCACCAGACCAGGGCGCTGTTCTACAGCGACAACGCCGAGACCGAGACCCTCTACGTCTCGCGCAACCGCCAGCTCGGCACCTTCAACAGCTACGGCCTGGGCGGCCGCGTGAGCTACCTCTACGCCAAGGTGCCGGGTCGCTACGAGGTCAAGCTCAACGGCTCCCTGGAGCTGGTGCGCTTCGACTACCAGGACTACACCGACATCCGCACCGGCAAGCCCTACGCTTTCAACGGCGCGCTGCTGCAGCTGTACCTGACGGCCAATTTCTGAATCGAGACTCCATGTTGCTGCAACCCTTCCTGCGCGCTGCCGCCGCCGCCCTGGCTGCGTGGGCCCTCGTCACGATGCCCGCGCAGGCCGCCGATGCTGCGGCCGCACCACCCGCCGTCGCAGCGCCCGCCAGCGCCCCTGCCGCCGGCCTCGACAGCCGCGTGCAGGACCTGAAGGCCGACGTCATCGCCCTGAACCGCGACCTGCTCGTGCTGGAGGAGGAACTGCTCTTCCCGGCCAATACCCAGGTGGCGCTGTTCGTCTCGATGGACGTGGGCAAGCTGTTCTCGCTCGACTCCGTGCAGATCAAGCTCGACGACAAGATCGTCGCCGACTACCTCTACACGCCTAACGAGGTGGCTGCACTGCACCGCGGCGGCGTGCAACGCGTGTTCGTGGGCAACCTCAAGACGGGGCCCCACGAGATCACGGCCTTCTTCACCGGCCAGGGGCCGCACACCCGCGACTACAAGCGCGCGACCACGCTGAAGTTCGACAAGGCCTCCGAGCCCAAGTACATCGAATTGCGCATCCGCGACACGACCGCGAAGCTGCAGCCTGAGTTCGACGTCCGGGTCTGGCAATGATTTTGGACCCCCACGGCCCCTCCGGGGCCTGCCCCCCGAGGGGGCTCGCGCAGCGGACCGGCGGAGCCGGATCCGCGCACGCCCATGGTTGGGTGCGTGGTGTCGCGGTCGCGGTGCTGTGCGTAGCGGCGGCCGTGGTGCACGCTGCTGAAGCGCCGAAGGTGGACCATTCGGTCAAGGCGCCGCATTACGGCGACACGTTGTTCTATTTTTTCCAGGACCGGCCGTTTCCGGCGCTGACAAGCCTGATGGTGTCGCAGCATTTCGGGCGGCTGCCGCAGCATGAGGACGAGGCGGAGATCCTGCGGGGCGGGTTGCTGCTGGGCTACGGCATGCACCGCGAGGCGGGCGAGATCTTCGCCGGGCTGATCAACCGCGGCGCGGAGCCGGCGGTGCGGGATCGGGCCTGGTACTTCCTGGCCAAGATCCGCTACCAGCGCGGCAGCCTGGCCGAGGCGGCCGATGCGTTGTCACGCATCGAGCATCCGCTGCCTGGCGCGCTGGATGAAGAGCGCGCGCTGCTGGCGGGCCAGGTGAGCCTGGCGCTGGGGGACCCACAGCGAGCGGCGCAGGAGTTGCGCGCGCTGCTGGCTCGCCCGCCCGTTGTTGAGACGGCGGGTGGCGCCGATGCGCCGCGGCGCTCGATCTTCAGCCGCGTGGGACGCTGGTTGCTCGATGCGGTGACCTTCAACTTCGCCCGCGAGGCCGAAGCGCCGGTCAGCTCCACGCCTTCGTACGCCCGCTTCAACCTCGGCGTCGCGCTGATCCGCAGCGGCGACATCGAAGGCGGCCGGGCGCTGCTGGACGAAGTCGGCCGCAGCCCCATGCCCACCGAGGAACTGCGCTCGCTGCGCGACCAGGCCAACGTGGCGCTGGGCTTCACGGCTCTGGCGCAGGACGACCCCGAGCGCGCCGCCAAGGCGCTGGAGCGAGTCAGGTTGCAGGGCGCTCATTCGAACAAGGCGCTGCTCGGCTTCGGCTGGGCCGCGGCCGCCCAGAAGAAGCCCACGCAGGCCTTGGTGCCCTGGATGGAACTCGCCGACCGGGACCCCAGCGACGCCGCGGTGCTCGAAGCCCGCATCGCCGTGCCGTACGCCCTGGCCGAGGCCGGCGCCTACGGGCAGGCGCTGACCCGCTACCAGGAGGCCCTCGCCGCCTACGACCAGGAGAACCGCGCGCTGGAGGAATCCATCGCGGCCATCCGGTCGGGCAAGCTGGTGGCCAGCCTGGTCGAGGGCAACCCGGCCGAGGACATGGGCTGGTACCTGCCGGTGACGCAGCTGCCCGACATGCCGCACCAGGGCCACCTGGCGCCTGTGCTGGCCGGCCACGAGTTCCAGGAGTCGTTCAAGAACTACCGCGACCTGATCTTCCTCGACCACAACCTCACCGAGTGGCACGACAAGATCGGCATCTACGGCGACATGCTGGACAACCGCCGCCAGGCCTTCGCCGAGCGCTTGCCGCAGGTGCGCGAGCGGGCCTCCGAGCGCCGCCTGGAAACCCTGCAGCGCCGGCGCGATGCCCTGCGCAACGAGTTCCAGTCCGCCGAGGACACGACCGACGGCGTGGCCTATGCGAGCGCCGAAGAGCAGGCCCGCCAGGCCATGCTGGAACGCGCCCGAGGCCTGTTGGCCCAGGGCGGCGATGCCCTCAAGGGCGAGGTCGACAGCGAAGCCACGACCGAGCGCCTGCGCCGCCTCCAGGGCGCGCTGACCTGGCAGCTCTCGCAGGAGCGTCCCGAGCGGCGCCGGCAGGCCGAAAAGGGCCTGACCGCCGTCGATGGCCAGCTGGCCGAGGCGCGTGCCCACGATGCCGCGCTGGCCGCGGCCGAGCAGGAGCAGTCGGCGAAGTTCGCCGGTTTCGCGCAGCGCCTGGCCGAGCTGGACAAGCGCCTGCAGACTTTGCAGCCCCGCGTGGCAGCCCTGGCCTCGGAGCAGCAGACGGCGATGCAGGACACCGTGATCGTCGCGCTGCGTGCGCAGCAGGAGCGTCTCGTCGGCTATGCCGACCAGGCCCGCTATGCGGTCGCCCAGCTGTATGACCGCGCGACCCAGAGGCCGGATCGCGCGGACCAACGCCAGGAGGGCGAACGTGCGAAGCCCTGACCTGCGCCTGACCATGCTCGCCGCCGCCCTCGTGCTGGCCGGCTGCGCGCACAAGGACACCCTGCCCGGCGACGACCAGCCGACGCTGAAGACGCTCGCTGGCCGCGAGTACCCGGTGGGCCCCGACAACGCCATCGCCCGAGACGAGGAGCAGGCGATCGAGGCCTATCGCCGCTTCCTCGCCGCCGCTCCCAAGGCACCCCAGCGTCCGCAAGCCATGCGGCGCCTCGGCGACCTCGCGATGGAGGCCGCCGACGCCAAGGCCGCCAACCCGGCCGTCAACGCCCCCGCGGGGGCGACCGACCCGGACTACAAGGCCGCGATCGAGCGCTACCAGGACTACCTCAAGGCCTATCCCGCCGACCCCGGCAACGACCGCGTCTACTACCAGCTGGCCCGCGCCTACGAGCAGGGCGGCCAGCTCGAGGTGGCATTGGCGACGCTGGACAAGCTGGTCAAGGACTACCCGAACACCCGCTACCTCGACGAGGTCCAGTTCCGCCGCGGCGAGCTGCTCTTCACGGCACGCAACTACCCGGCCGCCGAAGGCGCCTACGGCATCGTTCTCAAGCAACCCGAAAGCGTCTACCGCGAGCGTGCGCTGTACATGCACGGCTGGTCGGTGTTCAAGCAGGGCCGGCTGGAGGACGCGCTGACCTCGTTCTTCGGCGTGCTGGACCTGAAGGCCGAGCCGCTGAAGAGCGATGCCGAACTGGCGGAGGTCGAGGGCCTGACCCGCGCCGACCGCGAGCTGGTGGAAGACACCTTCCGCGTCAGCAGCCTGTCGCTGGAGAACCTGAAGGGCGCCGAGTCCATCCCCGCCTACGTGACCAGCGATGCAAGGCGCGGCTACGAGTTCCGCGTCTACGAGCAGCTGGCCGCGCTGTACCTGAAGCAGGAGCGCCCCAAGGACGCCGCCGATACGCTCAACGCCTTCGCCCGCCGCCAGCCGCTGCACGCGCAGGCGCCGCTGATGCAGGCGCGGGTGATCGAGATCCACGAGAAGGCCGGCTTCGATTCGCTGGCCGTCGAGGCCAAGAAGGAATACGTCGCACGCTACGGCGCCGAGAGCGACTTCCGCCGCGCCAACCCGGCCGGCTGGGAGCGCGCGCAGCCGCTGGTCAAAACCCACCTGACCGAGCTCGCCACCCGCTACCACGCCAGCGCGCAGAAGACGCACGCGAGTGCCGATGTGCAGGAGGCGGTGCGCTGGTACCGCGCTCTGCTCAAGGCCTTCCCCGACGATGCGGATGCGGCTCGCAGCCACTTCCTGCTCGCCGAGCTGTTGTTCGAGGACAAGCAGTTCGCGCCCGCCGCCGCGGAGTACGAGATCGCGGCCTACAACTTCCCGCCGCACGCCAACAGTGCCGACGCCGGCTATGCCGCCCTGCTGGCCTATGCCGAGCAGGACAAGCGCGCTCGCGCAGAAGGCCGAACGGCCGACCTGGCGGCGCTGCAGCGCGCCTCGGTCGAAAGCGGCCTGCGCTTCGCCGCCGCGAACGCGCAGGACAAGCGCGCCGCTCCTGTGCTCACCGACGCGGCCGACAAGCTCTATGCGCTCGGCGAAGGCGAACGTGCGGCGCAGGTCGCGCAGCAGGTGCTGTCGCTGCAACCTCCAGCGGCGCCCGCATTGCGTCGGGTGGCCTGGACGGTGGTCGCCCACACCTCCTTCGAAGCCGGCGCCTTCGACACGGCCGAGAAGGCCTACACCGAGGTGCTGGCCCTGACGCCCGAGAAGGACGCCACCCGCGCCGACCTCAACGAGCGCCTGGCCGCGTCGATCTACAAGCAGGGCGAGAAGGCCCGCACGGCGGGGCAGACCAAGGATGCCGCGGCCCACTTCGCCCGCGTGGCGGCGGCTGCGCCGGATTCGAGCGTCCGCTCGACGGCGCAGTACGACGCCGCCGCCTCGCTGATCGCCCTGAAGGACTGGCCGGGCGCCACGCGCCTGCTGGAGGACTTCCGCCAGCGCTTCCCGAAACATCAGCTGGCCGACGAGGTGACCGCCAAGCTGGCACTGGCCTACACCGAGCAGGGCCAGTGGTCCGCCGCCGCGGCCGAGTACGAGCGGGTGGCCGTCGCCCAGAAGGATCCGGAGCTGGCCCGCTCCGCGCAGTGGCAGGCCGCCGAGATGTACGACAAGGCCGCTCAAGGCGGCAGCCCCTCCGCACGCACCGCATCGGCCAAGGCCTACGAGCGCTACCTGCGCCAGTACCCGGCGCCGCTGGAGCCGGCGGTCGAGGCTCGTGCGCGGCTCGCCCGCCTGGCCGAAGCCGAAGGCAACGCCGCCCGGGTGCTGGCCCTGCAGAAGGAAATCTTCCAGGCCGACCAGTCCGGCGGCAGCGCCCGCACCGGCCGCACGAAGACGCTGGGAGCGATGGCCGCCCTGGCGCTGGCCGAGCCCGCACGTGCCAGCTACGCGCAGGTCAAGCTGGTCGAGCCGCTGCAGAAGCAGCTGAAGCTCAAGAAGGAGAAGCTCGAGGAGACGCTCAAGGCCTACTCGGTGGCCGCCGACTACGGCGTGGCCGAGGTCGTCACCGCGTCGACCTTCCAGATCGGTGCGCTCTACCAGGATTTCGGCAAGGCGCTGATCGGCTCGCAGCGGCCGAAGAAGCTCTCCAAGCTGGAGCTCGAGCAGTACAACGTGCTGCTGGAGGAGCAGGCCTTCCCCTTCGAGGAGAAGGCCATCGAGCTGCACGAACTCAACGCGCACCGCGCCGCCGATGGCCTGTACGACGACTGGGTGAAGAAGAGCTACGGCGCGCTGCGCGAGCTGCGTCCGGGCCGCTGGAACAAGGCCGAGCGCAGCGTCGCCGGTGCCTCGCCCGCGGCTGCGCTGAACCAGCAGGCCGTGGCCCTGCGCGAGAAGGGCGACTTCGTCAAGGCGCGCGAGGCCTACGAGGCCGCCATCGCGGCCGATGCGAGCTACGCGCCTGCCGTGCTCAACCTCGGCGTGCTGCACGACCTGTACCTCGACCATCCGGGCGAGGCACTCGAGCTCTACAACCGCTACCTCGCCCTCGCGCCGGGGGACGCCGCCGTGACCAAGTGGGTGGCGGACGTCAAGCGGCGCGCTCCGGCACCGCCCGCGCCGGCGCCTGCCACGGCGGCAGCCTCCGCCTCCGCCGATGCCGCCTCGAGCCCCAAGGAGAAGCCATGACACGTCGCTTACTGCTGCTTGCGTTGACGCTGGCTGCTTTCGGCTCCGCGCATGCCGAAGACCGTGCAGACCTCGACCGCACGCAGATCATCGGCAACCGCGAGCTGCCGAAGGTGCTCTACATCGTGCCGTGGAAGAAGCCGCTGCCGGGCGACCCGGCCGGCCGTCCCGCGGTGAGCGTGCTGGACGAGGCCTTGGCACCGGTCGACCGCGAGGTCTTCCGCCGCCAGATCCAGTACGACGCCGCGTTGCGGCCCTCGCCGGCCCCGGCCGGCGCGACGGCCGCCAAGCCCTGATTCCTGATTGACCCTGACCTTTCCTGTTCCAGCCCCCGCCTCTCGGAGAAGATTGAGATGAATGCCTTCCAAACGGTCGTGAAGTTCTTCCAGGACTGCGGCTTGTTCATCTACCCCAGCCTGCTGATCATGGCCCTGGGCCTGTCGATCGCGATCGAACGCTGGGTCTTCCTGCGCCGTGCGCGCAGCCAGAACAAGAAGGAGTGGTCGCAGATCCTGCCGGCGCTGCAGGGCGGCCAGCTGAAGGAAGTGCTGGGCTCGGCCTCGAAGTCCGAATCGGCCATCGCCAACATCGTCACCCACGGCCTGACCCGCCTGCAGACCTCGCGCCGCCGTGAAGACCTCGACGCCGCGATGGAAGAAGGGATGATGGAGATCGTGCCGCGCCTGGAGCGCCGCACCCACTACCTGGCCACCTTCGCCAACGTGATCACCCTGGTGGGCCTACTGGGCACCATCATCGGCCTGATCAAGGCCTTCACCGCGGTGGCCCAGGTGAACCCGGCCGAGAAGGCCGAGATGCTGTCGGCCTCGATCTCGATCGCGATGAACAACACCGCTTTCGCGCTGATGGTGGCGATCCCCTTCCTGCTGATCCACGCCTTCCTGCAGGCGCGCACCAGCGAGATCGTCGATGGTCTGGAGGCCGCCAAGATCAGCTTCCTGAACCTGATGCAGCGCATCGCCCCCGAGCATCCCGCCAACCGCTGACCTGAACCCGAAAGGCTCGCGTCATGCGCGTTCGACGCCTACGCAAAGCGCCCGCAGCGCTGGAGATCTCGGCTTTCCTGAACCTGATCGTGGTGCTGGTGCCGTTCCTGCTGTCCACGGCGGTGTTCACGCGCATCGCGGTGATGGACATGTCGCTGCCGGCCCAGAACACCGGCGGTGCTGCCGAGCAGCTGAAGGTCGACCACCTGCAGCTCGAAGTGGTGATCCGCCCCGAGTCGATCGAGGTCGGTGACCGCATCGGCGGCCTGATCGAGCGCATCCCCAACACCGCCCAGGGCCAGCCCGACCTGGCGGCGCTGTCTGCGCTCGTCAAGCAGATCAAGGTCAAGTTTCCCGAGCAGCGCGACGCCAGCGTGCTGGCCGAGCCCGACACCGTCTACGACAAGCTCGTGCAGGTGATGGACGCGGTGCGCGGCACCCACGTCCTGCAGGGCCGCGACATCGTCCGCACCGACTACTTCCCCGACATCGCGATCGGCGACGCGCCGGTGCGCCACAAAACCAGCGAGGCGCCGGCCCAATGAAGCTGACCCCGCTCCAGAAGCGCGCCGTCCACAAGGCGCGCAACCAGCAGCAGCTGGACTTGAACCTGGTGTCGCTGATCGACGTGTTCACCATCCTCATCTTCTTCCTGCTGTCGAACTCGACCGAGGTCGAGCTCCTGCCGTCCAGCAAGGACGTCAAGCTGCCCGAGTCGACCGCCCAGGAGAGCCCGCACCAGACGCTGGTGGTGATGGTCAGCGGCACCGACATCGTGGTCGAGGGCCGCCGCATTGCGGGCGTGGCCGATGTGCTGAAGTCCGCCGATGACGTCATCGCGCCCCTCAAGGCCGAGCTCGACCTGCTGGCCACGCGCCAGGTCGTCAAGCCGGAGAACCAGTCCAAGGCGACCGCCATCACCATCATGGGCGACAAGGACATCCCGTACCAGCTGCTTCGCAAGGTGATGGTGACCTGCGCCCGCGCCAACTTCAGCGACGTGTCCTTCGCCGTGCGCAAGAGGGCTGACGCATGACAGCCCTGGCCGTTTCATTCCGCACGCCGGTCCTGGCGTGGGCGGTCCCGGAAGAGGATGTCCGTCGCTTCCGTCGCATCGTGCAGATGGTGCTGGTGGTGGTGGCGCTGTTCGCGCTCGCCTTGCTGTTGCTGCCGCATCCCGAGGTCTCGCGCGACGAGGTGCAGCCGCTGCCGCCGCCCTTGGCCAAGCTGCTGCTGGACGAGAAGAAGCCGCTGGAGCTGCCCAAGGCCCCCGCGGCGGACGTGCAGAAGCCGCCCCCCGATGCCAAGGCCAAGAACGAGCCGGCACCCAAGCCCGAGCGCGACAAGAAGCAGGCCCCCGTGCCTGAAGCGCGCAACCCGGTTCCCGGCAAGCCCCCCGGCGAGGCCCTGGACGCCGCGCGCCGCAAGGCCACGGGCGTCGGTCTGCTCGCGATGAAGGAGCAATTGGCCGAGTTGCATGGCGCGCCCGTTGCGGTGCAGCTGAACAAGGAGGCCATCAAGCCCGGACTCGGCGTGGGCACTGGCGTCGGTCCCGGCGTGGGAGCGGGCAACGAGGCCGGCCTCCCGGTGCGTTCCATGATCACCTCCAACGCCACCGGCGGCTCGGGCGGCATCAACACCGCCGGCTACAGCCGCAACACCGGTGGCGGCGGCCTGGCGGGCCGCTCGACCACTCTGGTCGAGGGCACGGCCGGCGGCGGTGGCGGCGGCGGCCCGGGCGGCGGTGGAGGCTATGGCACCGGCGGCAAGGGCACGGGCGCCGGCGGCTCGCCCGTGGGCGGCACGGTCCAGAAGGGCAACAGCGGAAAGGCCTCGCGTTCGATCGAGGAGATCCGCCTCGTCTTCGAACGCAACAAGGGCGCGATCTACGCGATCTACAACCGGGCGCTGCGCGAGGATCCCTCGCTACAGGGCAAGGTGACCTTCGAGCTGAAGATCGCGCCGGGCGGCAACGTCATTTCATGCCGTGTCATCGCCACCGAGCTGAAGACGCCCGAGCTGGAGCAGAAGCTCCTGGCCCGCATCGGGCAGTTCGACTTCGGGGCCAAGGACGTCGACACCATGGTCGTCAGCTTCCCGGTGGACTTCCTGCCCTCGTGACGCCGTGGGCCCGCGAGGGCCCGGGCGTCAGTGGCCGACCGAGCGCGAGAACAGGTTGATGACCGCCACGCCGGCGCCGATCAGCGCCATGCCGATCAGCGCGGCGGCGTCGAGCGTCTGCCCGTAGAGCCACCAGGCAGCCAGCGAGATCAGCACCAGGCCGGCGCCCGACCAGATGGCGTAGGCGATGCCGATCGACATCGTGCGCAGGGTGAGCGACAGGAAGTAGAACGACACCCCGTAGCCGATCACCACGATGACCGAGGGCAGCGTCTCGCGAAAGCCCGCCGAGGCCTTGAGCGCCGAGGTGGCGGCCACCTCGGCCACGATCGCCAGCGCGAGGTGGACGTACTGCAGGCTGCCGTCTTTCATGGCAGGGGCTCGCGCGATGTCACCTGGCCCAGCGGCCCATAGACCAGGCGGGTGTCGAGACGGCCGTCGCGGTCGTCGTCCTGCTCGGCCTGGGTCAGGCGGCCGAGGCGGTAGTGCTCCACCCGCAGGGGCAGCCCGGTCGATGGCTCGATGACGGTGGCGGAGTCCAGCACGCCATCGCGGTAGGCCGCCCGCCACTCGGCCAGGCCGTCGCCGTCCGCATCCACCTCGCTGCGTTCGAGGTTGCCATGGCGGTAGAACAGGCGCGTCTCGAAGCGGCCGTCGAAATCGTCGTCGTCCTCTTCGCTCGCGGCCATGCCGCGTTCGTAGTGCACGATCGCATCCACCCGGTGATCGAGGTTGCGGTCGATCTCCACCCGCAGCAGCTGGCCGCTGGCGCTGTAGAACAGGCGCTCGTCCGGCAGGCCGTCGCGGTCGTGGTCGATGCCGTCGTCGACCGCCGGAATGCGCAGGGCGGCCGCCGTCACCACGATGCCCAACGCCAGGCCCATGCCGGCCCACGCGAGGCGGCCAGGGCCTCGCGGCGGAGAGGGTTGGTGGCTGTCCCGCGGCTGCTCTGCCTCGAAGGCCGCGACCACGGCGCGCGCGGCGTCGTAGTCCGGCTCTTCGACGACGACCCGCAGCAGGCCGGCCACGGGGAGATCGCCCATCGCACCCGTGAGGTACTCGCCCTCCACGCGACCGGCCAGGCCGTGCTGCCGCAACAGGTGCAGGACCATGTGCGCCTCCACCGTGTTGGAGGCTTCGAAGACCGACTTCATGCGTCCATGATGACCGATGCGGCCGCTCAGAGCGTGTAGTCGAACTCGTAGAAGTGCTGGCCGTCCTCGATGCGAAGCGTGAACGTGCCGGCCAGCCCGGCGAGTTCGCCGCCACCCGAGCCGGGCACCACGGTGATCGACAGCGACTGCGCCCCGCGGTCCATGGTCCCGCTGTGCTGGAAGACGAAGCTGCCCCGGCGGCCGTGCAGCGTGCCGGTGACGCGCTCGATCGCCACGTAGCCGGCCGAGCCCGGCATGTCCGATACGGCGGTCAGCATCTGCCCCTGGCCGCTCGCCTCGAGGTCGCCGTGGAACGCCTTCTCCAGCAGCATCCGCCCGAGCTTGACGCCCGGCACTCCCGCGTCGCCTTCCGGCTGCGGAGTCATCCGGACCTCGAAGGAGCCGCGGGCGATGAGATGTTTCGAGTCGGTCATGGGCAGCCCAATGCAGTGGAAGCCGGATTCCAACACCAGCCCAGCCCCGCCGTCCATCACCTGGCCTCCCCGTCCAGCTGCCATTCAGCCGCTCGATCCTCGCTTGGCTTGCACCGGCATTTCCGGAGCGCGCGCAGCGTCGCTCCCTACCAGGGCGTGCGCGGATCCGGCTTCGCCGGTCCGCCGCGCGCGCAACGTTGGGGCAGCAGCCCGAGGCGCGCGCAGCGCCGCTCCCACCCAGGGCGTGCGCGGATCCGGCTTCGCCGGTCCGCTGCGCGAGCCCCCTCGGGGGGCAGCCCCCGGCAGGGGGCGTGGGGGCCTCGTTCCTCGGCTTCGCCGGTCCGCTGCGCTAGCCCCCTCGGGGGGCAGGCCCCTGGCAGGGGGCCGTGGGGGCCTATTTCACCCAGGTGTTGAGCTGAATGATCGGCAGCAGCACCGACAGCACGATCAGCATCACCATCACGCCCATCGCCACGATGAGCAGGGGCTCCAGCACCGTGGCGATGGCGAGCGCGCGGCGCTGCACCTCGCTGCCCAGCTGCCGGGCGGCGCGGTCCAGCATCACCGGCAGCTTGCCGGTCTGCTCGCCCAGCCGCGCGAACATCGCGAGCAGGCCGGGGAAGCGCTTCTTGGCCGCCAGGGCCGAGGCCAGCGGCGCGCCCTCGCGCACCTGCACCAGCGCTGCCATCGCGTCGGCCCGCATGGCACGGTTGCCCAGCGTCTCGGCCGCGGCCTGCAGGGCCTTGAGGATGGGCACGCCGGCGCCCGCCAGCATGGCCAGCGTGCCGGCGAAGCGGGCGGCGTTGTAGCCGCGGGCCAGGCGACCGAACAAGGGCAGTCTCAGCACGCCGGCATCGAAGCGCTCGCGAAAGGCCTCGTTGCGCAACGAATAGCTGAGCATGACGAAGCCGCCGACGATGATCGCCAGCAGGATGAACCCGTAGTTGCGCACGAAGGCGCTGATGGCCAGCATCGCCACGGTCAGGCCGGGCAGGGCCCGCTTGCTGCTGGTGAAGACCGAGGCCACCTGCGGCACCACGTAGGTGACCAGGAAGGTCACGATGACGATCGCGATCAGCGAAACGATCGCCGGGTACAGCATCGCGCCCAGCACCTTGGCCTTGAGTGCCTGCCTGTCCTCCAGGTCGTCGGCGAGCTTCTCGAGCACGCCGCCCAGGGCACCGCTCTGCTCGCCCGCGGACACCACGGCGCGGTACACGTCGTCGAACTCCCGGGGGCTGGAGGCCAGGGCGCGGGCGAAGGAACTGCCCGCGTTCACTTCGCTCTTCAGGTGTGCGACCAACTCGCGCTGCTTGGGCTCCTCCGCCTCGTCGGCCAGGGCCGTCAGCGCACGCTCCAGCGGCAGGCCGGAGCCGACCAGGCCGGCGAGCTGCCGCGTCCAGACCGTGAGCCCGCTGTTGCTGAAGGCCCGGCGGCCGAAGCGGATCCCGCTGCCGACGCCGGCGGGGCTGTTCTCGGCGGGCGCCATGCCGACCGGCGTCACCGACAAGGGGACGAGCTCCTTGGCGCGCACCTGCGCCCGGGCCGTCTTGGCGTTGTCGGCCTCCACCATGCCGGTGGTGGTCTTGCCGGCGGCGTCCAGGGCTTCGTACTTGAAGGCGGGCATGGGGCGGGAGGGAATCTAGGTCAGGCGCACGGAGGTCAGTAGATGCCGCCCCCGGGCTGGGTGGAGCTCAGCACGCCGGCCTCGGCGTCGAGCTGGTAATCCGTCGTCGAGCCGTCGCCCTGCCACTGCATCAGGTCGAAGTGGCCGCCACCGGACAGGCGCTGCACCTGCACGCCGTGATAGGTCAGGGGCAGCCTGGGCTGGCAGACCTGCGGCGCGCCGGGTCCGAGCAGGAAGTACACCGAGCCGACGCCCAGCCGCGTGGCGACGCCATCCTCGATGGCCAGGGCCGTTTCGACATCGACGCCGATGCCGCGGGGGAAGGACACCCAGCCATCCTGCGCCATCCGGGCCAGGAAGGTCACGAGCCGGCCCATGCGATCCCGCGAGTCGAGGTGGGCGTCGGTGATCGCCGACTCGAGAGAGGGCGCGGTGAGGAAGCCGCGGTCCAGCGTCATGCGGCGATTGAACGGATTGGCCAGTGCGTTGGCCGAGGTGACGCTGCCGTTCAGGGCGGCATAGTCGACCTCGCCCAGCACCGCCAGCCCGGCGCTGGTGCCGCCGATGGGGGCATGACGGGCGATGAGGCCCTGGATCGCGGCCTCCAGCGCCGTGCCTTTCCAGTTCAGGATGTAGTCGCTCTGGTCGCCGCCGGCGATGAACAGGGCTTCCGCCTTGCTGACCCGGTCGACCACGAACGAATCGTTCGCCGCCTCTCGAGAAGGAAGGACCAGCGTCTCGACGGAATCGACGCCACCCATGGCGTAGATGTAGGGGTTGTAGCCGTCTGCGCCCGAGGCCCGGATGACGACGAAGTCGCCGCCCCCCGCCTTGGTGATCATCCACTGGAAGCCCGCGTCGACATCCGGCCCGCCGCCCATCAGCAAGGTGGTCGACGTGGCCGGCGCGGCGACCACCGTGTCGCCCCCGTTGCCGGTCAGGTAGTAGTCGTAAGGGGGCTTCTTCGCCGCCTGCGCCGGGGACAGCCCCGCCCATGAGATCGACAAGGTCAGGAGCAGGCAGCGCAGCATGGTCATCCTTCTCGTGTCACTCGCAGCACTTCTTCCTGCGAGGTGATGCCGGAGTCGATCAGCCGCTGGCCGTCCTCGCGCATGGTGCGGAAGCCCGCGGCCTCGGCGGCGACATAGAGTTGGCTCTCGGCGGCGCGGTTGTGAATCAGCGCGCGGATCTTGTCGTCCACCACCATCAGCTCGTAGACGCCGGTGCGCCCCTTGTAGCCGGTGTTGGCACACTCGGGGCAGCCCACCGGATGCCAGCGGCCCCGATCGTCCTGGCGCTTGCACACCGGGCAGAGCTTGCGCACCAGGCGCTGGGCCAGCACGCCCAGCAGGCTGGAGCTCAGCAGGAAAGGCTCGACGCCCATGTCGGTCAGGCGGGTGACGGCCGAGAGCGCATCGTTGGTGTGCAGCGTCGCGAGCACGAGGTGGCCGGTCAGCGAGGCCTGGATGGCGATCTGCGCGGTCTCGAAGTCGCGGATCTCGCCGATCATGATCACGTCCGGATCCTGGCGCAGGATGGCGCGCAGCGCCGCGGCGAAGGTGAGGTCAATGGCGGCGTTGACCTGCGTCTGGCCGATGCCGGGCAGCTCGTACTCGACCGGGTTCTCCACCGTCAGCACATTGGTGGTCGCCGTGTCCAGGCGCGACATCGAGGCGTAGAGCGTCGTCGTCTTGCCCGAGCCGGTGGGCCCGGTGACCAGCACGATGCCGTGGGGCTGCTGCACCTGCTTGTGGAAGGCGGTCAGCACATCGCCGCTCATGCCCAGGCCCTCGAGGCTGAACTTGGCTTCGGTCTTGTCCAGCAGGCGAAGCACCGCGCGCTCGCCGTGCGCCGACGGCAGGGTCGACACCCGCACGTCGATCGCCCGGCCGCCGATGCGCAGGCTGATGCGGCCGTCCTGTGGCAGGCGTTTCTCGGCGATGTCGAGCTCGGCCATGATCTTCAGGCGCGAGATCAGCGCCGCGTGCAGCGCCTTGTTCGGCTGCACCACCTGGCGCAGCGTGCCGTCGACGCGGAAGCGCACGCTGGAGCTGCGCTCGTAGGGCTCGATGTGGATGTCGCTCGCGCCGTCCTTGGCCGCCTGGGTGAGCAGGGCGTTGAGCATGCGGATGATCGGCGCATCGTTGGCGGCCTCGAGCAGGTCCTCGACCGCCGGGAGCTCCTGCATCATGCGGGACAGGTCGACCGCGCTTTCCACCTCGCCCACCACCGCCGCCGCGCTGGCCTCGCCGCCGGCATAGGCCTCGGACAGGCGCTTGTCCAGCATGTCGGCCGCCTCGGGCTCCAGACGGTCGACGGCGTAGCGCCTCAGCACCTCGGTCAGGGCGCTGCGGGGCGTGGTGTCGGCCATGCGCAGCACCAGCTGGCGACCGTCGTCCTCCAGCAGCAGGGTGTTGGCCTTCGCGAAGGCGTAGGGCAGGGGATGGCGTTGACCCATGGCGGTTGGCGCGTGGCGCGGGTGAGGTTCAGCGGACCGGCGCCGGGGCTGCTGGCTCCGGCGCCACGACAGGCGCCGAGGCGGCAGGCTCGGTGGGCACAACGACCTGCTGGTTCGGCAACCTGCCCGGCAGGCGCTCCGGCAGCACGACCGAGCCTTCGACCGGCAGCAAGGTCGTGGCCTCCTTCTGCTGGCCCGCCTGCACGCTGCGGATCGCGTCGTAGCGGTCGACCATCATCTGCTCGGCGGCCTGCGGCGTGCGCAGCACCACCGGGCGCAGGAACAGCATCAGGTTGCTCTTGACCCGGGTGCGTCCCTCGTTGCGGAACAGGTTGCCGATGATGGGGATGTTGCCCAGGCCCGGGATCTTGCCCTCGCTGTCGCCGTATTCGTCCTTCAGCAGGCCGCCCAGCACCATCATGCTGCCGTCGTCGACGACGACGGTGGTCTCGATCGAGCTCTTGTCGGTGATCTGCGAGTTGTCGCTGCGCAGCGAGCTGCTCTCCTGGAACACCGTCATGCGCACGGTGCCGCCTTCGCCGATCTGGCTCTTGATGCGCAGGGTGATGCCGACGTCCTTGCGCTCGATGGTCTGGAAGGGGTTGACGGCCCCGTTGCCGGTGCCGGTGTTGGTGAACGAGCCGGTGGTGAAGGGCACGTTCGAGCCGATCACGATCTTGGCCTCTTCGTTGTCCAGCGCCACCAGGTTGGGCGTGGAAAGGATGTTGGCGCCGGTGTTCGTCTCGAGGAACCGCGCCAGCGCCCCCAGCGTGTAGAAGCCGGCGATCTTGCGGAACACCCCGATGTTCAGGCCGTTGCCGACGAGGCTGCTCGGGCTGCTGGTCGTCGTGGTCGTCGTGCCCGTGCCGGTGGAGCCGCCCGAAAGCGACAGGTCGATGATGTTGCCCACCGAGCCGAAGTTGGTGCCCGCCACCCCGACCACCTTGCTGTCGGTATTGGAGTTGCCCAGCAGGCTTTGCCACTGGAAGCCGAACTCGGCCGCCTTGGTGGCATCGACCTTGACGATCAGGGTCTCGACATAGACCTGGGCGCGGCGCGTGTCGAGCTGGTCGATCACCTGGCGCATCTGGCGATACACCGGTTCGGGCGCCGAGATGATGAGCGAGTTGGTCGCCGGATCGGCCTGGATCTGGCCGCCGGTGGACGGGCTCGCGGAGGCTGCCACCGGCGTCGTGGCCGCTGCCGACATGCCGCTCGCCGACGAGCTGGTCGAGCCGGTCGGGCTCATCTGCGCCGCAGGTGACGTGGGCTGCGTGCGCGAGCCGGTGGCGCCGGAGGAGAAGCTGGAGCCGGTGCTGCTGCCGCTGCCGCTGGCCGCGGCCGTGCCGCTGGCGATGGCGGCACGCAGCACTTCGGCCAGCTTCACCGCATCGGCATTCTTCAGGTAGACCACCCAGATGTTGCCGGCCGGGCCGCCGCCCGGGATGGGCTTGTCCAGCTTTTCCACGAGCGACTTGACGGCGTTCATGCGGACCGGGTTGGCGGTGCGCACGATCAGCGCATTGCTGCGAGGCTCGACCACGATCTGCGTGGCGGCCGCCTGGACGGCCGCGGCGCCCGGCACGTTGGTGGCGCCTGCGCCTTCGGTCAGGCGCTGCAGCAGTGGCGCCAGGTCGGCGGCCAGCGCATGCTGGACGGGGATGACCTCGACCTCGGATGCGGCCGGCTGGTCGAGCGCGGCGATGATCTTGGCCAGGCGCTGCAGGTTGTCGGCGTAGTCGGTGATGATCAGCGTGCCGTTGGCCGGGTTGGCGTTGATCGTGTTGTTGGCGCTGATCAGCGGCCGCAGCACCGCCACCAGGTTGTTCGGGTTCTCGTGGTTGAGGCGGAAGATCTGGGTCAGGATCTGGTCGCCTCGCGCCGTCGGCTGGCCGATGGACACCGTGCCGGCCTGCAGCTTGGCCTCGGCCTCGGGCACGACCTTCAGCAGCCCGGCGTTCTCGACCACGGTGAAACCCATGCCCCGCAGCGCGGCCAGGTAGCTGCGCCAGGCCTCCTGCGGCGGCTGCGCCTTCTCGCTGGTCACGGTGATCTGGCCCTTGACTCGCGGGTCGACCACGATCTGGCGATCGAGCATGGTGCCTATGGCCCGTGACACCGCCTCGATGTCGGCGTTGACGAAGTTCAGCGTCACCGGCGCCTTGGAGCGCGTGGCGGGCATCGGCGGGTCGCGGTCCTGGCTGTGCACGATCGGTGCGGTGGCCAGCAGGGCGGCGAGGGCCAGCGGGGCGAAGCGGGGGCGGTTGTTCGAAGTCATGATCACCCGATCGAAATGACGGACGCTGCGCCGTTGCGGCGCCCGATGATGTTCAGCAAGTTGCTCAAGGCCGTCTCGAAGCCCGGCGCCGCGCGGGCCTCGCCGGTGAACTTCAGGCCGCGCTCGCCCCATTGGCCGTTGCCGTTGAGCTGCAGCGCGCCGTCCAGGGTTCTCAGGCTGATCGTGGGCCGGCCGGCCGGCGCCTTGGCACCGGCACCGTCGGCGACCGGGTCCGCCGGCGTGCCGACCAGCCCGATCCGGTAGCTGCCCAGCGCTTCCATCGTGGACAGGCGGGAAGAGGCCTGCAGCCAGTCCAGGTCCGCGCTGCCGCGCACGTGCCAGACGCCGCCTTGCGACTCCAGCACCAGCCCTTGCGTGGCCAGGCGCAGCTGGCCTCCGGGCCGAAGGGTGTTCCACGGGGCCCCGAGGCCTTCCAGCCAGGCCGCCGGCCAGTGTCCGACCGGCCCGGCGGCGGGCTTGACGGCGATGGCGACCTTGTTCCAGCCCGGCCGCCACTCCAGCTCCAGGCCCGGATCGATGCAACAGGGCTGGGCCACCTTCAGGCGCAGGCCGCCAAAGAAGGGGCTGATGGACCAGTCCAGGCGAGAGGGCAGCACTGCGGCATCCTTGCTGCCGGCGCCGCCGGTCAGCACCGGCAGCGCGCTGCCTCGCCAGAGGCTTCCCTCGGCCTCGGCCAGCAGCAGGCGGCCGCCGGAGGCGCGCTCGACGGCGTCGGCCAGCCAGGATGCCGGGGCGAAGGCGACGAGAGCCAGGACACCGCCCAGCACCGCGCCGGCCACGCCCCAGCGCGCCACCCGGGCCGGCGCCGGGCCGGCGAGGGCTCCGCTGCGCACCGCGCGGCGCATGCCCAGCAGGATGCTGTCGTCGAAGGTCGACAGGCTCCAGCCGGTGGCGGTGGGGGAACGCTTGAGGATCATGGTGTCCTGACGCTCAGGACGCCGCGGAGAGGCTGACGACGACCTGGCCCGACAGCCCGCCCTCGGCGCGGCTGACCTGCACGTCCACGGGCCTCGCCCGCGCGCCGCTGCGCACTTCGGCCAGCCAGGTGCGCAACTGCTCCGGCGAGGCGCCGTTGATGTTCAGCGTGGCCCGGTCGCCCAGCTGGCTCAGCTTGCCGTGCGGGCCCAGGCGCTCGGTGGCGGACTTCAGCGCCTCGGCGGCTTGCGCCGCGCTGACCGGGGGCTGGGCCTTGAGGTCGCGCGCCTCGGTGGCCAGGCGCTGCATCTGCATCCAGTCGGCCTCTCCCGCACGCAACTGTGCGGGGGCCGTCTTCCAGGTGGACCAGGCCGAGGCGAGCCCGACATACCAGAGCAGCAGCAGGCCGAGCGCGGCGCCGCCCAGGGCGACGAGGTTGCGCTCGCGCGGCGCCAGCCTGGCCCAGCGCCGGCGGAGTTCAGCCATGTTCATCGAGGAGCCTTCTTCGTCATTCCTGGGCGGGCGGGTTGACGCCGGTGGGCGATGGCATCCGCTGGATCTGCTCGGGGTTGGCCCCGGCCGGCGGGCGCGCACCCGGCGGCATGCCGCCGGGCTGGGGCAGCATGGGCTGGGCACCGGGCAGGGGGCGAACCTGTTGCGGCGACTGCGGCGACGCCATGCCCGGGGGCATGGGCCGACCGCCGGGGACCGGGGCGGGCACGGCGTTCGGCGCAGCGCCGGGCGGCGTGTTCGCGGCGGGATTGGGGGCCGCGTTCGGCGTCGGCGCCGGCGGCTGCGCGCCGGGGTTCACCGGCCGGGCGCCGGGGGGCGTGGCGCCCGGTGGAGGTTCGGCCAGGCCGCCCTCGGGCAGCTTGGCGCGCACCAGCGTCAGGCGGCCGGGCACGGATTCCGCGTCGTAGCCCAGCTGCCGCAGGCGCCCGCGGAAGGCCTCGACCTCCTGCGGACTCCAGCCCGCGCTGGTGATGGTCAGGCGGCCCGGCTCGTACTTCAGGGCGTCGGCCGGGGCCCGGGACGGTGGCCAGGCGGCTTCGGCCGCGTACATCATCGGCTCGAGGTCGCTCTCGCCGGGCTTGCCGGCCGAAGCGCGCAGCAGGTCCAGCTCCTTCTGCATCTGGGCCGGCGCGTCGACGATCGCCCGGACCTGCGGGAAGGTGGTCTGCAGCAGGCTCGTCATGGCGACCTTCTGCCGCGTCACCGCCTGGCGCTGCTGCCAGGCCCAGACGTTGGCGCCGACTATGTTCAGCAGCAGCAGGATCGCGACGCCGTAGCGCGCGGGGCGCCAGGCGGGGGCGTTCCACAGCTGCTGCAGCAGCTCCTTCGCGGCACGGCTGCCGCGGCGCTGGGGCACCAGGTCGAACTGGCGCAGGTTCCATTCGCTGCGCGTCGCGGCGTAGAGGAATTCGCCGGCCGACAGTGCCGCCACGTTGCCGCCGGCCAGCCGGACCGCGTCGGCGGCGCATTCGGGCTCCGCCGTCCATCGCACCGGGACTTCGTCGGACACGCGGGCCAGGAGCGTGCGGGCGGCGTCGCTCGAGGCGGGCAGGCACAGCGGGCCGGAACTGTCGCGCCAGGCCAGTTGCGGACCCGGATCGCTGCCGTCCGGCAGTGCGTCACCGCGGAAGAAGTGGCCGGCCGGCGCATCGTCCGGGGCCCAGGCGGGCACGACGCGGTCGACCGTCTGGCCGCCGGCTTCGAGCGCATCCAGCTGGGTCCTGAGCCACGGCTTGCTCAAAGCCGCGACCGTGGTCTGCTCGCCGGCCTTGGCATGGGGCGCGAGCGCCAGGTGCAGCTCGGAGTCGTCTTCCAGCAGCACGTCTTCCAGCACGCCGGCCAGGGCGGCGCGCAACTTGGCCGGCGGCGCCTTCGGCAGCGTGACACGGTGCCAGGCGACGCCGTGCGGCGGCACCACGGCTATGGTCTGCTGCGCCTTCGGCAGCAGGGCCGCGGCTGCACGCCCCGCCTGCAGGCGGGGCCCGCCATCGGCGCTGTACACGTAGTCGTACTCGGGCGGTGCGAACGCGACACCCGCCGCGCCCTGGGACGACAAGCGGGGCGGCGCGGGCAGGGCAACGATCAGTGTCGACATGTAGAGCGTGTCTGGACAGGGGGCCCGGTGACGGCGAGCGCTATTGTGGCGTGGGGCCCGGACGGCCCCTCGGGGTGGCGATTGTCATTCATGGGGGACCCTTTCGCGACGCAGCACGATGACTTCGAGGCCCCGCCGCATGACGAGCGTGAGCTCGCGAAGCAGGAAGTTCTCGTAGCGCAGCTCGCCGATGATCTCGAAGTGGTTGGAGCCGATGCTGACGCGGGTGCTGTCGTCGAGCTGGGCCTGGACCTTCTCGGGCAGCAGCGGCTTCAGGTCGCTGATGGAGCGCACGTCCAGGCCGAGCCGCTTCTGCGCGAAGCGCTCGGCGCTGCCGCGGTCGAGGCCGTCGAGCACGGCGCTCAGGACCTCGGGCGGCGCCGTCATCAGGTTCACCGGCGTCGGCGCGGGCAGGATGACCACGTAGGGCGACAGGCGCCGGACGGCGTCGTTGTCGAGGCCGAACCAGGTCAGCTGCTGCACACGCTGCGGCGGCAGCGGAGCGCCAGGCGACACGGCCTCCTCGTCGTCGAGCTGGTCCTCGGCGAGGTCGGCGCCCTTCATGCCGTCGGCGATGCGGTTGGCGGCCTCCGGCGGGATGCCCAGCGCCTCGCACAGGCGGCGCAGCGTGGTGAGCTCCTTGGCCGCCTCCTCGTCCTCGTCGTTGACGAGGTTGCGCAGGTTGTAGTGCGACTGTGCGTCGGTGATCTGGCCGGAAAGAAAAGCCTCCAGGCCGGTGTCCTCGGTGTTGTTCTTGTCGGCGGCCAGGAAGTCCGACAGCTTCACGTCCTTCAGCGGCGTGTTCCAGGGTTCGTTGAGGGTGTCGACGTTCGGATGCTCGCGGTCCTGCGCGTCGGTGCGCAGGATCAGCCGAGCCCAGTCGGTGGCCCCTTCGATCAGCCAGCTGGCCTGCGAACGCGCCCGCTCGGCGGTCTCGACCTCGATGCCCTTCCACTGCTGCCAGACCATGCCGGCCGCCAGCGTGGACACGAGCGTGACGATCAGCATGGCCAGCAGCAAGGCCGCTCCGGATTGGCGACGACGCGGGCTCATCGCGATGGCCTCACCATCAGGTCGCGGGTCAGCGGGCCGCCCGGCAGGGCCAGGACGAGGCGGACGCCGGAGGGCAGGGCCTCGTTCTCCCCGCCGACGGGCGGCTGCGACGCCCCCGAGGCGGGCGGCGGCGGGGCGGGCGGTGCCTCGATGTCACCCGTGGATTGCGCGTTGCTCCAGCTGTTGCCGCGGTAGAAATAGACCTGCTGGCTGTCGACGTCGTCGAGCATGCGCAACGCATCGGGCTGGATGGCCGCCCACTGCTGGCTGCGGATCCACCACTCCTGCAGGTCCTGGATGCGCGTGACAGGCGGGGCCGCCCATCGGTACCAGGTGCGGTTCTGCAGGGTCCACACGACGACTTGCACGCCACCCGGCGCGCGGCGGGTCAGGCGCAGCGACGCGCCGTCGAACCTGAGGCCCGGAGCGGCATTGCTCTGCTGGATCTGGTTGAGATCCTGTTCCCATTGCAGGAGCACGGTGCCCAGGCGCAGCGCGGCCTCCCCGCTGCGCGCGGCGCCTTCGCGGGCGCGGATCAGCCCGTCCACGCCTTGCCAGGCCATGGTGGCCAGCACGGCCATGATGACCAGCGCGACCATCACCTCCACCAGCGTGAAGCCTTCGGTGCGGCGGGTGGGGGCCATGGCTTTCAGTACCTCGGAAGGATCACGGACAGGTGCGTCAGCGGCTGCGCGCGGCTGTCCTGCACGGAGGTGTCCACGACACGGAAGTTCGGGTTGAAGGACGCCCGCACCACCATGCGCACCTTGAACACCTGGCCCATCTCCTCGCAGTCGAAGCTGGTCTCGCCCACGTCGGGGAAGACCTTGGCCAGCTTCATGTCGACCAGCCGGTTGTCGGCGCACCACTGGCCCAGCGTGACGTCGGACAGGCGCTGCGAGTTGTCCAGCAAGGTGCCGGCCGCCCGGCTGCCGGCGGCCAGCGCAATGGCGACGATGGCCACCGCGACCAGCACCTCGACCAAAGTGAAACCGTCGGCCCCCCGCCCGGCGAGTACGCCGGACGACCCCCCGTGGGGGTGCGGGCCGGCTAGGGAGCGGCCCGTCGCTCGGCCCGTACCGTCGGCCCCCCGCCCGGCGAGTACGCCGGACGACCCCCCCTGGGGGTGCGGGCCGGCTAGGGAGCGGCCCGTCGCTCGGCCCGTACCGTCGGCCCCCCGCCCGGCGAGTACGCCGGACGACCCCCCGTGGGGGTGCGGGCCGGCTAGGGAGCGGCCCGTCGCTCGGCCCGCCCCGCGCAGCAAGCGAGCGAGGCTCATCATCCGGCGGTAGCTCTTCACGGCGCCTGCTCCGGAACGACGACGACGAAGGGACCGAGTCCGTCGGTGGCGAGCACGAGCTGCCTCTCCTCGATTCGCAGCACCACGCGTTGCGCACCGATCACCGGCTCCGGGCCCAGGCGCAGCACCGGCGCGCCGATGATCTCGGCCCGCGTGCGTTCATCCAGGAAGGTGCTCGGCAGGCCCGCCTCGGGAGGCAGGCCGGTGAACCTGAAGCCTATGCCGGTCTCCCGGTTGGGTTGCCACAGTACCTCGCTGCCTTCGGCGCGGGCACGGGCGCGGGCGCCCTCGAACAGGGCGGCCAGCCGCGCGCCTTCTTCTTCCAGCCGGTTCGCATCGGCGTCGCGCAAGGCCAGCGTGGCCATGCCCACGGCGACCGCGATCAAGGCGGTGACGACCATCAGTTCGAGCAGCGTGAAACCGCGCTGAAGGGCGCGGCGCGCCGCCACGACGGTCACCGACGGGCCGGGCCGGCGGAGCTCGGGAGGGTCACTGCCACGAGCCAATGTCGGCGTCGCGCGCTTCGCCGCCGGGCTGGCCGTCGGCACCGAAGCTGAACACATCGATCTCACCCTTCACGCCCGGGTTGGCGTACTGGTACGGGTGGCCCCAGGGGTCGTTCGGCAGCTTCTCGACGTAGACCCGCCAGTTCGGCGGGATCGGCCCGACGGTGGGCTTGTGGACCAGGGCGTCCAGTCCCTGCTCGGCGGTCGGGAAGCGGTTGTTGTCGAGCTTGTAGAGCTTGAGCGCCTGCATGACGTTGCCGACGTCCGCACGCGCCGCGGTCACGCGCGCATCGTCGGCGCGGTCGAGGACGCCGGGCACGATCAGCGCGGCCAGCACGCCGATGATCACCACGACGACCATGATTTCGATCAGCGTGAAGCCGGCCTGTGCACCGCGGCGGGCGAGGGATCCGAGACGATTCGAGACGGTCATGATTTGAAAGCCCGCTCCAAGGCCATGTGTGCGATAGGTGGCATGAATCATAATCGTCGGATGGCATCGAGATTGTTAACCCTGGCCGTCTGGGCGGTGGTGCTCGCCAGCGCCGTGTTCTGGGGCATGAAGATCTTCGCGTCGCGCACGGGTGTGCCTCCCCAGGCGCAGATGCCTACCCGCACGCTGGCCATGGGAGGCGAGCTTCGCCGCCTGCTCGGCACGTCCGAGAAGCCGAAGGAAGTAGACGAGCTCGACACCAGCGACCATTTCAAGCTGCTCGGGGTCGTCGCGCCCCGTGGAGCCGGTCATTCGCCCCAGGGCGTGGCGCTGATCGCCGTGGGCGACGAACCGCCCAAGGCCGTGCGCACCGGCAGCGTGATCGATGGCGATACCGTGCTGCTGGCGGTCAACCAGCGCTCGGTGCAGCTCGGCCCGCGAGGCGGCCCCGCGACGACCGAGCTCAGCCTGCCCGAGCCGGTGCCGATCGCCGCACCCGCACGCGCGGCCCTGGGTCCTGGCGTCCGCCCGGTCCCCATGATGCCCTCGGGCGCCGCGCAGGTGCCGGGCATGCATCAGCCCGGCCCGGCAGCTCAACCAGCGCCGCGACCCGCCAAGCCGCAACAGGAAGACGAAGAGCCCGACGACGAGTGAGCCGGCGCCCCCGGCCGCTTCAGCAGCGGTGGGGTGCCTCGGGCACGAGGTCCCAGCCGTAAGGGCCGTCACGCAACTGCAGCTGGCCTTGGGCCGCCTGGCCCGCGCAGGCCGAGGGTGCCTCTGGCCAGATCCACTCGAGCCTGACGGCCGCCCCGTCGGCGCGCCAGCCCTTGACCGCCCAGCTGAGGCCGGCCGGCGCGTCCAGTCGGAATTGCAGTGACCAGCGCGCGCCTGAGCGCTGGTACAGCGCCAGACTGTTGCCATCCGCCATGACGAAGTGCCGGCCGCCCGGCCCGCCGATGGGCAAGGCATCCACCCTCAATGGGGCCTGGCCGCCATCGGCCAGGAGCCACCAGGCGGGCCGCTGCGAGGCGGAGGCCACGCGCACCACGTGCAACTGCAGGCCATCGAGGCGGCCCAGGTACCGGTGGCTCAGCGCAGGCTGGTCGATGAAGCGGGCCGGAGCCTGCATCCCGGCTTGCAGGATCAGCTCCGCGCCCTCGCGCCGCGCGCTGCCGCGGCTGTCGCGCAAGGCAGCGAGCTCCAGCCCGGACAGGCAGGCCGCGTCGCCAGCACAGCGCGAGATGGCGTCGATCCCAATCGCATGGCTGGCCGGCACCGCGCCGATCAGCATCGTGGCCGCCAGCCGGCCCCACCTCCAGCGCGTTGTGCTGCACGACCCGCGAGCCCTCATGGGCCCGCATTGTCATGCAGCCTCGCGGTCAGGCCCCTGACAAACCGTTGCGGATTCGAACCGCCGCGGGGGCGGGCCGGGCGCAGCCCGGCCCTGGGGGCGGTCAGGAAATCTTGAGAAAGACGGCCGTCACCGGACCCTTGTTGCCAGCCGAATCGGTGCCCCTCACGAAGACCAGGTGCTTGCCCTTGCTCAGGCCGCCGGTGGCCAGCGTGACGGTGGCCTTTTCGGACTTGGCATCGAAGGCGCCGTCGGCTGCCGTCAGCGCGATGGGCGTGGCCCCGGGCATCCACGGCGGCAGGTCCACGAAGGCCTCGGCCCCGGCGATGTTCTGAGTCGGCTCCGTGCCGTTGCGGGTGCTGTAGTGAGTGTCGTCGACGGTGGCCGTGAGCGTGACCGGCGTGCCGGGCGGCACCTTGTTCACGCTGAGCTTGAGCTTGGTGACGTCGGGCCCGGCAGGAGTGATGTAGGGCGTGCGGACGACCTTCGCGGCGTACCACAGCGCGTTCAGGTTGCCCGGCTTGACGCTGCTTTCGTAGTAGGTGCAGCTCTGGAAGAAGTTGTTGCCCATCTCGAAAGTGAAGGCGGCCACACCAAGCTCGCCGTAGCTGATGCTGTCGGACGTGCCGTCGGTCTGGTACAGGCCGATGGACTGCTCCGGAAGGTGGCCGTTGTAGTAGGCGAACTTGCGGCCCAGCGTCTGCAATGCGGTGCTGTTGGGGGCCTTGTTGTTGGTGAAGCCCCAGGGCCACAGCACCAGCTGGCCGTAGCTGTGCATGTCGAGGTGGATGCCGCTGGTGTCGGCCGGTGCCGGGTCGTTCTGGCCGGGGCCGCGGCGATCGGCCCAGATCGAGCGCACGTAGCTCTCGACGGCCTGGGTCTCGGGTTCGGATGCCGCTGACGGGCCGCGGTAGGTTTCGTCGCACTGGTTGCCGCTGGAGCCGCCGCCGTGGGTGATGTTCCAGCTGTAGCTGAAGTTGCGGTTCAGGTCCGCGCCGCGGTCGTTGCTGTTGGCGCCGCAGTAGGCCTGGTTGGTGTTCTTGCGCCACAGCAGGCCGCTCTCGGCCTTCTTGCGGCCGTCGGGATTGGTGTGCAGCAGCAGGTGGATCTCGTGGTGGTCGAGGATCCAGGTCGCTTCGGGATCCTTGCCGTAACCGGTGAGCAACTGCGTGGCAAAGGCCAGCATCAGCGGCGCGGTGACGTACTCGCGCGCATGGATCGCGGAGTTGACGAACAGCTTCGGCTTGGGCTCGCCGTTCGGGCCGGTGGTGTTCTTGTTGGTCAGCTTCAGCACGGCCATGTCGTAGCCGCCCAGGCCGTTCTGCTTCTGCCAGCTCTGGCCGACCGGCGTCCAGTCGGCCAGCTTGGGATAGGTGGAGGTGAAGCCTTGCGCGGCCGCGAAGGTCTCCTCCACCGTTTCGTAGCAGGGGTAGTTCGGGATCGACTCGCCGGATTGGGCGGCGCGCTGTGCCAGGGCAGCGCCGGAAGCGCCGAACAGGTTGGGCATGCCGAGCTCGCGCAGCTTCTGCAGCATGGCCCGGTGCTGGTCGATGAAGGCCTGGTCCTTGACCACGCGGAACTTGAAGGACTCCAGGCGCTTGACGTCCTCCGCATCCAGCTGCATCAGCAGATAGCCTTGCTCCCAGCGCGCGTCGAGCATGGCGTCATGCAGCGTCACGGCGGCCTTGCGGCCAGTGGCCGCATCGGGGAAGTACGCGCGGTAGAAGTTGTCGGCCAGCAGTTCCTGGGCAGCCAGATCGTCGAGCTCCATTGCTTCGGGCGAGCGTGCGGCGGAGGTGTCTTCGGCCCAGGCCATCGGCGAGCTCGTGGCCAGGCCGAGGGTGGCGAAGGCCGCCGAGAGGGCGGCGGCAAGGGGGAATCGCTTCACGGGGATCTCCTGTGGCAATCGGATCAGCCGGTGCCGGCACGGCACACCGGGGCAGCGGACGATTGTGTGGGCCGCCCCCTGCGGCCGCCAGCGCTCCCCCTGTGGTTCTAGGGGGCGGCGATCGTCAAGTTTCGTCAGCGCCGAGAAGAGGTGATTCCGCTGATGAAACTCGGACGCGCGAAGGGGCCAAGGCCGCGCCGACCATAATCGCCCGGACCATGAGGCGCTTCTTCGCATGCCTGCTCGCACTGCTGCTGCCGCTCCAGCTCGCCTGGGGCGCGGCGGCGGTGTACTGCCAGCACGAGACCGCGCCCGCCGGGTCGGCCCACTTCGGCCATCACCAGCACGTGCACGACGTGCAGAAGGACGACAACCACCGCCACGCCAAGTCGGCCAGCGGCAAGGTCGTGGGCGATCACGATTGCGGCTACTGCAACGTGGCCGCGACGGCCGTGGTGCCGCATGTCGAGGCGTCTGCGCCGGGTCCGCTCGGCGGTGGTGGACTGCAAGCTCCAGTCGAACGCCGCCATCCATCGGCGCCGCCACGCGCGCCGGATCGCCCTCAATGGAGAGCTCTCGCCTAGCCGGCGAGACGCAGGCGCTTCCCATCGTTGTCGTCGTCTCGCCGAATCCGAGGTTCACACCATGAGATTCGATGAGAAAACTCTTGTGGCCGCTCGGGCTGGCGGCCTTTGCACTCAGCCCCGTGCCGCTCGCGGCACAGACCACCCTCACGCTTGAGCGCGCGCTCGAGCAGGCTCTTCGACACAGCGCCGCGATCACGGCCGCCGCCCGCGAGGTGGAGGCCGCCGACGGCGCCCTCGAACAGGCCGGCGCGCGGCGCAACCCGGTGCTCAACCTGACGCTGGAGGACACCCGCAGCCAGAGTCGCACGACCACCGCCACCGTCGACGTCCCGCTCGAACTCGGTGGCCAGCGAGGCGCGCGCGTCGCTGCTGCGGCTCGCGCTCGCGATGTGGCAGCGGCCGAACTGGCGCGCACGCGAGCCGAGTTCAGGTCGCGTGTGACCGAGGCCTACTTCGCCGTCGTGGTCGCCCAGGAGCGCCACGCACTGGCCGCAAAGGCCGTCGATCTGGCGACCCGAGGGGCCGACGTGGTTGCACGCCGCGCCGCGGCCGGGAAGGCCTCGCCGGTCGAGGCCACGCGTGCCCAGGTCGAACAGGCCCAGGTCCAGCTCTCGGCGGCAGAGGCGAACGCGGCATGGCAGCGAACGCGCTTCGCCCTCGCGAGCCTGATGGGCGATGGCGAGCCGCAGTTCGACCAGGTTTCGGCCGACGTTCCGAATGCCTTGCCGCGCCCGCCGCTGGCCGAACTCGCTGCGCAGCTGGAGCACGCCCCCATGCTCGCCGCCGCACGGCTGGAAGTCGGCCGACGACGCGCCCTCGCCGAGGTGGAGCGAACGAAGGCCATGCCCGACGTCACCCTCAGCCTCGGCAGCCGGCGGGACAACGAACTGGGCCGCTCGCAGGCGGTGATCGGCCTCTCGATCCCGCTGCCCTTGTTCGACCGCAACCAGGGCGCCATCCGCGAGGCGAACCAGCGAGCCGACAGGGCCGCGGATGACGAGCTCGACCTCCGCCGGCGCCTGCTCGTCGAACTGCAGGATGCGTCCAGCCGGTTGGCCGTGGCCAACGCCACGCTGCAGACGCTGCAGTCCGTCGTGTTGCCTGCGGCGCAACAGGCCCAGGAGGCGGCCAGCCGCGGTTTCGAAGCCGGCAAGTTCGGTGTCCTCGACGTGCTGGACGCACAGCGAACGCTGCTGCAGGCCCGCTCGCACTACCTCGACACCCTGGCCGCCGCCCACCGGGCCGCGACCGACATCGACCGCGTCGTCGGTCGCTGACAGCGAAAGAACCTGCACATGTCCATCACGAAGAAGCAAAGCCTCGCCATCGCGGCGATGGTGGCCCTTGGGTTGCTCGGCAGCGGGGCTGTGCTGCTGGCCAAGAAGCCGGAGAACTCCGGCGACGCAGCGCATGAACACGAAGAAGGGCACGAGGCCGGACACGGCGGCGAGCCTGCCGGCGAAGGCCGCATCGAGCTCAGCGCGGAGCAGCAGCAAGCGGCGGGCATCGCCGTCGCACCGGCCGGGCCGGCGCCACTGCAGGCCATTCACGAGTTCCAGGGCGAGATCCGTTTCGACGAGGATCGCACGGCCCACGTCGTGCCTCGGCTGGCGGGTGTCGCCGAAGCGGTGCCGGCACGACTCGGCCAGGCGGTGCGCAAGGGCGAGGTGCTTGCCGTTGTCGCGAGCACAGCCTTGTCCGATCAGCGCAGCGAGCTGCTCACCGCCGAGCGCCGGCGGGAGGCCGCTGCGGCGACCCACGAGCGGGAGAAGAAGCTCTGGCAGGACCGCATCTCGGCAGAGCAGGACTACCTGCAGGCCCAGGCTGCGCTGCGCGAAGCCGACATCGCCGTGGCCAACGCCCGCCAGAAGCTCGCGGCCGTGGGCGCGTCCGCCAGCTCTTCGGGCCTGAACCGCTTCGAAATCCGTGCACCCTTCGACGGCACCGTGGTCGAGAAGCACCTGGCGCTCGGCGAGGCGGTCAAGGAAGACGCGAGCATCTTCACCGTCTCCGACCTGCGCTCGGTGTGGGCGGAGTTCGCCGTGGCGCCCCAGGACCTGGCCGTCGTGCGCGTCGGCCGCCAGGTGGTCGTGTCCTCCACGGCCTTCCCGCAGACGGTCGAGGGGACCATCTCGTACGTCGGCGCCCTGCTGGGCGAGCAGACGCGCACGGCGCGCGCCCGCGTCGTCCTCGCCAACCCGCAGGACGCCTGGCGGCCCGGTCTGTTCGTGACGGTCAAGGTGCAGGGCGCGCAAGAGCAGGTCGCCGTCGCCGTGCCGGCGGAGGCCGTGCAGGCCATCGGCCGCCAGTCAACGGTCTTCAAGGCGGTGCCCGGCGGCTTCCAGGCCGTTGCGGTGGAGACCGGCCGCGCGGACGGCAAGACCGTCGAGATCCTGCGCGGCCTGCAGCCGGCCGACCCGGTCGCGACGGCCAACACCTTCGTCCTGAAGTCGGAGCTCGGCAAGGCCAGCGCCGGGCACGGGCACTGAGCGCGGAGGGACCGACATGTTCGAACGCATCATCCGTTTCTGCATCGAGCAGCGATGGCTCGTCCTGCTGGCCGTGCTCGGCATGTCCGGCGTCGGCGTCTACAGCTACAGCCGGCTGCCGGTCGACGCGGTGGCCGACATCTCCAACGTCCAGGTCGTCGTCAACACCGAGGCGGCCGGCTACTCGCCGCTGGAGATCGAGCAGCGCATCACCTATCCCGTCGAGACGGTGATGGCGGGCCTGCCCGGGCTGCAGCAGACGCGCTCGCTGTCGCGCTACGGCCTGTCGCAGGTGAACGTCATCTTCCAGGACGGCACCGACATCCACTTCGCGCGGCAGCTGGTCAACCAGCGCCTGCAGCAGGCGCGCGATCGGCTGCCCGCCGGCGTCACGCCCGCCATGGGGCCCATCTCCACCGGCCTGGGCGAGATCTACCTGTGGACGGTGGAGGCCGCGCCCGACGCCCGCCGGCCCGACGGCCAGCCCTACACGCCGGCCGACCTGCGCGAGATCCAGGACTGGGTCATCAAGCCGCAGCTGCGCAACGTGCCGGGCGTCACCGAGATCAACTCCATCGGCGGCTTCGAGAAGCAGTACGTCGTGGCACCCAGCCTGGAGCGGCTCTTCGCGCATGGCCTCGGTCTCGCCGACGTGGTGCGCGCGCTGGAGCGGAACAACGCCAGCCAGGGCGCCGGCTACATCGAGCGCCACGGCGAGCAGTACCTCGTGCGCGCGCCGGGGCAGGTGCAGTCGATGGCCGACCTGCGCGACGTCATCGTGGGCACCGCGCAAGGCCAGCCCATCCGCATCCGCGACATCGGCGAGGTGGAGCTCGGCCGTGAACTGCGCACCGGCGCGGCGACCGAGAACGGCCGGGAGGTGGTGCTCGGCACGGTCTTCATGCTCATGGGCGAGAACAGCCGCGCCGTCTCGCGCGACGTCGATGCGCGGATGCTGGCCATCAACAAGACGCTGCCGGAGGGCGTGCGCGCCGTCACCGTGTACGACCGCACGGTGCTGGTCGACAAGGCCATCCGGACGGTGCAGACCAACCTGCTCGAAGGGGCGGCCCTGGTGGTGGCCGTGCTGTTCCTCTTCCTCGGCAACCTGCGCGCGGCGCTGATCACCGCGCTGGTGATCCCGCTGGCCATGCTGCTCACCTTCACCGGCATGCTCCAGGCCGGCATCAGCGCCAACCTGATGAGCCTGGGCGCGCTGGACTTCGGGATCATCGTCGATGGCGCGGTGGTGATCGTCGAGAACTGCGTGCGCCGCCTCGCGCATGCGCAGGCCCGCCACGGGCGGCCGCTGAGCCGGTCGGAGCGGCTGCACGAAGTCTTCGCGGCGGCCCGCGAGGCACGCCGCCCCTTGCTCTATGGGCAGCTCATCATCATGGTGGTCTACGTGCCCATCCTGGCGCTGACCGGCGTGGAAGCGAAGATGTTCCATCCGATGGCGTACACGGTGCTGCTGGCGCTGCTGGGGGCGATGCTGCTGTCGGTCACCTTCGTGCCGGCGGCGGTGGCGGTGTTCATGGGCGAGCGCGTGGCCGAGCAGGAGAGCCGCCTCATGCGATGGGCCGAGCAGCGCTACCGGCCGATGCTTGGCGAATCGATGGCCAATGCCCCCGTGGTGCTGACCTTTGCCGCCGTGCTCGTCGTCTTCTGCACCGCCGTCGGCACGCGGCTGGGCTCGGAGTTCGTGCCCAACCTGAACGAAGGCGACTTCGCCATCCAGGCGCTGCGCGTGCCCGGCACCAGCCTCACCCAGTCGGTGCAGATGCAGAGCCGGCTCGAGAGCCACCTCAAGGCCCGGTTCCCCGAGATCGAGCGGATCTTCGCCCGCACCGGCACCGCCGAGATCGCGGCGGATCCGATGCCGCCCAACATCTCCGACGGCTACATCATGCTCAAGCCCAGGGACCAGTGGCCCGAGCCGCGCAGGACGCGCGACGAGCTGCTGGCCGCCGTGCGCGAAGAGGCGGCCAAGGTCCCGGGCAGCAACTACGAGTTCTCCCAGCCCATCCAGCTGCGCTTCAACGAGCTCATCTCCGGCGTTCGTTCGGACGTGGCGGTGAAGGTCTTCGGCGACGACAACGAGGTGCTGAACGACACGGCGGCGCGCATCGCGCTGGCCTTGCAAGGCGTGGCCGGCGCGACCGAGGTCCAGGTCGAGCAGACCACCGGCCTGCCCATGCTGACGGTGGACATCGACCGCTCACGCGCGAGCCGCTACGGCCTGGACATGACCGAGGTGCAGGACGCCGTGGCCACGGCCATCGGTGGGCGCGAGGCCGGCACCCTCTTCCAGGGCGACCGGCGCTTCGACGTGCTGGTGCGCCTGCCCGATGCGGTGCGTGAGGACCCGGACGCGCTGCGGCGCCTGCCGATCCCCTTGCCGCGGCCCGGGGCCGATGGGCGCGCGGCCTACGTCCCGCTGGCGGAACTGGCCACGCTGGACCTCTCGCCGGGGCCGAACCAGGTCTCGCGCGAGAACGGCAAGCGCCGCGTCGTCGTCAGTGCCAACGTCACCGGGCGCGACCTGGGCTCCTTCGTGGCCGATGCGCAGGCGGCGATCGAGCAGCAGGTGAAGGTGCCGCCCGGCTACTGGACGACCTGGGGCGGCACCTTCGAGCAGCTCGAATCCGCGCGCCAGCGGCTGATGCTGGTCGTGCCGCTCGCGCTGCTGATGGTCTTCGTGCTGCTGTTCGCCATGTTCGGCAACGTGAAGGACGGGCTGCTGGTGTTCACCGGCATCCCCTTCGCCCTCACCGGCGGCGTGCTGGCCTTGTGGGCACGGGGCATTCCGCTTTCCATCTCTGCCGCGGTGGGCTTCATCGCGCTGTCGGGCGTGGCGGTGCTCAATGGCCTGGTGATGCTGTCCTTCATCCGGCAACTGCGCGAAGACGGCAAGGGCCTGGACGAGGCCCTGCGCGAAGGTGCGCTGGCGCGGCTGCGGCCGGTGCTGATGACGGCACTGGTCGCTTCACTCGGTTTCGTGCCGATGGCGTTGGCGACGGGCACGGGCGCCGAAGTGCAGCGGCCGCTGGCGACGGTCGTCATAGGCGGTGTCCTGTCCTCGACGATGCTCACGCTGCTGGTGCTGCCCGTCCTTTACCGCTGGGCGCATCGGCGGGACGAGGACCCGGTGGAAGCCGTCAACGAAATCGCAGGGCCGCGCGGGCAGGGAGCTGGCAGCGAGAGCCGAGACGAGGCCGAGGCAGGCGGATCCGCAGCTTGATCATCATCAACCCGACTGGCGCCAGGCGGATCACAGTTCCGCCTGGAGGACAAGTCCATGGAGATCAAGGTTCTGGGGTCGGGCTGCAGCAAGTGCCGCAGCACGATCGGCCTCATCGAGCGCGCCGCCCGGGACGCGGGCATCGAAGTCCGGATCATCAAGGTCGAAAGCCCGGCCGAGATCAAGACCTTCGGGGTGCGCGCCACGCCGGCCGTCGTCGTCGAAGGCCAGGTGGTCCACAGCGGCGGCATCCCATCCCGCGAAGCGGTGCAATCCTGGATCCAGCCGCTCGACATCGGATTCCTGGACCGCCCGACGAGACACCTGTTCTTCACCGGCAAGGGCGGTGTGGGCAAGACCTCGCTGTCCGCGGCCGCGGCGCTGAGGCTGGCCGATGCCGGGAGGAAGGTGCTGCTTGTCAGCACCGACGCCGCGTCCAACCTGGACGAGATGCTCGGCATCGAGCTGCGCAACACGCCCGTCCCTGTCCCCGGCGCGCCCGGCCTGTCGGTGCTGAACATCGACCCGGCCAATGCGGCCGAGTCCTATCGCCAGCGCGTGCTGGCGCAGATGCAACTGTCCGCGAGCGAGCAGGATCGGGCCACGGTGCGCGAGCAACTGTCCGGCGCCTGCACCACCGAGATCGCGGCCTTCGACGAGTTCTCTGGCCTGCTGGCCGACGGCGACCAGCCCTGGGATCACGTCATCTTCGACACCGCGCCCACCGGGCACACCTTGCGGCTGCTGAGCCTGCCGAAGGCCTGGACCGGCTTCCTGCAGGGGAACGACCGGGGCGCCTCCTGCCTCGGGCCGCATTCCGGGCTGAAGATGCAGGAAGCCCGGTTCCAGGCCGCGCTCGATGCCTTGAGCGACCCAGCCAGGACCACCGTGGTCCTGGTGACCCGGCCCGATCAGGGCGCCATCGCCGAGGCGGCGCGCACTTCCAGCGAGTTGCGCGAGCTCGGGCTGGCCCATCAGCGCCTGGTGGTCAATGGCGTGTTCCGTGCCAGCGATCGCGCCGACGCCGTGGCCTGCGCCATCGAGGGCCTGGGACAGCAGGCCCTGGACGACATGCCCGGATCACTGCGAGAACTCCCACAGGACCGGGTGCCGCTGCGCTCCTTCGATACCGTCGGTTTGCAGGCCTTGCGTGCATTGCTGCTTCCCGCGGCCGCACCGGTCGCCCTGCGCGAGGCAGAAGGAGGCCCGGACGGCATCGCGCTGCCCGGCCTGGCGGCGCTGGCCGATGACCTGGCCGCTGCCGAACATGTCCTGATCATGGTGATGGGCAAGGGGGGCGTCGGCAAGACCACCATCGCCGCGGCTTTGGCGCTCGGCCTCGTTCAGCGGGGCAAGAGCGTGCACCTGAGCACCACCGACCCCGCGGCTCACCTGGCCGCCACGCTGGACGCGGAGGTGCCGGGCCTGCTCGTGAGCCGCATCGATCCGAAGGTCGAGACGCAGCGCTACATCGACAAGATCCTGGCGGCCAGGGCGCCCGGCCTCGACACGCAGGAAAGACAGCTGCTGCTGGAAGACCTGCAGTCACCCTGCACGGAAGAGGTCGCGGTCTTTCACGCCTTTTCGCGAATCGTCAGCGAAGGTCGCAGTTCATTCGTCGTGCTGGACACGGCGCCCACAGGTCATTCGATGCTGCTGATGGACGCGACCGGCGCCTACCACCGGCAGACGGCGCGGGAGTTCGAAGCACGCGGCGCGGCACGCATCGTGACGCCGTTGATGCGGCTGCAGGACGCCTCGTACACCAAGATCATCCTCGTGACGCTGCCCGAAGTGACACCGGTGTCGCAAGCGGCCGCGCTTCAGGAGGACCTGCGCAGGGCCCATGTCGAGCCCCATGCCTGGGTCCTCAACAAGAGCGTGCTGGCGGCTGGCACCAAGGATCCACTGCTGCAGGCTCGACTGGCGGGTGAGCGCCGGCAGATCGACCGCATGTCCGCAGGCCTGGCCAGGCGCTTGTTCGCGCTGCCGTGGCTGCCGGTGCCACCCGTCGGCCTCGGTGAGCTGTCGAAGCTGGTCTGCACGCCCGTGGCCGTGTCGGCTGTTCATGCCTGACATCCGATGCGGCCTGGAGGCTCGAACCTTGCTGGCCTGCTCACCACGGCTCGGCGATCAGGTCGAGCCGCTCACGATCGGCCCAGGGCCTTGAACGCTCCCTCGTGCCTTTCGCGCAAGAGGTTCTTCTGCACCTTGCCCATCGTGTTCCTCGGCAGCTCCTCGACGAGGAAGAGCTGCTTGGGCACCTTGAAGGCGGCGATCTTCGTCTTCAGCGAGTCCATGAGCCCGCGGGCGTCGATCGAGGCGCCCGGCCGCGCCACCACCACCGCGACCACGCCTTCGCCGAAGTCGGGGTGGGGCACGCCGATCACCGCGCTCTCGGCCACGCCGGGCAGCTCGTTGAGGTAGCCCTCGACCTCGGCCGGGTAGACGTTGTAGCCGCCGGTGATGATCAGGTCCTTGCTGCGGCCGACGATGGTGACGTAGCCGTCGGCGTCCACCTTGCCGACGTCGCCGGTCTTGAACCAGCCGTCGGCGGTGAACTCCTCCTTCGTCTTTTCCGGCATGCGCCAGTAGCCGGCGAAGACGTTGGGACCCCTGACCTCGATGCCGCCGATCTCGCCCTCGGCCAGCGCCTGGCCCTGGTCGCCGCGAATGCGCAGGGACACGCCCGGCAGCGGAAAGCCGACGGTTCCCCCGCGGCGCTCGCCGTCCTCGGGCCGGTAGGGATTCGAGGTGAGCATCACCGTCTCGCTCATGCCGTAGCGCTCGAGGATGGTGTGGCCGGTGCGCTCGCGCCAGTCGTTGAAGGTCTCGATCAGCAGGGGCGCCGAGCCGCTGATGAACAGGCGCATGTGGCGGCAGGCTTCTCTGGTCAACCCGGCCTCGCCCAGCAGGCGCACGTAGAGCGTGGGCACGCCCATGAAGACGGTGGCCTCGGGCAGGCGCCTGACGACGGCCTTGGGATCGAACCTGGAGAACCAGAGCATCCTGCTGCCGGCGAGAAGGGCGGCGTGCGAGGCGACGAACAGGCCGTGCACGTGGAAGATGGGCAAGGCGTGGATGAGCACGTCCCGGCCGGGCTGCCAGCCCCAGTAGTCCTTGAGCGTCTCGGCGTTGGACAGCAGGTTGCCGTGCGAGAGCATCGCTCCCTTGCTGCGCCCGGTGGTGCCGCTCGTGTAGAGGATGGCCGCGAGGTCGTCCGGGCTCTTGGGCGCGGGCGTGTGCTCGTCGGCCTGGAAGGCAGCGCGGTCCAGCAGCGTGCCCGTTCGATCGTCGTTGAGCGTGAAGACGTGGGTCGTGCCGCGCTGGAAGGCGAGGCGGCTGACCCAGCCGAAATTCCTGCCCGAGCACACGACGACCGCCGGCTCGGCATTGCCGATGAAGTACTCGATCTCGGCCGCCTGGTAGGCGGTGTTCAGCGGCAGGAAGACGTGGCCGGCGCGCAGAACGGCAAGGTACAGCAACAGCGCCTCGACGCTTTTCTCGACCTGCACGGCCACGCGGCTCGCCGGCGGCAAGTCCAGCGAATCCAGCAGGTTGGCGATGCGTGCGCTGGCGCCGTCCAGGTCGCGCCAGGTGTAGCAGTGCGAGGTGTCCGGGCCATCGCACGGCTCGATCGCGCAGGCATCCAGGTCCTCGGGGAAGGCCTTTCGCAGGGCAGTGAAAAGGTTCATGTCTTGTCGTCGTGCTTGTCGGCCGGCGGCAGCGGGCTGCCGAATCGCGCCGGTCGTCTCTCGTTGAACGCGGCCAGGCCTTCGCGGTGCTCGGCCGAGGAGGCGTAGTCATAGTGCGGGGCGCGCTCGTCGCGGCTGCTCAGCGGTGCGCGGTGGGCGAACTGGCGCAGCGCGCGCTTGGAGAGGCGCAGCGCCTGGGGCGAAAGGGCGGCCATCGCCTCGGCGCTGCGGCGGGCCTCGGCGGCGACTTGCGCATCCTCCACCACCCGCGTCACCAGGCCGCGCTCGCGCGCCTCGGCGGCGTTCAGCACACGTGCCTCCAGCAGCAGCTCGCGCAGCGTCGTCTCGCCGATCACGCGGGCGACGATCTCGACCTCGTGCGGCGCCATCGGGAAACCCAGCCTGGCGATGGGCACGCCGAAGCGGCTGGATTCGCCGCACAGGCGGATGTCGCAGCAGGCCGCGATCTCCAGCCCGCCGCCGACGCACGCGCCCTCGATCTGCGCGACCAGCGGTCGCTCGCAATCGAGCAGCGCGTCGAGGGCCGGGGCCACGACCTCCTCGTGGTAGTGGGCCAGGGTCTCGGCATCGAAGCGGAAGTCCGGGAACTCCTCGATGTCCGCCCCGGCGACGAAGCTGCCGCCCTCGCCCTGCACGACGATGACCCGCGGGCCTTCGTCGGCATCGAGGCGGTTCAGGCCCTCCAGCAGCGCGCGCAGGTCGCGCCACATCCGCACCGTCAGCGCATTGAGCTTGCCGGGGTGCGAGAAACGCAGCGTGGCGATGCCTTGGGCGTCGGCTGGATGGAGATGGACGTGGCCAGCCATCAGTCCAGCTTGGCGCCGGAGGACTTCACGACCTCGGCCCAGCGCTTGGTCTCGGACGCCACGAACTTGCCGAAATCGTCGCCCCAGAGGTTGGGCACGTTGGTGCCCAGGCCGTTCCAGGCGGACTTGATGTCTTCGGCGGCAAAGGCCTTCTTCATCTCGGCCTGCATGGCGGCCACGATCTCCTTGGGCGTGCCCTTGGGCGCCCAGAGCCCGTACCAGGTCGCGACCTGGTAGCTCGGCACGCCGGCCTCGACCGTGGTCGGGACGTCGGGGAAGCCGGGCGCGCGCTTGTCGGCCGCCACCGCCAGCGCCTTGATGCGGCCGCCCTTGATGTGCTGGGCCGACGAGGCCAGGCCGTCGAACATCATGTCGACCTGGCCGGCGACCAGGTCCTGCAGCGCCGGGCCCGCGCCGCGGTAGGGGATGTGGGTGATGAAGGTCTTGGTCTGCAGCTTGAACAGCTCGCCTGCGAGGTGGTGCGAAGTGCCGTTGCCCGCGGAGCCGTAGTTGAGCTTGCCGGGGTTGGCGCGCACGTACTCGAGCAGGCCCTTGAGGTCGTTCACCGGCACCCGTTGCGGGTTGACGACGATGACCTGCGGCACGCTGGAGATGAGGCCCACCGGGACGAAGTCCGTGTCCAGGTGGTAATCCAGCTTGGGGTACATGGCCGGCGCGATGGCATGGTGCACCGCGCCCATGAAGAAGGTGTAGCCGTCGGGAGTGGCCTTGGAAGCGATGGTGGCGCCCACCGTGCCGCCGGCGCCGCCACGGTTGTCGATGATGAACTGCTTGCCGGTCTGGCGGGTGAGCGCGGCGAACAGGGGCCTGGCGAAGGCATCGGTGCCGCCGCCGGCGGGGAAGGGCACGACGATCGTCACCGGCTTGGTCGGCCAGCCCGCGGCCTGGCCCCAGGCCAGCGGGCTGGCGAGGGCGGTCGCGGCGGCCATCAGCCCTAGGGCGTGGCGGCGGTGGTGAAGTCGTGCAGTCATCGGGTGTCTCCGTCGTCCTGGTCGTGTGGGAAGGCGATGTCGCTCAAGGCTGGCGGGGCCTGCGCGATAGCCCGCGCGAGTGCCTTGAGGCCGGTCCGCCTGGCCATGAAAGGATCATGCATGGGGCGCTCGGTGCGCTGCGCATCACACGCGCGTGGACGTTGGGCCGATACAGCCAGTGCTTGCTGGCCGGGCACTGCGTGTGGAAGCCGTGGTGGGCGCGGGCGCAGCCATGGCCGTGCTGCCCTGCGGCGCGGCGCTCGGCGGGTGCGCTGGCGACATGCATGCGGGCCATCGTAATGCCGCTGTCACGGATCACGAGGGCTGGGAAACGAGCATGCGCTGGACAAGGAGGCCGGCGGGCGCCCGCCGGCCGGCACGTCATCCCTGCCGGCTTGCGGCCGGCGGGGCGCTTACTGGGCGCAGTCGTCGGTGCCGGGGATGGCCTCTGCGCAGACCGTCGACTTGATGCGCTGGATGTCGAACATCAGCAGCGTGCGATCGCTGCCGATGCCCAGGCGCCCGGCGCGGAAGGCGTCGAAGGCCCACTCGTTCAGGTGCTTGGGCAGCGAGAGCGAGCGCAGGGCGTCGGTGTGGCCGCCCTGGCTGAGCAGCGAAAGCGTGAACTGGGCCTGCGGCTGAGCCACGCCGTCGATGGTGGCGCCGCCCAGCGCCTCGAGGTCGAAGGTGTCGCCGAAGGGCTGGTTCAGGTCGTTGTTGATGGTGACCCGGTAGCCCTCGGTGCGCACGCGGTGATCGCCGACGCGCAGGGTGAAGTGGTACGGCTGGCCGAATTCGTAGGCGGCGCGACCGGAGCCGTCTTCGTGCCGCTCCAGCGAGGTCGCGGACTGGCGGGTCTCGTAGCTGAAGCTCAGGGTGACCGGCGTGAACTGCGGCACCGTGCTGCCGTCATCGAAGGTTCCGCTCTGGGTGACCCAGCCCGACAGGCGGTAGGTGACCAGCGCGGCCTGCGCCGACATGGCCAGCAGCAGCGCGGATGCGGCCACCACTGCCCGAACGACTTGCTTGCTCATGGGGTGCTCCCCTGTGTTTGTGTTTCGACACCAAGGCCAGTTGACCTGGCTGCGGAATTAGACGGGCCGGCCCAGGGCCGGACAACCCCACGATTGATCAGGTGTGCAGCATGGCTTTCCGCCAAAAACTGCACACCCGAAAAAACCCCTGCTCTTGCGGATCGGCGCTTCTTCGGGGCTCGAAAATGGCGAAGGGCCGCCGCATCGACTGCGGAGGCCCTATGAGCAAGCGGGGTGCCCGCCGTTCAATGCAGGGCGGTCGCGGCTGCCGGGTTGGTGCCCGGCATCTGGGCGTCGACCGCGTCGAGCACTTCCTCCGGCGCCTCGGCCGCCGCGTCCATCTCGCCATCGAGCTGGCGCTGAAGGCGCGCGGTGTCCAGGTCGCCCGTCCACTTGGCGACGACGATGGTGGCCACGCCGTTGCCGATCAGGTTGGTCAGCGCCCGTGCCTCCGACATGAAGCGGTCGATGCCGAGGATCAGCGCCAGCCCGGCCACCGGCACGGCGCCCACGGCGGACAGCGTGGCCGCGAGCACGATGAAGCCGCTGCCCGTGACGCCCGCCGCACCCTTGGAGGTCAGCAGCAGCACGCCCAGCAGCGTCAACTGTTGCGTCAGCGTCATCGGCGTGTTGGTGGCCTGGGCGATGAAGACCGCCGCCATGGTCAGGTAGATGGAGGTGCCGTCGAGGTTGAAGGAGTAGCCCGTCGGGATGACGAGGCCCACCACCGACTTGCGCGCGCCGAGGTTCTCCATCTTGGCCATCATGCGGGGCAGCACGGATTCGCTGGACGAGGTGCCCAGCACGATGAGCAGCTCCTCCTTGATGTACTTGATGAACTTCCAGACCGAGAAGCCGTGGGCCCGCGCGATCAGCCCCAGCACCACGAAGATGAAGATGAGGCAAGTGGCGTAGAAGCTGCCCATCAGCTTGCCCAGCGAAAGCAGCGAGCCGATGCCGTACTTGCCGATGGTGAAGGCCATCGCCCCGAAGGCGCCGAGCGGGGCCACCTTCATGATGATGCCGACGATGGCGAACAGGACGTGCGAGCTTTTCTCGATGAAATCGAAGACGAGCGTGCCGCGGCCGCCGAAGCGGTGCAGGGCGAAGCCGAAGAGCACCGAGAACAGCAGCACCTGCAGGATCTCGCCCTTCGCGAAGGCGTCGAACACCGTGCTGGGGATGATGTTGAGCAGGAAGTCGACCGTGCCCTGCATCTTGCCCGGGCCGGTGTAGGCGGCGATGGCCTTGGTGTCCAGCGTCGCGGGATCGATGTTCATGCCCGAGCCCGGCTGGATGACGTTGACGATGATCAGGCCCACCACCAGCGCGATGGTGCTGACGGCCTCGAAGTACAGCAGCGCCAGGCCGCCGGTCTTGCCGACCTTCTTCATGTCCTCCATGCCGGCGATGCCGACCACGACGGTGCAGAAGATGATCGGCGCGATGATCATCTTGATCAGCTTGATGAAGCCGTCGCCGAGCGGCTTCATCGCCTCGCCGGTGGCGGGGTAGAAGTGGCCCAGGAGCACGCCGATGACGATGGCGGTGATGACCTGGAAGTACAGCGACTTGTAAAGCGGCTTGCGGCGGCTGCTGCTCGGCATGGCGACCTCGTCCGTCGGTGGAGGAGGCGGGAGTCTGCTCCCGGCCGCGGCGGCTTCGCGTCCGTAGTACCCCGTAAAAACCCGCAGCCGCCCGGGGCTTGCTTATGCGGTCCTAACGCAGGCTCTTGCGGACGACGAGCTTCAGGCCCGACCAGACCTCGCTGACCGAGCAGACCTTGATGTCCACGTAGCCCATCGGCAGGGCGACTTCGCGGATCACGTCCTCGGTGATGTCGGTGGGGCGCCGGCTGGCCTTCTTGGGCCAGGAGACCCAGACGACCGCATCGGGCGCAAGCTGCTCGCGGCATTCGCGCAATGCGGCCTGGAGCACGCGGCGCTCGTCGGCAAACAGGTGCACGAGCTGCGCCTGGGCGGACAGGCGCGGCAGGAAGCACACTTCCGCAGACAAGGGGGCCAGCCAGTCGCGGTAGCCTTCGGGCTCGCCGGCGACGTGGATGGCCATGCCGGGCTTCAGCCCGAGCTTGCTGGCCAGCGGAGTGCCGGAGTAGCCCGTGCCAGCGGCACTCATCGGATCGGCGCCGCGGTACGCTCGAAGCGCGGCTTCCACCAGCCGAGGATGTCGGCCGACACCACGATGTGGTGGGCGCGGCCGATCAGCAGCTTGCGCTGGACCGGGCCGATGAAGCGCGAGTCTTCGCTGTTGTCGCGGTTGTCGCCGAGCATGAAGTACTCGTCGGCCTGCAGCCGCAGCGGGCCGAAGTCGCGGCGCGCGCCAAGCGGCGGCAGGAACTGCACCGAGCGCTGGCTGCCGCCCAGGGCCTCCGTCGCGCGGATGGCCGGCACCACCAGGCCCGAGCCGACGGGCTCCTCGGCCTGCTGCTGATCGGTGTAGTTCGCGGCCTCGCCGTTGACGAAGAGCACCTCGTCGCGCAGCTCCACCACGTCGCCGGGAATGGCCACGATGCGCTTGATCAGGCGTTCGCCGTCGCGCGGCGAGCTGAAGGTGACCACGTCGCCCCGGCGCGGGTCGCCCAATCGCAGCAGCGAGATGTCGGTCAGCGGCAGCTTGGCATCGAAGGCCAGCCGGTTGACGAGCACCACGTCGCCTTCCACGAGGGTGGGGCGCATGGATCCGCTGGGGATGGGGTTCCAGTCGGCCACCGCGGTGCGCACGAAGCCGAAGCACAGCAGGAACAGCAGCAGCCCGCGGTTGTCCTTGATCCACTTCTTCATGCCTGACCTCGCGAGGATGACCCCAGGATGAGCGGATTCTGCACAAGCGCGGGGCGTGGCGCGACGCGCCTTGCGACGAAGCCCCCGCCACGGCCGACGGACTGCTCCCGAGACCGCACCGGCGAAAGTGCCACGGGGAATGCACCCGGCGCCACTCCCGCCGGCCGGCGCTACATTCGGCCAGCCGACTGAACGACTGTCATGCCCGCCCGCCCGACGCCCACCCGCCTGCCGCAGGACGCCGACCAGGTCCTGCGCCTGGCCGCGCAATCAATGTTCGACATCTTCGCCCGCACGGCGCTGGGCATGATGGTCGTCGACCGCCAGCACCGCATCGTCTGGATCAGCGAGGGCTACAAGCACTTCCTGCCCGCCCTGGGCTTCGAGCGCGAGCAGGATTTCGTCGGCCGGCCGGTGGAGGAGGTGGTGCCCAACACGCTGATGAACCAGGTCATCGACTCGGGCCGCCCCATCGTGCTGGACCTGCTGACCAACAAGGCCGGCACCTTCCTCGTCAGCCGCCTGCCGCTGCGCGACGAACACGGCCAGGTGCTGGGCGCCGTGGGCATGGTGTGGCTCAACGAATCGCCCGATCACAGCCAGAGCACCATGCAGCCGCTGATGGCCAAGTTCAGCCGCCTGCAGAAGGAGCTGGAGGATGCCCGGCGCGAGCTCGCCACCCAGCGCCGCCCCAAGTACACGATCGCCAGCTTCATCGGCTCGAGCGCCGTGGTGATGGAGGTCAAGCGCCAGGCGCGGCGCGTGGCCGGCACCGATTCGACCGTGCTGCTGCTGGGCGAGACAGGCACCGGCAAGGAGCTGATGGCCCAGGGCATCCACGCGGGCGGCCACCGGGCCACCGGGCCCTTCGTCGGGGTGAACATCGCCGCCATCCCGGACACCCTGCTCGAAGCCGAGTTCTTCGGCGTCGCGCCCGGCGCCTTCACCGGCGCCGACCGCAAGGGCCGCGCCGGCAAGTTCAAGCTCGCCGACGGCGGGACGCTTTTCCTCGACGAGATCGGTGACATGCCCCTGGGCCTGCAGGCCAAGCTGCTGCGGGTGCTGCAGGAGCAGGAGGTCGAGCCGCTCGGCAGCAACCGCGTCGAGCGGGTGGACGTGCGCATCATCGCGGCCACCAGCCGCGACCTGCAGGCGATGGTGGCCGAGGGCCGCTTCCGGGCCGACCTGTACTACCGCCTCAACGTGCTGCCGATCCGCCTGCCGCCGCTGCGCGACCGGGCGGCCGACCTGGACGCGCTGGCCGACCACCTGCTCGAGGACATCGGCCGGCGCATCGGCCTGCCGGTGCCCAAGATCCTGACGGCCGATGCGCTGGAGCTGCTCGCCGCGCAGGCCTGGCCCGGCAACATCCGCGAGCTGCGCAACGTGCTGGAGCAGGCCTGCCTGATGACCGACGAGCTGGTGCTGGCGGCGGCGCATCTGCAACCGCTGCTCGGCGGCGCGGGCGAGCTGCAAGCGTCCCCTGCCTCGAAGGCCGACGCCGGCAAGCCGCTGCACCGCGCCGTGGCGGCGCTCGAGGCGGAGGCGATCCGCGCGGCACTCAAGGCGACCAACGGCAACAAGCTCGCCGCGGCCCGCATGCTCGGCATCGCGCGGGCCACGCTGTACGAGAAGCTCGGCCACCTGGAGTGAGATGACCAGCAAGCCCGCCGCGCAGTCGCTGCGCGATCTCGCACGCCTGCGCCGCGTCCGCGACCGGATAGACCGGGAGTACGCGCAGCCGCTGGATGTGGAAGCCCTGGCCCGCGATGCCGGGATGTCGGCCGGCCACCTGAGCCGGCAGTTCCGCCTGGCGTACGGCGAGTCGGTCTATGCCTACCTGATGACCAGGCGCATAGAGCGCGCCATGGCGCTGCTGCGGCGGGGCGATCTGAGCGTCACCGAGGTCTGCTTCGAGGTCGGATGCTCATCGCTAGGCACCTTCAGCACGCGCTTCACCGAGCTGGTCGGCGTGCCGCCCAGCGTCTACCGGCGCGAGTCGGCGCAGTCCACGGCCGGGATGCCGGCCTGCGTGGCGCGGCAGGTCACGCGACCGATCAGGAATCGAGAAGCGCAGGGCAACGACCCCGACCTAGACTGATTCCACGCTCAACAACCCCTTCGGGAGACAGCTTCCATGGACATCACCATCCACTCCAGCTTCCTGCCGCACAGCGATTGGGAGGCCTCGCTCGCCTTCTACCGCGACACCCTCGGCTTCGAGGTGCGCAACGACGTCGGCTACAACGGCATGCACTGGGTCACCGTCGGCCCCAAGGGCCAGCCCGGCACCTCGATCGTGCTGTACCCGCCGGCGGCCACGCCGGGCATCACCGATGACGAGCGACGCGTCATCGGCGAGATGATGGCCAAGGGCACGTATGCCACCCTGCTGCTGGCCACGCACGACCTGGCAGGCACGTTCGAACGCCTGCAGGCCCGCGATGCGGAGATCGTGCAGGAGCCGACGGACCAGCCGTACGGCGTGCGCGACTGCGCGGTGCGCGACCCCGCCGGCAACCTGATCCGCATCCAGCAACTGCGTTGAAGCGATGAGCAAGGCCCCGAAGACGAAGGCGGCGCCGGCCGCCGCGCGCCTCGCCGACAGCCACGACCTCATCCGCGTGCAGGGCGCACGGGAGAACAACCTCCAGGACATCAGCGTCGAGATCCCGAAACGCCGGCTCACGGTGTTCACCGGCGTCTCCGGCTCGGGCAAGAGCTCGCTGGTGTTCGACACCATCGCGGCCGAGTCGCAGCGGCTGATCAACGAGACCTACAGCGCCTTCGTCCAGGGCTTCATGCCCACCCTGGCGCGGCCGGAGGTCGACGTCCTGGACGGCCTGACGACGGCGATCATCGTCGACCAGGAGAGGCTGGGGGCGAACGTGCGCTCCACCGTCGGCACGGTGACGGATGCGAACGCGATGCTGCGCATCCTGTTCAGCCGGCTCGGCCAACCGCACATCGGCCCGCCCAGCGCCTTCGCCTTCAACGTGCCCTCGGTGCAGGCCACCGGCGTGATCACGGTGGAGCGCGGCTCGGCCAGCCACGCGGTCAAGCAGACCTTCACGCGCACCGGTGGCATGTGCCCGCGCTGCGAGGGCATGGGCTCGGTCAACGACATCGATCTCACCCAGCTCTACGACGACGGCAAGTCGCTCAACGAAGGCGCGCTCACCATCCCCGGTTACAGCATGGACGGCTGGTACGGCCGCATCTTCCGCGGCTGCGGCTTCTTCGATGCCGACAAGCCCATCCGCAAGTTCACCAAGCGCGAGCTGCACGACCTGCTGCACAAGGAGCCGACCAAGATCAAGGTCGACGGCATCAACCTCACTTACGAAGGGCTGATCCCCAAGATCCGCAGCTCGATGCTGTCCAAGGACGTCGAATCGCTGCAGCCGCACGTGCGCGCCTTCGTCGAGCGGGCGGTGACCTTCGCCACCTGCCCGGAGTGCGGCGGAACGAGGCTGAGCGAGGCCGCTCGCTCGTCGAAGATCGGCAAGCTCAGCATCGCCGATGCCTGCGCGATGCAGATCAGCGACCTGGCGGCCTGGGTGAAGGGCCTGAAGGAGCCGACGGTCGCCCCGCTGCTGAAGGCGTTGCACCACACGCTCGAATCGTTCGTGGAGATCGGCCTGGGCTATCTCTCGCTGGACCGGCCTTCGGGCACGCTTTCGGGCGGCGAGGCGCAGCGCACGAAGATGATCCGCCACCTCGGCTCCTCGCTCACCGACGTCACCTACGTCTTCGACGAGCCGACGATAGGCCTGCACCCGCACGACATCCAGCGGATGAACGAACTGCTGCTGCGCCTGCGCGACAAGGGCAACACTGTGCTCGTCGTCGAGCACAAGCCGGAGGCGATCGCCATCGCCGACCACGTCATCGACCTCGGGCCGGGCGCGGGCACGGCCGGCGGCCAGGTGGTCTTCGAGGGCACGGTCGAGGGCCTGCGGGAAAGCGGCACGATCACCGGCCGCCACCTCGACGACCGTGCTGCGCTCAAGACCACCTTGCGCAAGGCCGCCGGCGCATTGAAGGTGCGCGGCGCCAGCACCCACAACCTGAAGAAGGTGGATGTCGACATCCCGCTCGGGGTGCTCGTGGTGGTGACCGGCGTGGCCGGGTCGGGCAAGAGTTCGTTGATCCACGGCTCGGTGTCCGGCTGCGAAGGGGTGGTGACGGTCGACCAGGGCGCCATCCGGGGCTCGCGGCGCAGCAACCCGGCCACCTACACCGGCCTGCTCGATCCGATCCGCAGCGCCTTCGCCAAGGCCAACGGCGTCAAGCCGGCGCTGTTCAGCCCCAACTCCGAAGGCGCCTGCCCCAGCTGCAACGGCGCCGGCGTCATCTACACCGACCTGGCGACCATGGCGGCCGTGGCCACCCCGTGCGAAGAGTGCGGAGGCAAGCGCTTCATGGCCTCGGTGCTGGAATACAAGCTCGGTCAGCGCGACATCAGCGAGGTGCTCGCGATGCCCGTGTCAGAGGCGAAGGACTTCTTCGGCGCCGGCCCCGGCCGGACGCCGGCCGCGCACGCCGTCCTCGAACGCCTGGCCGACGTGGGCCTGGGCTACCTCAGCCTCGGCCAGCCGCTGACGACGCTGTCCGGCGGCGAACGGCAGCGCCTGAAGCTGGCCACGGAGATGGGCGAGAAGGGCAGCGTCTATGTCCTCGACGAACCGACCACCGGCCTGCACCTGGCCGACGTCGAGCAACTGCTCGGTCTGCTCGACAGGCTCGTCGATTCAGGCAAGTCCGTGATCGTCATCGAGCACCACCAGGCGGTGATGGCGCACGCCGACTGGATCATCGACCTGGGCCCCGGGGCTGGGCATGAAGGCGGCCGTGTCGTCTTCGAAGGCACCCCTGCGCAGCTGGTGGCGAAGCGGTCCACCGTGACCGCCCAGCACCTCGCGGCGTACGCCAGGAAGTGAGCCGGGTCCGGGCAACTGGACGGTTGGTCAGTCCGGCCAAGGCAAGCTGCTGAAATTGGTCAGTCCAATTTATCAGCAACCTGGCCGGCCGCGCCCGTGGCCGCCGATCCCGACTCGAGGTCACCCATGAGTAAGACACTGTGGCGGCTGCTTTGCGCAGTCCTGTCGTTGAGCGCGGCCTGGAGCGCACACGCCCAGGCCTACCGCTGGGGCAACGTGGCCATGGGGGGCGGCGGATTCGTCACCGCCGTGGTGCCGAGCAAGACGCAGCGCGACCTGTTCTATGCCCGCACCGACGTGGGCGGCGCCTACCGCTGGGATGCGGCGAACTCGCGCTGGTTGCCGCTGCTGGACGGAGTGTCCGAGGAAGATGTCGGCCTGCTGAGCGTCGACGCCATCGCCCTGGATCCGAAGAACAGCGCGGTGGTCTACCTGCTGGCCGGCGTGCCGTACTTCAGCAACGGCAAGACCGTGGTCATGCGCTCCACCAACTACGGGGCCAGCTTCAGCCGCATCACCGACGTGAGCAGCCAGTTCCGCGCCAACGGCAACGGTCTCGGCCGCGGCAACGGCGAGAAGATGCAGGTCGACCCCGGCAACAGCAACGTGCTGTATGTCGGCTCCCGTGGCAACGGGCTGTTCAAGAGCACGAACGCCGGGGCCAGCTTCAGCCGGGTGGCGTCGCTGCCGGTGACCACGACGCCCAACGAATCCGGCATCAGCTTCGTGCTGCTGGACCCGTCGAGCGTGAGCAACGGCGTCGCGCAGAGGATCTTCGTCGGCGTCTCGCGCTACGGCTCGATAGGTGCCAACCTGTACCGCAGCGACGATGCGGGCGTCAGCTTCAGCCCGGTGGCGAATGCGCCGGGGTCGTACTTGCCGCAACGTGCAGCGCTGGCCAGCGACGGCAGCCTCTACATCACCTACGGCAACGGTTCCGGTCCCCACGGGGACTGGAAGACCCTGAACCCCCCGGAGCCGATGGATGCCGGCCAGGTGTGGAAGTACGGCGTCGCCACCGGCGTGTGGACGGACGTCACGCCGGCCGGCCTCGGCCGGCCCTTCTCGGGCGTGTCGATCGACCCGACGCACCCGCAACGCGTGCTGGTCTCGACCATCAACACCTACATGCAGCAGGGCAACTCCTGGGGCGACCACTTCTTCCTCACCACCAACGGCGGCGCCACCTGGACAGACGTGGTGGCGCGAGGCTTCGAGCAGGACACGAACGGCATCGACTGGATCACCGGCTATTCCATCCACTGGGCGAGCAGCATCGAGTTCGATCCGTTCAACCCCGCCGCCGCCTGGGTGACCTCGGGCAACGGCGTCTTCCGTACCGCCGACCTGGACGCCGTCCCGACCCGATGGGCCTTCACCGTGAAGGGCCTGGAGGAAACCGTCCCGCAGGCGGTACAGAGCGTGGCCGGCGGGCCGCTGCTGTCGGTGATCGGTGACTACGACGGCTTCCGCCACAGCAACATCACCACCTACGTGCCGGTCCACCAGCCCCCGATGGGGACCACGACCGGCCTGGCCGTCGCGGCGGCCAAGACCACGGTGGCGGTCCGCGTCGGATCGAAGATGTACCGATCCGCCGACACCGGCGCCACCTGGGTCGAAGTCGCGGGCATCAAGGGCACCAAGGGCACGGTGGCCCTGTCGGCCGACGGTGCCACCCTGCTGCACACCTTCGCCAACTCGGAAGGCACCTATGCGACTTATCGCAGCACGAACTTCACCAGCGGCAGTCCCACCTGGACCGCCGTCGGTGGACTCTCCGGCAATGCGGTGCGGCCCATTGGCGACCCTGTCAACGCCAACACCTTCTATGCCTACGACAACGGCACGCTGAAGGTCAGCACCAACGGCGGAGCGAGCTTCAGCAACGCAGCCACCCTGGACGCCGGAGGATCCACGCTGCTGCGCGCCGCTCCGGGCCGCGCAGGGGATGTCTGGGTGGCCCTCAGGGGAGGCGGCCTCGCCCGCTCGACCAACTCCGGCGCGTCCTTCGCCAAGCTTTCCGCCGTGACGTACTGCGGTGCGGTCGGTTTCGGAAAGGCCCAGAGCGGCAAGACCTATCCGACGGTGTTCATCTGGGGGACCGTCGGGACCGGCAAGCGCGGGATCTATCGCTCCTCCGACGCCGGCGCGAGCTGGGTGCAGGTGAACGACGACATGCACCAGTTCGGCGGGCCCGGCAACGGCGAGTTCGTGAGCGGCGACATGAACGTCGAAGGACGCGTCTACATGAGCACCGTCGGACGTGGCATCGTCTACGGAGGGCCCGCCGCGACGCGCCTGTCGGCGCGGCACAGTGGCAAGTGCGCGGATGTCGACGGTGCCAGCAAGGTCGCCGGCGCGCCGCTGGCCCAGCGTACCTGCACCTCAGGGGACGACCAGCTCTGGACCTTCCTGGACGCAGGCTCCGGCTCGTGGCGCCTGAAAGTCCGGCACAGCGGCATGTGCATGGACCTGGCGAGCCAAAGCACGGCCGCCAACGTGGGCCTGGTGCAGGCGGCCTGCACGAGTGCACTCAGCCAGCAATGGGCCAGCGAGGACATGGGCAACGGCTGGTTCAGGCTGAAGTCGCGCTATAGCGGCCTGTGCATGGACGTCAATGCGGGCAGCACGTCCGACGGTGCCAAGCTGGTGCAGTTCTCCTGTTCCGCGGCCGCCAGCCAGCAGTGGAAACGCTACTGACATGAGCTCGCCGGCCCGGCCGCGTCGCGCCGGGCCCTGGCCTTCAGCCGGCGGACCCGCCCGCCGAGGCGGTTGCGGTCCCCGGCCCCAGCAGCCGGCTTCCCGCCGTCCTCGAGCCGCGTCCCCGAGGTCCGGTCGATGTTCAGGCCCCCTAAGGTGGGGCCGCCGCCTGCATTGACCCGGCGCGAGCGTGCCACCCAGAATCTTCGTTCGCCCCTGCGAGCGTGTCGCCGCCGCCAAACGTTCGTGCTCCGCAATCATTTCTTGTGAGGAGACACACATGGCTTCAAGACGTTCGGCCTTCGCTCGCTCGAGCCTGACGGTGGGCTGCGCGATGGCCGCCGGCGCAGCGCTCATCTCTGTTCCCTCGACCGCCTCGGCGGCTTCGCCCTGGGTCGTCGGCAACCGCACGGTGCCCTACTTCGACCGGGCGCTGGCCGTCACAGAGACCATCAACGTGCGCACCGGCGCCGACCGCGACCGCAACGGCACGCCCGACACCATCCGCGTCGAGATCACCCGTCCCGACACGGCCGAGGGCGACAAGGTCCCGGTGATCATCCATGCGTCGCCCTACTTCTTCAATGGCTCCCGCGATGCCTGGGAGACCGACTTCTTCGTCCCGCGCGGCTATGCCGTCGCCACCGTGGCCCTGCCGGGCACCGACTTCTCGACGGGCTGCGCCGATGTCGGCGGCGACCGCGAGGTGCGGGGCACCAAGGCCGTGATCGACTGGCTCAACGGCCGCGCCGAGGGCTACTACCTCGATGGCAGCCAGGCCGACGCCACCCAGTGGAGCACCGGCAAGGCCGGAATGATCGGCGTGTCGTGGGACGGCACGATCGCCAACTCGGTCGCGGCCACCGGCGTGAAGGGGCTGGAGACCATCGTGCCGGTCGCCGCCATCTCCAGCTGGTACGACTACACCCGGGGCAACGGCATCCCCTTCTACGAAGACCACGTCGCCTTCCTCAACGACTTCGTCAGCAACTACGACAGCCAGTTCTGCAGGGACATGACGCCGCGCCTGCAGAAGCATTCGGACGACCCGACGGGCAACTACAACGACTTCTGGGCCGTGCGCGACTACCGGCTCGACGCCTCGCAGATGAAGGCCAGCGTCTTCGTCGTGCACGGCCTGAACGACGAGAACGTGAAGACGCGCCAGTTCGGCGAATGGTGGGACGAGCTGGAAAAGTACGGCATCAAGCGCCGGATCTTCCTGCACCAGGGCCAGCACATCGAGCCGTACTACTCCTTCGGCTCGACCTACACCACGCCGCTGCTGCAGTGGTTCGACTACTACCTTCAAGGGCTCGACAACGGCGCGCCGAAGGAGCCGCAGGCCATCATCCAGCGCGAGGACACCACCTGGTCGACCGACAAGCTGTGGCCGCCCGAAGGCACCGCCGACCAGCAACTGAAGCTCACCTCGCCGCTGGGCCGGCTCGCGGGCGCGTTGACCACGCCCTCCGCCAACATCCCGCAGGGCAAGCGCTTCCTGACGTTCACGCAGTCGACCGAGTACTCGAGCGATTCGATCGTCGCCAACCCCACCCAGCCGCGCGGCGACCGGCTGGTGTTCCTCACCGACGCGCTCGCGGACAAGGTGCGTGAGTCCGGCACCGCCACGCTCACCCTGCGCGTCAAGGTCGATCGACCGACGGCCGGCTTCCAGGCTCGCGTGGTGGACTACAACGGCAACTCCGCCTTCATCGTCTCGCGCACCATCGCCGACCTCGGCCACTTCAAGTCGTGGGAAACGAAGAAGGAACTGGTGCCGGGAAAATGGTACGAGCTGACCTGGGAGATCAACACCGATGACCGCATCTTCGCCAAGGGCCACAACCTCGGCCTGGTCATCACCGCGGAAAAGGCCAACCCGCTGATCGGCTACCAGCCCGTCACGGCGACCGTCGACACCGAGAACTCCTGGATCACCATGCCGCTGTCCGGCAGCATCTCCAGCCTGGCCTTCGCCCGCCCGCTCGCGCCCATCGTCACCACCACGGTCGGCCCGGCCGGGCCGAGCCGCGACGTGCGCGAGTTCGTCCGCGAGTTCTTCGAGGGTTCGAAGTAACCGGGGGTCATCGCCCCTCGCGAAGAGGAGCCCGCCGGCAGCGATGCCAGCGGGCTGGGTGGCGCCATGTTTCGCGACGCGGCGTCCGGCCATGGCCGCCGGGATTGACCGCAGGCTCCGGGCCAGAGTAAGGTCGGCCTTCTCGGCAACCATGAAAGGAGGTGATATGTCTTCAATCTCTAGGTCTGGGGCGGATCCCCAGCTCATGTAGCCGGCTTTCGTAGCCTGACCCGCGGGCGCTCCTCACCACTGGTGGGAGCGCCCGCGTCATTTCCGGGCCGGGCGTTCGCAACCGCCCGGGCCTCATGCGGCGTGCACGCCGAGAGCGCGCGTTTCATCCGGCGTCGCCGAGCCGGTACAGCATCGCGATCTTCAGCTCCGGCTCCTGAAGCGCCATCCAGTCGTCAAGCGCTGCAGCAGGCCGGCCGCAGCCCACGGGCCCCGTCGACGGCGCTCAGCACCAGGCCGCAGCGACCGCCGTCAAGGCGAAGCCCATGGCTCGGTGTCGCCGCGACTGCAGGAACCGCGTGCGAGCCGAAGCGCACTCGCCTTCACCGCGCTCCGAGGCGGCGTCGATCAGGTAGCTCGCGCACACCGCGAGCGCGGCCACCAGCACCAGCGTCCAGTCGACCGTGCCGGCGAGCAGCAGGCCAAGCGTCGCCAGGCCGCCGGCCGCGAAGGTCGGCATGGCCAATCCACAGCAGGGACCCATGGGCGAAATGAGGCGGAAGGGGCGGTCTCGGCCAGCGAGGTCATCGTGAGGGCTCGGTACGGCGGCCTCCACGATGGCGGGCCTGCTGCCGATGACGGCATGTCCGGGGGCGTTGGTTTGGCCGGCATTTCGGAGGCCGGTCGGACGTGATCCAAATGTTTCAGTGGCGCTTGCGAGCATCTGCCCCGCACACCCTGGCAGGCGACCCAGCGACTGACCAGCCTGAATCCGGGTAGGCCATGAATCCTGAAGGCCACTGAGGGCTGCCGGCTCCGTCGCGCGTTGTCCGGCATTCGGACAGCACCGTGAAGTTTGTCCAAGAACCGGGCAGGTGTCGCGCCCGCTCAGCAACTTGAGCAGCCCCCGAAAATACAATCGTTTACATGAACTGCCGCCGGTCCCTTGCCGGTGGATTCTTCTTGGGAGTCCGGAAAGTGATTTCAAAACAGTGGCGCCTCATCGGCGCCTTTTGCGTTGTCTTGCTCAACGCATGTGGTGGCGGGGGTTCCGACGATTCGACGATCGTCCTCGACTTCGATGGCGAGCGGGTGGATGCGACCTTCTTCGAGCACCAGGAGATGTACGTCAATGCGCAGTCTGATCCCGACGTCACGATCGCGCTGTCGGCGGATGGCGAGGTGTCGGGTCCGATCTATGTTCAGGTGGTCGATAACAATCAGGCTTTCGTCGGTGAGTCGGCGGCCATCACCGATCAAGGCGACGGGCGCTTCACGGCAACCCTTCGCGCCAATTCCGACCTGCCTCCCGGCACCTATGCCGGCAGTCTGACGGTGAACATCTGCAAGGACGTGACCTGCGGGAGCAAGTACAAGGTGACGGGCAACACGCTGCCCTACACGATCACCATCGTCCCGCAGATGTCCTTGATGATCTATGTGGACGGTGTCGAGGTGGCCGCGGCCACGTCCAGCAGCGATGTGATTCAGCTGCCGTACACCCCGCGCACGAGCATCGAGATCGTCTCCAACACTCCGGCGGCGATCTCAGCGCAGGACCATCCGGGCTCGTACACATTCGACATCGATCCCGGCTCGACCTCGCAGGACTGGATGGCGCAGATCGACACCTCCTCCGGACTCCTGCCCGGCGCCTTCGTCTACGTGAAGGCGGCCGACGGCACGGGAGACGCCCAGAAGGAGGTCGCCGTGTACTTCTCCTTTAATTCCTTCTGACCTCCGACCAGCCGGCCTAGGGCTTGCCCTAGGCCAGCCGTTCTCGGCATGCGCGTTGCATTGCTCAGCTCTATCCATATGGACTCAGGAGACCTGACTGATGCGACCTCGTGCCGTTTGCCTCTTGATCGACTTGCCGATCCGCGCCGCGCTGGGCCTGGTGGTCGGTGCTTCTCTGCTCGGTGAGGGCGCGGCCCTCGCGGCCACTGAAATCCGCATCGCCCACATCCACTCGCTCACCGGCCCGCTCGAGGCCTACGGCAAGCAGACCACCACCGGCTTCCAGATGGGCCTGGATTTCGCGACCGGCGGCACGATGATGGTGGCCGGCAAGAAGCTGGTGGTGATCGAGAAGGACGACCAGGGCAAGCCGGACGTGGGCAAGAGCCTGCTCACCGCGGCCTATTCGGATGACAAGGCCGACATCGCCGTCGGGCCGACCTCCTCGGGTGTCGCGCTGGCCATGCTTCCCGTGGCCGAGGAGTACAAGAAGATCCTCCTGGTGGAGCCGGCCGTGGCCGACTCGATCACCGGCGACAAGTGGAACAAGTACATCTTCCGCACCGGCCGCAACTCGTCTCAGGACGCCATCTCGAACGCGGTCGCGCTCGACAAGCAAGGCACCGTCATCGCCACGCTGGCGCAGGACTACGCCTTCGGCCGTGACGGCGTGAAGGCCTTCAAGGACGCGCTGAAGAACGCGAAGATCGTCCACGAGGAGTACCTGCCGCAGAACACGACCGACTTCACCGCCGGCATCCAGCGCGTCGTGGATGCGCTCAAGGGGCAGGGCGGGCGCAAGGTGATCGAGGTGATCTGGGCCGGCGGCACACCGCCCTACAACGCGCTGGCGGCGCAGGAGCTGGCCAAGCGCTACCAGATCGAGGTCTTCACCGGCGGCAACATTCTGCCGGCCATGGCGGCGTACAAGAACTTCCCCGGCATGGAGGGCGCCACCTACTACTACTTCGGCATCCCCAAGAACCCGGTCAACGAGTGGCTGGTCTCCAACCACTACAAGCAGTTCAAGGCCCCGCCGGACTTCTTCACCGCGGGCGGCATGACGGCCGGCATCGCGATCGTCGAGGCGCTGAAGAAGACGGGCGGCGATGCCTCGCCCAACAAGCTGATTGCCGCGATGGAGGGCATGAGTTTCGAGTCGCCCAAGGGCCGGATGACCTTCCGCAAGGAGGACCACCAGGCCATGCAGAGCATGTACCACTTCAAGATCAAGGTGGATCCGGCGTTCGCGTGGGGAGTGCCGGAGCTGGTCCGGGAGATCAAAGCCGAAGAGATGAGCGTTCCGATCAAGAACAAGCGTTGATCGAAGCGGGTCCAAGAACCCGCATTCCCCAACCACAGGAGACAAGCCATGAAGACGCTCGCCCATCGCATGGGCGGCGTCGCGGCGTCAGTACTTGCCGCGTTCGCCGCCTGCTCATCGACCGCTGCCGTCGTGACGCTGCCGCAGCTGAACATCGACAAGTCCGGGATCACGGTCTCGGGCCTGTCCTCGGGCGGCTTCATGGCCAACCAGCTGGGCTATGCCTACGCCAGCACCTTCAAGGGCGTGGGCGTGTTCGCCGGCGGGCCCTACATGTGCGCCGGCCACAGCAACTACACCGCCTGCATGTACAACGCCAGCATCACGGCCAGCATGCTCAGCACGATGCAGGCCGACCTGAACAACTGGAGCGGCACGTCCAACGATGCGTTGGCGAACGTGGCGGCGCAGAAGGTGTTCATGTTCGTGGGCACCAGCGACTACACCGTCGGCCCCAACCCCATGAGCGCGGTGCAGACGCAGTACACCAACAACGGTGTCACGGCCGCCAACCTGAGCTATGTGCAGCGCAGCGGCACAGCGCACGTCTTCCCGACTGACTTCGATTCGACGGGCAACAACAGTTGCGGCACCAGCGCTTCGCCCTACATCGCCAACTGCAGCTACGACGGCGCCAAGGCGACGCTCGCCAAGTTCTACGGCACCCTCAACGCCCGCAACAACGCCCCGGCCGCGGCAAACTACATCGAGTTCGACCAGACGCCCTACATCGCCGGCAACCCCGGCTTGGCCGCCAGCGGCTGGGCCTATGTGCCGGCCAACTGCGCGAGCGGCGCGCAGTGCAAGCTCCACGTCGCGCTGCACGGCTGCCAGCAGAACTACGCGACCATCGGCGACAAGTTCGTCAGGAACACCGGCTACACGCGCTGGGCCGACACCAACAGCATCGTCGTGCTGTTCCCGCAGACCAGGGTCGACAACACCAGCCGGCAAACCTCGGCCAGCGGCTCGCTCGCCAACCCCAACGGCTGCTGGGACTGGATAGGCTGGTACGGCAACGGCTTCGCGCAGAAGGCCGGCACGCAGATGGCAGCCATCAAGGCGATGGTGGACCGGGTGTCCTCCGGCTCCGGCGGTGGCGGCACGCTGCCCGCACCGACCGGCGTGGCCACCTCCAACGCCACCGACACCACGATGACGATCGGGTGGAATGCGGTGAGCGGCGCGGCGGGCTACCACGTGTTCCGCAACGGCGGCCAGGTCGACACCTCGCTCGTCACCAGCACCAGCTATCTCGACTCGGGCCTGGCGCCGGCCACGACCTACTCGTGGACGGTCGCTGCGGTGGATGGCAACGGTGCGCAGGGCGCGATGTCATCACCCGCCAGCGGCACGACCACCGGTGCCGCGGCCACCTGCTACACGGCGAGCAACTACGCCCACACGACAGCCGGCCGCGCGCACCAGAGCGGCGGGTATGCCTATGCCAACGGCTCCAACCAGAACATGGGGCTGTGGAATGTCTTCGTCGTCACGACGCTGAAGCAGACGGCCCCGAACTACTACGTCATAGGCACCTGCCCCTGAAACGGAGCCCCCACGCTTCCTGCCGGTCCGCGCAAGGCCCTTGGTCAATTCGTGAATGCTTGAAACCAGAAATCTCACCATTCGCTTCGGCGGCCACGTGGCGGTGGACCACGTGAGCTGCGCCTTCGCGCCCGGCACGCTCACCGCCATCGTCGGGCCGAATGGCGCGGGCAAGACGACCTACTTCAACCTCATCTCCGGCCAGCTGCCCGCGAGCGAAGGCCAGGTGCTGCTGGACGGGATGGACATCACGCGGATGGCCGCGCCGCTGCGCACCCGTCGCGGCCTGGGCCGTGCCTTCCAGCTGACGCAGCTGTTCCCCAACCTCACGGTGCTCGAGAACGTCCGCCTCGCGGTGCAGGCCAGGCACGGCGGTGGCCTCAACCTGTGGCAGGTCTGGCTGGATCGCCAGGATTGGCTCGAGGAGGCCCGGGAAATCCTCTCCACGGTGCACTTGCTGGATCGGCGTGACGCCGCGGCGGCCAGCCTGCCGCACGGCGACCAGCGCAAGCTGGAAGTGGCGCTGCTGATGGCGCTGGAGCCGCGGGTCTACATGTTCGACGAGCCCACCGCCGGCATGAGCGTGGACGAGGTGCCGGTGGTGCTGGATCTGATCCGCGCGCTGAAGGCCAGGGCCGACTGCACCATCCTGCTTGTCGAGCACAAGATGGACGTGGTGCGCGAGCTGGCCGACCGCATCATCGTGCTGCACAACGGCGCGCTGGTGGCGGATGGCGATCCTGCGACGGTGATCGCATCGGACGTGGTCCAGCAGGCCTACCTCGGCACGGCGCCCGTGGAGGAGGCGGCATGACGTCTCCAGTGCTCGAGCTGCAAGGCGTGCACACCCACATTGGCGCGTACCACATCCTCCACGGCGTGGACCTCGCCGTGCCCGCCGGCCAGGTGACCATGCTGCTGGGCCGCAATGGCGCGGGCAAGACCACGACACTGCGAACCATCATGGGCCTGTGGCGGGCCAGCGCCGGCAGCGTGCGCTTCAATGGCCAGTCGATCGACAGCCTCTTCACGCCCGACATCGCCCAGCTCGGCATCGCCTACGTGCCCGAAAGCATGGGCATCTTCGGCGGCCTCACGGTGAAGGAGAACCTGCTGCTCGCCGCGCGCGCGGCACGCCGCGAAGAAGAGCTCGACAAGGCGCGCCTGGACTGGCTCTTCGGCCTCTTCCCCGCGCTGCACAAGTTCTGGCTCTACCCGGCCGGCAAGCTCTCGGGCGGGCAGAAGCAGATGCTCGCCGTGGCGCGCGCCATCATCGAGCCGCGCGCCCTGCTGCTCATCGACGAGCCCAGCAAGGGCCTCGCGCCGGCCATCATCCAGAACCTCGTCACCGCCTTCACCGAGCTCAAGCGCCAGCAGACGACGCTGCTGCTGGTCGAGCAGAACTTCATGATGGCCAAGGCGCTGGGCGACCGCGTGGCGGTGATGGACGACGGCCGCGTGGTGCACACCGGCGCCATGGACGAACTCGCCGGGGACGAAGCGCTGCAGCAGCGCCTGCTGGGTCTGTCGCTGGGGGCGCACCAATGAGCGCCATCCCGCAAGCCCGCTTCGACTTCAAGCCGCTCATGCTGCTGGCGGTCGTCGCGCTCGCCGCCTGGCCGCTCATCGGCTCGGGCGCCACCTGGCTCACGCTCACCGTCGCCGGCCTCGCGATGGGCCTCATCGTCTTCGTCATCGCCTCGGGCCTCACGCTCGTCTTCGGCCTGATGGACGTGCTGAACTTCGGCCACGGCGTGTTCATCGCCTTCGGCGCCTTCGTCGCCACCAGCGTGATGGGCGGCATGGCCGACTGGACGGGCAGTGCGGTGGCCTGGCAGAACCTCGCCGCCGTCTTCGCCGCCATGCTCGCCGCGATGGCGGTCGCCGGCGCCATCGGCTGGGCCTTCGAGCGCGTGGTGGTTCGCCCGGTCTATGGCCAGCACCTGAAGCAGATCCTCATCACCATGGGCGGCATGATCATCGGCGAAGAGGTGATCAAGATGATCTGGGGCCCGGCGCAGGTGCCGCTGCCCCTGCCGCCATCGCTGCGCGGCGCGGTGCTCCTGGGCGATGCGGCGGTGGAGGTCTACCGGCTCTTCGCCGTCGTCGTCGGCCTCGTCGTCTTCGCCGTGCTGCTGTGGGTGCTCAACCGCACCAAGCTCGGCCTGCTGGTCCGAGCCGGCGTGCAGGACCGGGAAATGGTCGAGTCGCTGGGCTACCGCATCCGGCGCCTGTTCATCGGGGTGTTCGTCGCGGGCTCGGCGCTCGCCGGCCTGGGCGGCGTGATGTGGGGCCTGTACCAGCAGAGCGTGGTGCCGCAGATTGGTGCGCAGGTGAACACGCTGCTGTTCATCGTCATCATCATCGGCGGGCTGGGCTCCACGCTCGGCTGCTTCGTGGGCGCGCTGCTGGTGGGGCTGATGGCCAACTACACCGGCTTCGTGGCGCCCAAGGTCGCGCTGTTCTCGAACATCGCGCTGATGGTCGCGGTGCTGCTGTGGCGCCCGCAGGGCCTGTATCCCGTGTCGGGCCCACGGTGACCGGCATGCTGAACCGCATGCTCTCCCACGACCTGCCGCGCAGCCGCGCACTGGCCATCGCACTCGTGCTGGTGCTCGCGCTGCTGGCCGTCGAGCCCTTCCTCTTCCCGGGCGCCAAGGCGCTGAACGTGGCGGCCAAGATGCTGGTCTTCGTGCTGCTCGTGGCCAGCTACGACCTGCTGCTGGGCTACACCGGCATCGTCAGCTTCGCCCACACCATGTTCTTCGGCATCGGGGCCTATGGCGTGGCCATAGGCTGCACGCGCTGGGCGGGCGACGAGGGCGTCGGCTGGGGGGGAGTGGCGGCCGGCGTGAGTGTCGCCCTCGCACTGTCGCTCGCCCTGAGCCTGCTCATCGGCCTGTTCAGCCTGCGCGTGAAGGCCATCTTCTTCGCGATGATCACGCTCGCCGTGGCGGCGGCTTTCCAGACGCTGGCCTCGCAACTTTCCGAGCTCACCGGCGGCGAGGATGGACTGAGCTTCAAGACGCCGCTGTGGCTGTCGCCTTCGTTCGAGCCCTTCGAGGAGCCGGTCTTCGGCCTCATGATCGACGGCAAGGTCATCGCCTACTACGTGCTGTTCTTCTCGGTGGTGCTGGGCTTCCTGGCCTTGCTTCGCATCGTCAACTCGCCCTTCGGCCGCGTGCTGCAGGCCATCCGCGAGAACGACTTCCGTGCCGAGGCCATCGGCTACCGCACGGTGGTCTATCGCAGCCTGAGCAACGTGCTGGCCGCGCTGTTCGCCACGCTCGCCGGCGCGCTGCTCGCGCTGTGGCTGCGCTACACCGGCCCCGAGACCACGCTGGGCTTCGAGGTGATGCTGGACGTGCTGCTCATCGTCGTCATCGGCGGCATGGGCACGCTCTACGGCGCGGTGATCGGCACCGTGCTCTTCGTCTTCGCGCAGAACTACCTGCAGGACCTGCTCAAGCACCTGGGCGGCGAAGCTGGGTTGCTGGCCGGCGTGCCGGTGCTGTCTTCGCTGGTTTCGCCCGAGCGCTGGCTGTTCTGGCTGGGGCTGGGTTTCGTGCTGTGCGTCTATTTCTTCCCGAGCGGCGTCGTGGGCCGGCTGCGCGCTCGGGGCACCAACCCATAGCCGGCCCGAGGAGACTCGCAGTGCATCGCCAACTCACCTTGCTTGCTGTGACCGCCACCCTGGCCTGCAGCACCGCCCAAGCCGCCCCGCCCAACCAGCGCCCGGCCGTCTTGCGCGGACCCATCAGCGAGAAAGCCTACGACGGCATCACCGACGACCTGCTCACCGGCGGCCTCGGCAAGACCGGGCTGCTGGGCGCCGCGCCCGCCTTCGTCGACCCGCTTCACCCCACGCCTGCCGAGCTGCGCCGCAACGCCATCCACACCAACTACCGGGCACTGGTCGACTACACCATCCCCGGCGGCTTCACCGTGTTCTACGGCCCCAACATCGACGTCGACGGCCACGACACGCTCGGCGAGGGCAAGGTGCCCGGCCGTGAATACATCGTCTGGGCGGACGACGGCAGCGGTGCCCAGAACGTGACGCTGATGGTGCAGGTGCCCGACAGCTTCAGCCCCGACGCGGCCTGCATCGTCAGCGCCACCTCCTCCGGCTCGCGCGGCATCTACGGCGCGATAGGCACCTCGGGAGACTGGGGCCTGAAGCACGGCTGCGCGGTGGCCTATGCCGACAAGGGCTCGGGCAACGGCCTGCACGACCTGATGACCAACCAGGTCACGGCGCGCGATGGCGTGCTGGGCGACGCGACGGCGCTGGGCATCGAGTCCATCTTCACGGCCAACGTCAGTGACGAGCAGCGCGCGGCGTTCAACGCCGCCACGCCCAACCGCGTGGCCTACAAGCACGCGCATTCGCAGCAGAACCCCGAGGCCCAGTGGGGCCGCAACACGCTGGACGCGATCCGCTTCGCCTTCTACGTGCTCAACGAGCGCTACGGCCCGGTCGATGGCAAGGGCCGGCACCGCGTGGCGCTGAATCCGAAGAACACGCTGGTGATCGCCAGCAGCGTGTCGAACGGCGCCGGCGCTGCGCTCGCGGCGGCCGAGCAGGATGCCGAAGGGTTGATCGACGGTGTCGCCGTGAGCGAGCCCAGCGTCCAGCCGCGCGGCGCCAAGAACCTGCAGATCGAGCAGGGCGGCCATGTCTTCCCGACGGTGGGCAAGCCGCTGGCCGACTACTTCAGCTTCGCCAACGTCTACCAGCCCTGTGCGCTGCTGTCGTCGCAGGCTGGGCTGTCACTGCATGCGGCCTTCTGGCCGGCGGCCTACACCGCGTCGGCCGAGGCGCGCTGCGCCGGCCTCGCCGCCAAGGGCCTGGTCAGCGGCGCGACGACGGCCGAGCGGGCCGACGATGCGCTCGCGAAGATGCAGGCCTACGGCTGGCTGCCCGACAGCAACTTCCTGCAGCAGTCGCACTTCCGCTTCGCGACCAACGCGATCGCCGTCACCTACACCAACACCTACGGTCGCTTCAGCGTGCTGGACAGCCTCTGCGGCTTCAGCTTCGCCAACACTGATGCGTCCGGCAACGTGACCGCGCAGCTGCCATTGGCCGAGGCGGGCATCTTCGCCACCGGCAACGGCATCCCGCCGACCACCGGCATCAACGTCGTCTACAACGATTCGGTCGGCGGCGCGAAGCTGGACTTCCTCGCCACATCGCCGTCGACCAGTGCCGCGGACTTCGCGCTCGACGGCGCGCTCTGCCAGCGCTCGCTGGTGACGGGCCGCGACGCGGTCACCGGCGCGAAGCTGTCGGGCGACATGAAGGCGAAGTCGGATCGCCTGCGCGCCGGCATCAAGGAGGTGCAGCTCGGCGCCCGCCTGCACGGCAAGCCCGCCATCGTGGTGGCCGGCCGCAACGATGCGCTGCTGCCGATCAACCATGCCTCGCGCGCCTGGTTCGCCAAGAACCAATCCACCGCCGCGGACGAGGGCGGCAAGGCGGCGGATGTGCGCTACGTCGAAGTCACCAACGCCCAGCACTTCGACTCCTTCATCGCGATCGGTGCCTTCACCGGCTACGACACGCGCTTCATCCCGCTGCACGTCTACTTCAACCAGGCGCTGGATGCGATGTGGGCCCACCTGAAGACGGGGGCCGCACTGCCGCCCAGCCAGGTGGTGCGCACGGTGCCACGCGGCGGCACGCCGGGTGCGGCCCCGGCGCTGACAGCGGCCAACGTCCCGCCGATCCAGTCCGCTCCGGCCGCCGGTGACGTGATCAGCTTCAGCAGCGGCACTCTCCACATTCCCGACTGAAGCGGCGAGCGAGGACCAGGCGATGAACGACTTCCAATCGCGCTACCTGAGCTGCGAGGGCCGCGAGGTCCACTTCACCGAGTGGGGCGCGGCGCGTGGCGAGGTCGTCATCGCCTGGCATGGCCTGGCCCGCACCGGCCGCGACATGGACGAGGTGGCGGCGCACCTCGCTTCGCGCGGCTACCGGGTGATCTGCCCCGACACGATAGGCCGCGGGCTCTCGCAGTGGAGCCCGCAGCCGGCCGAGGAGTACGGCCTGCGCTTCTACGTGAAGCTCGCGGTGGCTCTGGTGGACCAACTGGGCGTCGACCGCTTTCATTGGATAGGCACCTCGATGGGCGGCGCGATCGGCCTGCGCGCGGCGGCCACCAGCTTGCGCGGCCGCATCCGAACGCTGCTGCTCAACGACATCGGCCCGCGCCTGGCGCCGCCTGCCGTCGAGCGCATCCGCGGCTACGCCGGCCAGCCGCCGGCCTTTGCCACGGTGACTGAATTGGAACGCTACTTCCGCACCGTCTACGAGCCCTACGGCCTCCTCACCGATGCCCAGTGGCGCCGCCTGACCGAAACGTCCACCCGCCGCCTGCCCGACGGTCGCGTGACGCCGCACTACGACCCGGCGATGGTCCAGCAGTTCGTCAACTACCCCACCGACTACGACCAGTGGGAGGCCTGGGATTCGCTGACCGGCCTGCCGGTGATGTGCCTGCGCGGCGCGACCAGCGACCTGCTCGAGCCCGAAGTGGCCCAGGCCATGCGCGAGCGCGGACCCCGGGCCGAGGTCATCGAGATCGCCGGCTGCGGTCATGCGCCGGCGTTGAACGTGCCAGCGCATTTCGAACTGGTGGATCGTCTTCTCGCTGCGGGGGCCTGACACCCGCCCGGCGGCGCCGCAGGCCCGAAGGGTTGTGGTGGAGAGCGGCGAAGCAGATGATGCAGCCGCAGTTCGGAGCGCCGGTTCGCCTCTGCACCAGTCGACCGGCATCCCCTCGACGCGCAACGCGACTCGCCAGGCGACTCGCGCGGCGGCCTCGATCGGTGCAGCGTTCGCCTGCCGCCAGGCTCAAGGAGGACCACCATGAGCAACACCTCGCAGCTGCGCCGCCAGCTCTGCTTCGGCCTCGGCATGGGGCTCGCATCGCCGATGGCGATGTCGCGCGGCTTGCCGGATAGGCGGGCTCCACCGGGGCATGCCGGGGTCGAGGCATCGGGCCGGCACTACAGGACGGTGCATCACCTTGGCGATCTGGAGGGCTCCGAGGTCGACGCCGGCCTCCTGCTGGCCACCGACGGCAAGGGGTACGGCACCGCCGCCCTCGGCGGGAGCCACGGCCTGGGCACCGTCTACCGGATCGGCGCGGGGAAGAACCTGAAGGTGGTGCACCACTTTGCGAGCCCGAGCCGAGGTGGCGCGCACCCGGTGGCCCCGGTCATCGAGGTCGACGGTGCCCTGTACGGCGTGACCGCGGAGGGCGGTGCCGCCGGCGCAGGCGTGGCGTTCCGGTGGTCGCACGACACCGGATACGCCGTGCTGCACGACTTCGGCGGCGCGCCGGATGGCCGGTTGTGCTGGGGCGGCCTGCTGTTCGCGTCGGACGGGTTCTTCTACGGCGGCACCTACTTCGGCGGCGACCACGACGCGGGCGTGGTGTACCGGATGGACAAGGCGGGCACCGTCACGCCCTTGTGGCAGCTCGGCGCCGCCGGCGATCCGTCGCTGGTGATGGCCGCGCCCATCGAAGGCGCCGACGGCTACCTGTACGGCACCTCGCGAGCCGGCGGCGCCCACGACGGCGGCACCGTCTACCGCCTGGCGAAGGACGGATCCGACCGGGAGGTGATCTTCTCCTTCGACGGCTCCCATGGGAGTGTCCCGGCGGTGCCGCTGCTGGAGACAGCGGACGGAAGCCTGTACAGCGTCACCACCTTCGGCGGCGCCAGCGATGCCGGAACCGTCTTTCGCCTACGGCCCGATGGCACGCATACCGTGCTGCATGAGTTCACCGGTGGCCCGGACGGCCGCGAGCCGAACACCGAGCTCCTGATGATCGAGCCCGGTGTCTTCGTCGGCACCACGACCTTCGGCGGCGGGCACGGCTTCGGCTCCGGCGTCGTCTATCAGATCCGCGACGATGGCGGGTTCCAGCGCCTGCATGCCTTCGGGGGCACGGTGGATGGCCTGCCCGATGGAGCGCGGCCCTCAGGGGCCTTGCTCAGGCTGGCCGACGGACAGGTGGTGGGCACCTGCCGCGGCGGCGGCGTCAGCGACCAGGGAACCATCTGGAAGCTGACGCCGGCGCTGGCCTGATCCTCGCCTCAATGCACCGGCGCGAGCCGGCTGATCCACTCGCTGCGGGACTCGTCGAAGCGGTACATCATCAGGAAGCGGACCGTCTCCATGTTGACCTGCTCGCGGGTGAGCTTGCTCATCTCGCGCGGGGTTCCGACGCTCAGCCAGGTGCCGCTCGGCTCGTCGTAGCGATGGTGGCGCAGCCACTCGTCGCGCATGGCGAGCACGTCCGAGCGGGAGACCACGCCTTGGGGTGGCTGCATGTTGGACTTGAGCACCCACTGGCCGGTGTGCTCGTCCCATCGCATGAGTTTGAGGAAGGTGTCGCGGTCCATCTGGACCTGCTCGCGGGTCAGCGGCGCTTCTTGCGCTTGCGCCGGAGCGCCGATGGCGCCCAGGGCGCCGGCGAGGCAAAGGGCAATGAGGGCGAGTTTGCTGTTCATGGGGATCTCCTGTCGGTGTGAGTGGTACGTCGTGTGAATCGGCCGCACGCACTAGTCGGGAGATGCCGCAGGAACTTACAGGCCTCTACGAGCCTTTCGCCGTGTGGCCCGCGCGGGCCAGCGTCGAGCGTGCCTGTTCGAAGGCGGCGAAGCGCTGCTTCAGGTATTCGCCCAGCCTCGGCTGCTGCGCGAAGACCACGTTGAAGCGGATGTGCGGGTCGCTCGCGTTGTCGGCGCAGAAGGTCGCGCCGCGCACCAGCAGGATCTGGTGGCGGTAGGCATCCTTGACCAGCAGGTCCACGTCGACGCCGTGCGGCACGGCACCCCAGAGGAACAGCCCGCCCTCGCCCGGGTGGTGCAGCAGGATGCCGGCCGTGCGCAGCGCGCGCGTGCTGGCATTGCGCGCGGCCAGCAGCTTGCGTTGCAGCCGCTCGAGGTGCTTGCGCCAGCGGCCGGCGGCCAGCACCTCCAGCATCACGTACTCATTGAGCGCCGCGGTGCTGAGCACCGAGTAGATCTTCTCGCGCATCAGCACCTTGAGCAGCGCCGGCTCGGCGGCGACGTAGCCGGTGCGCAGCGCGGGGCTCAGGGCCTTGCAGTAGCTCGAGTAGTAGATGACGCGGTCCAACCCCGACAAGGCGGCCAGGCGCGTCGGCTGGCCGGGATGGAAGTGGCCCTGCACGTCGTCCTCGGCGATGAGAAAGCCATGCTCGTGAGCCAGCGTCAGCACCCGGTAGAGGTTGGCCGCGCTGCTGCCCCAGCCGGTCGGGTTGTGCAGCACGCTCTGCAGGAAGAGCAGCCGCGGGCGGTGCTCGCGGCAGGCGGCCTCGAGTTGCTCGAGGTCGATGCCGTCGGGCCGGCGCGCAATGGGCACGAGGCGCAGCCCCGCCTGCCGCAGCCGGCCGAACATCAGGAAGTAGCCCGGGTTCTCCACCAGCACCGTGTCGCCGGGCTGGAGGAAGGCGCGGCAGATCAGGTCGATGGCGTGCGTGCCGCCGAAGGTGGTCAGCAGCCGCCCCGCATCCACCGGGATGCCCTGGCCGCGCATCTGCATCGCGATGCGCTCGCGCAGCTCGGGCAGGCCCTGCGGCGGGCAACGCGAGGCCATGCCGGCGGGGCTGCGTGCCAGCGCGCGGGCCAGCAGCGAGGCCGGCACCGCGTCCTGCAACCAGCTGCCGGGCAGGGCGCCGGCGCTGGCCAGCAACAGGCCGGCGCGCTGGTCGTGGGCCTGCTGCGCGAGCCAGACGGGATCCTGTTCGTCGCCGGCTTCCAGCGCGGCATCGTCGGTGTCGGGCACATCACGCGCTTCGCGGACGAAGAAGCCCGCCGTGCCGCGCGAGTCGATCGCGCCCGCGGCCACCAGGCGGTCATACGCCGTGACGACGGTGTTCGGGCTCACGCCCAGTTGCGAGGCGAGCTGGCGGATGGAAGGCAGGCGCGAACTCGGCGGCAGTTGCGCGCGCGCCATCAGCTCTCGCAGGCGGGCCTCGATCTGGTCGGCCAGGGGCACGCCACTGTCGCGGTCGAGTGGAAACATCAGCGCAGGAACAGGATGGCCAGCACGGCCAGGGTCGCGCCCATGATCGCATTGAAGGCCCGCTGCCAGCCGGGCCGCGCCAGCAGGCGCCGGATGGCGACGCCGAACAGCGCCCACATCGAGATGCAGGGGAAGCCGATCACCAGCCCGATGGTGGCCACGAGCAGCGCGGCGAGGGGCGCCGGCAGGTCCGCAGGCATGAACACCGAGGCCAGGGTGATGGCCTTGAGCCAGCTCTTGGGGTTGACCGCCTGGAACAGCGCGCCCTGCCAGAACGACACCGGCCTCGCGAGCCGCGCCTCGCCGGCCGCGCCCCCGGTGAGCTGCCAGGCCAGCACCAGCAGGTAAAGCGCGCCGCCGATGCGCAGGGCCGTCTGCAGCACCGGATAGGCGGTGAACAGCGCGCCCAGGCCCAGGCAGGTGAGGGCGGTCTGTACGAAGCCGCCGGCGTTGATGCCGAGGATCTGCGGCAGCGAGCCGCGGTAGCCGAAGTTGGCGCCCGAGGCGGTGAGCATCATGTTGTTCGGCCCCGGGGTGCTGGACATCACGAGGCAATACGTCATCAAGGGCAGCAGTTCGGTCATCGGGCAGGCCAGGTTCGAGCGGTGCCGCCAGCGTAGCCAGCCGGGTTTCGGGCGAACAGCCACAAGATCCGTCGCGCGGCGCCATGCTGTATCACCCGCCGGATGCGCACAGTTTCGGCCATGGGCGGCGCTGCTAAGGTCGGCGGCCATGGACACCAACCTTTCTGCGCTGGCCATAGGCCACGAAGACATCACCGCCGCACGGGCCCGACTGGCCGGCATCGCCCACCGCACGCCGGTGCTCACCTCGCGCCATGCCGACGAGCTCACCGGCGCGCAGCTGTTCTTCAAGGCCGAGAGCCTGCAGCACACCGGCGCCTTCAAGATCCGCGGCGCCTACAACGCGATCGCGCAGTTCACGCCGCAGCAGCGCGCACTGGGCGTGGTCACGTTCTCTTCGGGCAACCATGGCCAGGCCATTGCGCGCGCGGCCCAGTTGCTCGGCGTCAAGGCCGTGGTCGCGATGCCGCAAGACGCCCCGCAGATCAAGCTCGACGCGACCCGCGGCTACGGCGCCGAGGTGGTCTTGTTCGACCGCTATGAAGAGGACTCCGCCACGGTGCTCGCCCGGCTCGTGGCCGAGCGCGGGCTCACGCCCGTGCCGCCCTTTGACCACCCCCACGTGATGGCGGGCCAGGGCACCCTGGCCGCCGAGCTGATCGAGGACGCCGGCCCGCTGGACCTGCTGCTGACGCCGGTGGGCGGAGGCGGCTTGATGTCCGGCTGCGCCACCGCCGCCGCGCGCTGGAGTCCGGGATGCGCCTGCTGGGGAGTGGAGCCGGAAGCCGGCAATGACGCGCAGCAAAGCCTCGCCGCCGGCCGCATCGTGTCCATCGAGACGCCGCGCACCATCGCCGATGCGGCGCAAAGCCGGCACCTGGGCCAGCACACCTTCCCGGTCCTGCGTGCCCTCGTGGCCGGCATCCTGACCGTCAGCGACGCCGAGCTCGTCCAGACCATGCGCTTCTTCGCGGCTCGGATGAAGATCGTGGTCGAGCCCACCGGCTGCCTCGCGGCAGCGGCCGTGCTGCACGGCAAGCTCGAAGTGCGCGGCCGCCGGGTGGGCATCGTGCTGTCCGGCGGCAACGTGGATCCGGCGCGTTATGCGGCGCTGCTGGCCGGCGGCGCGTAAAGGACGCGCGGTGTGCACAACCTTCCGGCGCGGTCCCGGTACCTACTGAGCGCCCCCAGGGCGGGCCCGGCCCGCTCCCGCGGGGGTTCAGGCACGGTGGCGCAGCCACAGGGGCTTGAGATGTCCAGGCCGCGCCATCCGGGCGGCGGCCTCCCCGCTATCAAGAGGAGAACGGTTCCATGACGAAGATCTCGCGCAAGCAATTCCTGGGCGCCCTGGGCAGCGGCACGGTGGTGCTGTGGCTACAGGCCTGCGGCGGCGGGGGCAGTGGCTACGGCAGCGGCGGCGGCAACGGCGGCGGAAGCGGCGGCGGCCTGAGCTGCGGCGCGAGTGGCGCCAGCATCGCCAACAACCACGGCCACACGCTGACCATCGACGAAACCGACCTGAATTCGACCACCGACAAGACCTACAGCATCATGGGCACGGCCGGTCACAACCACACCGTGACCTTCACCGTCGCGCAGCTGGGCATGCTGAAGAACGGCCAGAGCGTGACCGTCACCTCCAGCACGGACAGCGGACACAACCACGACGTGACCGCAAAGTGCGTGTGAGGCAGGTGCTGCCTCAGCGCAGCCGGCCGGTCGCGAGGGCTTCCAGCGCGTTGCCGGCATTCAGCGGCGATCGGCTGGCGCCGCCTGTCAGCAGCATCTCGGTCAGTGCGGCCCGGTCCAGCCGCGGCTGGGCGGACAGCATGAGCGCCGCCACGCCGCTGACGTGCGCCGCGGCGATCGAGCTGCCCGAGGCGTAGTCGTAGCGGCCGCCCGGCTGCAGCGTGAGCACGTCGCGGCCCGGTGCGGCGATCACGTCCTTGCCGGCGGCGGCTTCGATCTCGCCGGACACTCCGGCCGCGATGACGCCGGGCAGGCCGGTCGGGAAGCCGCCGCGCCGCCCGTCCGGCGGCAAGGCACCGATGACGATGCGCCCCTGGCGCAGCAGCTCCGCCAGCAGCTTGTCCAGCAGCGGATCGCTGGGCCCGCCGAGGCTCAGGTTCACGACGCGCGCGTCGGACTCCAGCACGGCAGCCAGGGCCTTGGCGAGGGTGAACGAGTTGCATCGCGCCGCGTCGCCTGCGGCGCCCTCGCGGGGCCAGCAGGCCCTCAGGATGATCAGCCGCGCCTGGGGGGCGATGCCGACGATTCCCTCGTGGTTGTTGCCCACGGCCGCGATGACGCCGGCCACCTCGGTGCCGTGCCGGTCGGGCTCGAAGCCGGCCGGGGATGAATCATCGACGAGGTTGCGCGCCAGTGCGACGCGGCCCAGCAGGTCCGGATGGTCGAGCGCCGCTCCGGTGTCGACCACCGCCACGCGCACGCCGGCTCCCGTGCTCACCCGATGCGCCCGCGCCGCCGCGGTGTCGACGAACCCACGTTGCAGGTTGACGTACGGGTCGTTGTAGAGCAGGCCCGCATCTGCGGCGCTGGCGGCGACCGAGGGCGCGGGCAGCTGAGGTGCGGAGCGGGTGTCGAAATCCTGCAGCGGCTGGGCCAGCCTCACTCGCGGGTCGTGTTGCAACGCGGCCAGCACGGCCTCGCGCGAGCTCGTGGGCGGAAGCTCGAAGACCACGCAGTGCCAGCCCAGGGTGGCTATGGGCCAGCCGGCGGCTTCGTGCAGGCCATGCTCCTTCGCGATGGCGGCCAGCGTCGCCGCGGCCCGGCCGCCGAGCAGGTAGCGCGGAGGAGGCCCGTAGCCGCCCATGGTGCTACCGGCGCGGCCGCCGGGGTTCTCCAGCGGGTTGTCGACCGCAAGCACGATGTAGTGGCTGCTGTCCGCGCGCATCGCGGCCCCCGGCGCCGCCAGGGGAGCCGTTGCCGCGGCCAGCCCGGGCGATGGGCTGGAGCAGGCGGCCAGCAGGAGCGCTCCCAGCGCCACCGAAAGGGCGCGTAAGGGATGCAGCAGGTGTCGGGCCGGCGCCCGTGCCGGCTCCCCGGCTGGCGTCATGGCGCGTCGCCCATGGGCTCGGCGAGCCGGATGCCGGCCGTGGCCCGCAGCCGGGCCAGCACCTCGGCCGCCGGGCGTACGGGGGTGGTGGTGTCGGCCGGCGCGGGGGCCAGCGCATAGGCGCCGGCGGCGTTCGGGCCGGCCACCACTTGCAGGCCCTGGGCTGCCAGGGTGGCCTGCCAGGCAGACAGCGTCATCGATGGGTCGGGCAGCACGCGCAGCGTGGCCGCGGGGGTCGCCGCCGGCGGATCGGACAGCGTGCGGTAGTCGCCGCCGCTGCCCGGATCGCCGCCGAAACGCCCGAGCTGCAATCCCATCACGCCCAGGCCGACGGCCTGCACGACCACGGCGGCGGCCAGGGCCCAGGTCAGGCGGCCTGCGCTTCGCGGCGGGGTGGGCAGCGGTTGCCGCTCTCCGGGGTCGTCCAACCGGGCCATCAGGCGCTGCAGGCCGGCCTCGACCTCGATATCGTCCTCGCCCGGCACCGCGCCGGTGCTCATGGCGGCATGCAGCCGCTTCTGCCAATCCAGCTCAGCCTGGCAATCGGGGCAGCGGGCGACGTGCTCGGCCACCATCGCCGACTGTTCCGGCGTGGCGCGCCCATTGGCGACCCAGGGCAGGGCCTCCCAGGCTCTCAGGTGGTCATTGGTCACTTGAGTTCTCCCTGGCTGGCCAGGCGCGGCGGATGGGTGGCGGCCAGGTCCGGCAGCAGGTTGCGCAGCTTGACCCGGGCGTGGAAGAGGCGCGCCTTCACGGTGCCCAGCGGGCACTGCATGATGGCGGCGATCTCGTCGAGCGAATAGCCGCCGCTGTAGGCGAGCTCCAGCACGAGACGCTGCTCGGTCGGCAGGCGGCGCATGGCCTTGGACAGCCAGTCGCGCAGTTCGTGGTCGGCCTGCGGGTCGGTGGCCGGGTCGCTGCGTTCGGGCCAGTCCGAGTCGGCCGCATCGTCCTCGCCGTGCTGGCGCAGCGATTTCAGGGCGCAGCGGTACGCGATGCCCATGATCCAGGTCGATACCCTCGAGTCCCCGCGGAAGCTGCCGGCCTTCTGCCAGACGATCCAGAAGCAGTCGTTGATCACCTCGTCGGCCACGTCGGCGCGGCGGGTCATGCGTGAAAGAAAGCGCTGCAGCCGGCGGCGATAGGGGCGGTACAGGGCAGCCAGGGCCGCGCGATCGCCCTCGGCCATGCGGCGCAGCAGGGTGCGCTCCTGGCTGTCCTCCTCGGCAGGGCGGGCGTTGGGGCTCACTGAAGCCCCTCGCCCGACGAGTACGTCGGCCGATCCCCCGAGGGGATGCGGGCCGGCTTGGGAGCGGCCCTGCGCTCGGCCCGCCAACAGGGGGTTGACCCAGAATGTCTCATCGGTGGTCCGGTGCCTGGAAATGTGTTTCCTGTGAGTGCCGCGGTCGGGCGCAAAAGTTGCCCGGACGCCCCCCTAGACTCAGAACTGCCGCGTCAGCGTCAGCGCCGTGCGCGGCGCTGCGGCCTCCCCCAGGTAGCGCCGGATGTCTCCGCGGACGCCCAGGTGCTTGAGTGTCGCGCGCCATTCGCCGGCGCGCCAGCTCAGTCCGGCATCCGCGTAGGTGTAGTAGTAGCCCGGCCAGGCCGGCAGTTCGGCCCGGCCGATGCCGCCCGCCAGCGCCCAGTGCTCCGACAGCGGCCAGCGCAAGCCCAGGTCCAGCGCCGGATACCAATGCGGGTCGCCTTCGTTCATTCGCAGCGCCGAGGCCTCTATCGAGGCGATGTCGCGCCAGGCGAGCGCGAGCGTGGCCTCGCCGTGGTCGTAGTGGAAGCCGGCGCCGGGATAGGCATAGGCCGCCAGTCGCCCCTGCAACTGGACCTCCGCCGAGGCCATCCAGTAGCCCGCGCCACGCAGCACGAGCTGGCTGCCCCGGCCGTCGCCCAGCGGCCTGGCGGCCGCGAACGAGGCCGACCACAGGGCGTCGTCCGAGACCACCACCAGGGCCTGGACCACCGGCTGGTCGCGCCACAGCGCGATGCCGCGCTCGGACAACTCATTGCCGGCCGAAGCTTCGCCGGACCAGCTCAGCGACTGGGCCGTGGCGACGACAGGCACCAGCAGGGCGGCCAGCCACACGGCTGCAGGGCATCGGGCGGGAAGACACCGGGCAGCGACAGGCACGGCGGCGTCTTCCGGCGGCGACCTTCAGGCCGCCATCCACTCGCCCAGGCGGATGGCCCGCCCGGGAACCCACTCGGGGTTGAACTGCAGGGGCGGCTGGCCGGGCGGCCGCGGCGGGAACAGCAGCACGACGGTCGAGCCGAGCAGGAAGCGGCCCATCTCCTCGCCGCGGTGCAGCATGATCCGCTGGTCCTCGTATCGCCACTCGCGCACCTGCCCGGGCCGTTCCGCATTGACCACGCCATGCCAGACGGTGGCCATGCTGCCGACGATGGTGGCGCCCACGAGCACCAGGACGAAGGGACTCTGGTCGTCGCGCTCGAACACGCAGACGACCCGCTCGTTGCGGGCGAACAGACCCGGCACGCCGCGGGCGGTGGTCGGGTTGACCGAGAACAGCGCGCCGGGCACGTGGATCATCCGCAGCAGGCGCCCGGTGCAGGGCATGTGGATCCGGTGGTAGTCGCGCGGGCTGAGGTACAGGGTCGCGAAATGACCGTCGTGGAACTTCGCCGCCAGCGCCTGGTCGCCGCCCACCAGCGCGGTCGTCGAATAGAAGTGGCCCTTCGCCTGGAAGACCTGGTCTCCCTCGATGGGGCCGAACTGGCTGATCGAGCCGTCGACCGGGCAGATCAGGGGTGCGGTGTCCAGCGGGGCGATCGGCCGGGCCTCGGCGTGCAGGGGCCGGGTGAAGAACTCGTTGAAGCTCTTGTAGGCGGCGATGTCCGGCTGGTGGGCCTCGTTCATGTCGACGCCATAGCGCTGCACGAAGCGGCGGATCACCCACGTCGTCAGGCCGCCGCTCTCGCGCCGCGCCAAGGCCCCCATCAGGGAGGTCAGTGCCTGCTTGGGCAGCAGGTATTGAGGCAGGACGCGCAGGAAGTCGTTCACGAGACGAAGCAGGACAGCGTGAAAGGCGGCCATTCTAGGAGGCGCATCCCCTGGCAGGGACGCGGTTTGCCCGACAATCCCGCCGTTCGCCAAACCATGGGCCGGGCCGCCATCAGCGGTCACCGAGCACTCCAAGTTGAACCCAAGCGTCGTTGGTTGGATCCGCCGGTTGTCGCCCCGGTGGGGTCGCTGGATGGTCCTGCTCATCCTCGGCTGGTGCGGCGCCGCATGGGCTGCGGACGCGCCGCCGCTGCTGCGGCTGTCCGGCTCCCAGCCAGTGGACATGGTCGGCACGGCATGGCTGGCCGAGGCCGGGGCGAACGAGGCCCCTCCCGCTGAGGGCGCGCCGCTGGCGGCATGGTTCGCGAGCCATCGCCAGCCGGCCCAGATCAGCCTGCAGGGCGGCCACTACTGGCTCGCGGCCCGCCTGCGGCACGATGAACCGGCGCCGATGCGCTGGGTCTTCGACCCCAACAACACGCTCATCGAACGCGTGGAGCTGCGCCTGTCGGGCAGCGACGGCAGCCGCCAGCGGGTCGTCGCCGGCTATGTCGCGCCGCGCGTCCACATGCTGCACTACGCGCAGGACGTGCAACTCCTGCCGGGGGTGGACTACCTGGCGCTGGTACGGCTGGACAGCCGCTACTTCGCCTCGGTGCCGCAGCTGGAGTTCACCGCCGAGCCGCTGTTCCAGCGCAAGCTCCTGCAGGAGAACCTGCTGGTGCTGGGTTCCCTGGGCGCGATGGTGGCGCTGGCGCTGTTCAACCTGTTTCTCTTCACGCTGACGCGCACGGCGAGCCACCTCTACTACTTTGCCCAGCTCACGCTGGCGGTCTGCGCGTGGGCCATGGTGTTCCAGATCCCGACCGAGCTCTGGGGCTGGCATGGTCTGCGCTGGCACTACCTGCCCTTCTTCCTGATGCCGCCGGCCGCATCGCTGTTCTGCATCGACTTCCTGAACCTGCGCGAACGGCATCCGACCCTGTTCAGGCTGCATGTCGGGGTGATCGTGGCCGGCGTGCTGCTCTCGCCGGTGGCGGTGTTCGCCTTGCCGTGGGCCAACCTGGTGGCCTCGGTGCTGATCTCGGCCTGGATGGTGCTCACGCTGGCCAGCGGCTACAGGAGCCTGCGCAGCGGCTACCGGCCGGCGAGGTTCTTCCTGCTCGCCTTTGCCGCCCTCGCGCTGCCCGGCCTGATCATCCTGCCCGGCAACCTCGACCTGATCCCGGACCTGGTCGACAACGCCGAAGCCTGGACGCTGTTCGGCAGCGCGGTCGAAGCGCTGCTGCAGGCCTTCGCGCTGGCCGACCGCATCCGCCTGCTGGGCCTGGAGAAGGACCGCGTCGCCGAGGAGCTCATCCACACGCTCAAGGTGGCCCACACCGACGCGATGACCGGTCTGGGCAACCGCTACGCATTCGACCTGATGGTCGAGCAGCGGGGCACACCCGGCCTGCAGCCCGACCAGCAGCTGTGTCTGCTGGCGGTGATCGACCTCGATGGCCTGAAGCTCGTCAACGACCGCCAGGGCCATGCGCGGGGCGACGACCTCATCCGCGCGGTCGGCCGCGGCCTGGCCCGCCTGCAGGCCGACGGCGCGCGCTGCTACCGCCTGGGCGGCGACGAATTCGCCATCCTGGCGCTGCGACACCGCGAAGTGCACATCGCCGAACACCTGATGCTGCTGGAGCTGGAGCTGGTCACGGCCGGCTTCGAACAGTCCGGCATCAGCTACGGCATCGCCCACTGGGAGCCGGGCTGCGACCCCTTCGAGCTGCTCAATCGCGCCGACGGCCACATGTACGAGAACAAGGCCCGCCGCAAGGCAGAACGCCAGAACGCGTCCACCTCCATGCCGGTGGAACTCGCGCAGCGGACCAAGTGAATTCTCCGCCCGTGCGAGGGCTTGGCCAATTCAAGTGGCGTGCGCGGATCCGGCTTTGCCGGTCCGCTGCGCGAGCCCCCTTTGGGGGGCAGCCCCCGGAAGGGCGCGTGGGGGCCGGCATTCACCAGCCGGATTCGCCCTTGATGGTGGTGGGCCAGCCGCTGATGGCGCGGGAGGTCTGCATGCCGGCCATGGTGGCGGCCTCGACGCAGCCGGCGTTCAGGCCGGTGCGGATCCAGTCGCCGGTCAGGTAGAAGTTGGAGAAGCCGGATGCGTCCGTGGCCAGGCGGTAGGCGGAGCTGCCGACCACCGACAGCACGTAGCGCTCCGAAGGGTCGACGTTGGCGCGCCAGTACTGGCTCGCGAACCGCTGCTCGCCGCCGCTGCCGTCGGGCCGCTGCAGGTCGACGAGCCATTCCCACTTGAAGCCTTCGGCGGTCACCGCGTTCGGCCACAGCGCCCTGATCGGGCCGTTCAGCTGGCCCGTCGCGTTGGCCCTCACCTGGGCCTTGCACTGGGCCGGGAAGGCGAAGTCGCGCTCGGGCGGGTAGTGGGCCATGGGCAGGGCGCTGCAGAAGTAGGAGACATTCTTCGGCTCCTCGCCCGCTGGCCAGTCCTCGCGCACGAGCAGCTGGTCCAGCGGCGCCCAGGTGTCGAAAGGCTCGCTGAAGCCGCTCAGAACCGGCTCCTCCTTCGCGTGGCCGGGGCAGTTGGACCAGGTGCTCCAGCCCAGGTCCTTCAAATCCTTCTTCAGCCAGACCTGGTAGGCCTGGGTGGCGACCGTCTTCACGTGCTGCGTCGTGGCCCTGAGGGCCGGGCTGCGCTCGACCAGCTTCGGCGCCAGCTCCGGCACGCTGGCCACCGAGGCGCCGAAGACGACGAGATCGAAGTCGCGGCCACGTTGCAGCACGACCTTCGGCAACGGCCGGCCGAAGGTGGCCTCGTAGACGTCCGGCCAGTCGCTCCAGTGGCATTCAAGGTTGATGTTCTTCGCCTGCAGCAGGGCGGCCTGCTCCGGCACGATCTGCCCATACTGCGGCGTGCTGGGCCAGCACGCCAGGCCCTTCACGTCGACCAGCGGCTCGTAGTGGTCCACGCCGCGGGTCACGTCGGCCTGGCGGGTCAGCACGATCTGCTCGACGACGGGCTGGCCATCGGCGGCCGGCAGCAACTCCTCGACCTGGTGGAAGAACTTGAAGTTCACGCCGCGCTGGCGCAGCAGCTGGTACAGCGGCGTGAACACCACGTCGCCCATGCCGGCCTGCATCTTCCACATGATCGCGCCGCGGTAGGCAAAGGCGACCAGCATCATGCCGCGCAGCATGGTGCCGGCCTCGATGTTGGGCTTGTGGATGTCGCCGTCCTCGAAGGCGAAGACCAGGTCGTAGAAGCCGCGGACCGGGGCGGAGTTCACCGTGACCTCGGGGTTCGCGCCGTGCTCCAGCAGCCAGGCCTGGAAGTCGATGTCGTTGATGACGTCGAAGCCCCGCTCGAAGACGCCGTCCTCGAACATGCCGATGAGGCTGGTGATGGCCAGGTCGGCGCAGATGTACACGCGCCGGAGCTCGGTCGCGAGCTCGCCGGGCGCGGGGAAGCTCTCGCGCAGCCAGTCGCGCATCCCGCGCAGGCTGGCCTGCAGGAAGCGGTGGTCGTCGGTGTCGCAGGTCTCGTGCAGGGCGAGGTCCAGGCTGCGCGCGAGGCAGCACAGCGCGTGGGCGGCGTGGCGCACGTCGGCGGCCAGTTGCTCGAGCTCGCATTCCACGGCCGCGGTCAGGCGGTGCAGCCAGTTCGGCGAGTCCTCGACGGTCGCGCAGACCGGCGGCGGCGCATCGTGCGCGTCGGCCAGCGTGCCCAGCCATTGCTTGACCCATTCGCAGGCGGTGACCACCACGTCCCATACCGACAGGCGTTCACCGCCATGGCCGGGCGTGCCGGGCTTGGGCGGGGTGTCGACCGGCCAGATTTCCCAGTGGTCGCGGATCCATTCGGTCAAGGCGACGAAGTGCTGCGGCTTGAAGGCCTCGTCCCAGGTGGCCAGCGGGGCGCCCGCCGGGCGGCCGAGCAGGCCGTAGGCCTTCTGCATCAGCGCGAAGGCGTTGTCGTAGAAGCCGAACCAGACGTGCAGGCCGTGCTCCTCGATGCGCTGACCGGCTTCGGCATTGCGGCCGCTCGCGCCCTTGCCACCCAGCCGCCAGCCCATCTGGTAGACGGTGATCTCGTAGCGGCTCTGCCAGCCCGGCTGGTCGGTGAGGTAGAAGGCGGCGGTCATCGCGCCCACGCCGCCGCCGATGATGGCCACTTTCTGTGGCCGGATGACGGAGTTGTCGACCAGCTCCACGCCCGGCGGGACGCTGAAATCCATGCTGACGTGGAAGGGCAGGATGGCCGGCTGCGCGCCGAGCGGCCAGCCCAGGGTCTGGTCGAGCGGGAAGCTCGCGAAAGGGTGCAGCGTGCAGTCGAAGCTGCCGCCCAGCAGCTGGATGGCGTGGATGGCGTCGATCTTCGCCGGCGCGGTGACGATGGCCTGGTAGACCGCCTTGACCCCGGCCGCGTCGGGAAACTGCTTGAGGAAGACCTGGTCGATCTGCGGCGACAGCAGGGTCTGGATCACCTGCTCCCAGCCGACGAGCGACAGATCCAGCGCGTCGGCATCGCTCACGAGCAGCTCCACGATCTGCCGCACCAGCGCCTCGACGTTGCGCAGGGGCTTGGGCGAGCCGGATCCCTGCGGCATCACCTCGAGCAGCGGATGCATGGCCAGCTCGGTCTCGGGCGAGAAGGGCTGGAAGCCCTTGGCGGCGAGGGTGAACTCGAGTGGGTCGCTGCCGGCCTTCGGCATGGTGTACGCGCACTCGTACTTCGGATAGCCGTACAGCTCGCGCCCGTTGATCAGCGCCATGCAGTCGTTGACCCAGATGTGGCACGGGTAGAAGTAGATGTGCCGGATCGCGTGCTCGCCGGGCATGAACTGCCCGACCATGACCCAGGTGACGATGTCGGTCTCCTGGCCCCAGCCCTTGGCGCGGTCGGCCGGGTCCTTCGAGTACGCGTGCTGGACGTCGGTGAAGGTCAGCAGCACGTAGGGCGACAGCACCTTGAAGCTCATCTGCCCGGCCGAGGCGGCATTGAGCGTGTCGTCCACCGTGCGCTGCAGCGCCTCGCGCCCGCCCTTGACGAAGAAGCCGTACATCTCGGAGCTGCCCAGCATCAATGGCGGGTGCATCAGCACGTTGCCGCCGGAGTAGAGGTAGTCGGGGCGCAGGGCAGCGCGCGGCACGGTGGGGCCGTCGTTCGTCGTCATGGGGATCCTCCCGGTTCAGGGGTTATGCGAGCCGTCGATGCTAGGAAAGCACGGCCGCCGCGAAAGGCGCGAACAGCCGGTCAAGCGACGGTCAATTCAATCGCGGCGCGAGGGGAACAGCGCCTCCCAGCCCTCGCGGCCCAGGGCCTGCATCGTCTCGATGTTGCGCTCGTAGATCTCTTCGGCCTCGGGGAAGGCGGCCACGGCGCGATCGATGCTGGCCTCGCGCAGCAGATGCAGCGTGGGGAAGGGCGAGCGGTTGGTGAAGTTGGTGATGTCGTCGGGCGCGGTGCCGGCGAACTGGTAGTCGGGATGGAAGCTCGCGATCTGCAGCACGCCCTCCAGGCCGCGCTCGACGAGCAGATCGTCGGCGGTCGCGAGGAAGTCGTTGAAGTCCAGGAAGTCCGCCAGCACGTCCGGGTGGATCAGCAGCGTGGTGTCCACGGCTTCCGGATCGGCCTCGGCCAGGCCCTGCAGCTCCTCGTCGAGCACCGCCAGCAAGGCTTCAGGCGAGGCCGCCCGGCTGACCACATAGCGCACCTGGCCCTTGACCTGCACGCTCTTGGCGAAGGGGCACAGGTTCAGGCCGATGACGGCGCGGTCGACCCAGTCGCGGGTGGCGGCGATCAGGGCGGCATCGTCCACGGGATCTGTCATGGGGGCATTCTCGCGCGGTGACAATCGCCGGCACCATGGCCGACACCGACACCACCACCTCCCCCGACTCGCTCCACGAGGCCTTCGCGCAGGTCACGCGCCTGCTGGCCGAGGCGGGTCACCCGCACACGCCGCGCTGGCTGGACGTGCCCGCGCGCACCTGCCAGGAGGCCGCCGAGGCCCTGGGCCTACAGACCGGGCAGATCGCCAAGAGCGTGATCTTCCGCCGCAAGGCCGATGACACGGCCGTGCTGGTCGTGGCTTCCGGGGACCGGCGCGTCGACGAGAAGAAGGTCGCGGCGCTGGTCGGCCCCATAGGCCGGGCCGATGCCAGCTTCGTCAAGGCCAAGACCGGGTATTCGATTGGCGGCGTGGCGCCGGTGGGCCATGCCACGGCGCCGGTGACCCTGATCGACCGCGAGCTGTTCCGCTTCGAGGAGGTCTGGGCCGCGGCCGGCCACCCGAACGGCGTGTTCCGCGTCTCGCCGGCCGAACTGGAAAAGCTCACCGGCGCGCCGGTGGCCGACGTGGTGCAGCCGGCGTGAGCGAAGAGGTCCCGCCGGGCCGAGCGACGGGCCGCTCCCTGGCCGGCCCGGATCCCCTCGGGGGAGGATCGGCCGACGTACCCGTCGGACGAGGGGTCCCGCCGGGCCGAGCGACGGGCCGCTCCCTAGCCGGCCCGGATCCCCTCGGGGGATCGGCCGACGTACCCGTCGGACGAGGGGTCCCGCCGGGCCGAGCGACGGGCCGCTCCCTAGCCGGCCCGGATCCCCTCGGGGGATCGGCCGACGTACCCGTCGGACGAGGGGTCCCATCCCCCTGCGTGAATGTCTGCCGCATGGATGCGAAGACCGGCTGGTGCGAGGGCTGCTTGCGCACCCTCGAAGAGATCGCCGGCTGGAGCACGATGGCTGACGAGGACAAGCGCCGCGTGTGGGCCCTGTTGCCGGCCCGGCGCACGCAGGCGCAGGCCCTCACCACGGGAAAGCCGGCATGACCCCCATCACCTTCCATTTCGACGTCATCTCCCCGTTTGCCTACATGGCCTTCGAGCATCTGCCCGAGGCGCTGGAAGGCTGCAGCTACCTCGTGGAGTACCGGCCGGTGCTGTTCGCCGGCCTGCTGAAGGCGCATGGGCACAAGGGGCCGGCGGAGATCCCGGCCAAGCGGGAATGGACCTTTCGCCAGGTCGACTGGCTGGCGGCCAAGCTGGGCCTGGCCGACATGCATTGCCCCAGCCCGCACCCCTTCAACCCGCTGGCCCTTCTGCGCCTTTCGCTGGCCTGCCAGCCGGCGGGCCGCATGCCCAACCGCCGCGTCGTCGAGGCCCTGATGCGCCACGCCTGGCAGTCCGGCGGCGCGGATCCCAACGAGCCGGCGCGGTTGCAGGCCCTGCGTGCGAGCCTGGCGCCCGTGCGTGACCCGGACAGCGAACAGGTCAAGGTCGAGTTGCGTGCGCTCACCGACGACGCGGTGGCCCGAGGCCTGTTCGGCGTGCCGACTTTCGAGATCGAGTTCGAAGGGCGGCCGCGCCTGTACTGGGGCCTGGATGCACTGCCCATGCTGCGCGAGGACTTGCTCGCCGCCGCGCCGGTGGCCTGATCAATTGATCCCTGCCGGCTGCTGCGCTGCAGCACGCCCTCGGGTGTTTCCCGAAGAGAGGCCCGTTTTACCACATGGTGAAACGAGTCATCAGGGTTCGACCTGAGTTTGTCAGCTTCGCATCAGCCTGGTGTCAGGAGTTGGTCAGACCACCTTCTGATAGTGGCCAGCAGGAGCTGCCGACAGGTGGCGGCCCCATTCCCTTCCAGGAGTTTGTCTTCATGGCAACGGCAACTGCACCCGCCGCCCCGCGGCCCATGAGCGCGGAGGAGAAGAAAGTCATCTTCGCCTCGTCGCTCGGGACCGTGTTCGAGTGGTATGACTTCTATCTCTACGGCTCGCTGGCCGCGATCATCGGCAAGCAGTTCTTCGCCGCGCTGGACCCCACCGCGGCCTTCATTGCCTCGCTGATGGCCTTTGCCGCCGGCTTCCTGGTGCGGCCCTTCGGCGCGCTGGTGTTCGGCCGGCTCGGCGACATGATCGGCCGCAAGTACACCTTCCTGGTGACCATCCTGATCATGGGCCTGTCGACCTTCATCGTCGGCGTGCTGCCCAGCTACGCCGCGATCGGCGCCGCCGCCCCGGTGATCCTGGTCGGCCTGCGCCTGCTGCAGGGCCTGGCGCTCGGCGGTGAATACGGCGGTGCCGCCACCTACGTGGCCGAGCATGCCCCGCACGGCAAGCGCGGCGCCTACACGGCGTGGATCCAGACCACGGCCACGCTGGGCCTGTTCCTGTCGCTGCTGGTGATCATCGGCATCAAGACGGCCGTCGGCGACACCGCCTTCGCCGACTGGGGCTGGCGCATCCCGTTCCTGGTGTCCATCCTGCTGCTGGCCATCAGCGTGTGGATCCGACTGAGCCTGAACGAGTCGCCCGCCTTCAAGCGCATGAAGGACGAGGGCAAGACCTCCAAGGCCCCGCTGTCCGAGTCCTTCGGCCAGTGGCGCAACCTGAAGGTGGTCATCCTGGCGCTGCTGGGACTGACGGCCGGCCAGGGCGTGGTCTGGTACTCGGGCCAGTTCTACGCGATGTTCTTCCTGACCTCGCAACTCAAGGTCGACGCGACCACGGCCCAGCTGATGATCGCCGCCTCGCTGGTGATCGGCACGCCGTTCTTCGTCATCTTCGGCTCGCTGTCGGACAAGATCGGCCGCAAGCCGATCATCATGGCCGGCTGCCTGCTGGCCGCGCTGACCTACTTCCCGCTGTTCGGCGCCCTGACCAACGCCGCCAACCCCGAGCTGGCCGCCGCGCAGAAGGCCAACAAGGTGGTGGTGCATGCCGCGCCCGGCGACTGCTCGTTCCAGGGCAGCCCGATCGCCCGCGAGATCGACTTCAAGACCTCGTGCGACATCGCCAAGCGCTACCTGGCGCAAAGCTCGGTCAGCTACGACAACGAGGTCGCTCCCGCCGGCACCCCGGCCACCATCTCGATCGGTGACAAGGTCATCACGGCCCCCGCGGCCAATGTGGTGAACCAGAAGTTCGACGAGGAGAGCGTCAAGGCCGTCGCCGCCTTCAAGAAGGAAGTCGCCGATACGCTGAAGACGGCCGGCTACCCGGCCAAGGCCAAGCCGATCGACTTCATGGGCGGCCAGTGGTGGAGCATCGTCGGCATCCTGACCATCCTCGTGATCTACGTGACCATGGTCTACGGCCCGATCGCCGCCGCGCTGGTGGAGATGTTCCCCACCCGCATCCGCTACACCTCGATGAGCCTGCCGTACCACATCGGCAACGGCTGGTTCGGCGGCCTGCTGCCGACCACCGCCTTCGCCATCGTGGCCTCGACCGGCAACATGTACAACGGCCTGTGGTATCCGATCGTGGTGGCTTCGATGACCTTCGTCATCGGCATGCTGTTCCTTCGCGAGACCAAGGACGTGGATATCTACGCGAACGACTGAGAACGCGGTCTTCCGCATCCCGCAAAGGCAGCCCGTCGGGCTGCCTTTTTTCGTTTCAGCGGGCGAGCAGGCGCGCCACCACCTCGGCGATGGCGAGTGCCGCGGTGAGGCCGGGTGATTCGATCCCGAACAGGTTGACCAGCCCGGGCACGCCGTGCAGGGGCGGTCCGTCGATGCGGAAGTCCGCTGCCGGCTGTCCGGGGCCGCTGATCTTGGGCCGCACGCCGGCGTAGCCGGGCTGCAAGGCGCCGGCTGGACGGTCGTCGATGCCGGGCCAGTAGCGGCGGATCTCGGCGGCGAAGCCCGCCCCGTCGGCCGGGTCGACCTCGTAGTCCACGCGGTCCACCCAGCGGAAGCTCGGGCCGAAGCGGGCTTGTCCGGCCAGATCGAGCGTGAGGTGCACGCCCAGGTGGCTGCTCTGGCCGGGCACCGGGTAGACCAGCCGCGAGAAGGGTGCCGCGCCGGCGAGGCTGAAGTAGGCGCCTTGGGCGAAGTGCGCCTGCGGCACATGGCGCGCGGGCAGGCCCTCGATGCACGAGGCCAGCGCGCAGGCGTGCAGGCCGGCTGCATTGACGACACGCCGGGCTTTGATTCGCGTCGGCGTGTCGCCGCCCACCGCCAGTTCCAGCCCGCCACCGACGACGCGACCGCCGCGAACCGCCGACTGCAGCGCCAGCATGGCGCCGGCGGCTTCGGCATCGCCGAGCAAGGCCAGCATCAGCCCGTGGCTGTCGACGATGCCGGTGGAAGGCGACAGCAGCGCCCCGCGGCAGGCCATTGCCGGCTCGAGGGCCTGAGCCTCGGCGGCCGACAGGCGCTGCAGGTCGCGCACGCCGTTGGCCGCGGCGAGGGCCTGCACCGCATCCAGCCTCGGGAGCTCCTCGTCGCTGCAGGCCACCACCAGCTTGCCGCAGCGCCGGTGGGCGACGCCGTGGCTCGCGCAGTAGTCATACAGCATCCCCCTGCCTTGCACGCAAAGCCGGGCGCGCCACGAGCCGGTCGGGTAGTACAGACCGGCGTGGATGACCTCGCTGTTGCGGGCGCTGGTGGCCGTGCCGAAGGCGTTCTCGGCTTCCAGCACGACCACCTCGTGCCCGGCCTGCGCCAGGGCGCGTGCGCAGGCCAGGCCCACCACGCCGGCGCCCACGACGACGGTGTCGACTTCGTCCATGCAGGGATTGTGGTCCGCCCGACCGGGGCGCAAACGGGCCGCAAAAGCAGTTCATTTCGCGCCGATCGCGGATCCGTCCCCTGCCCACAATCGCTTGATATCGATCAAACAGGAAGGGATCGACCCCATGCAGCACGCCGGCTCCGACGGCTTCTTCGCCCATCACGGTCTCTGGGCGCCGGGCATTCGCCTGTTCCGCCGCCTCGGCTTCCGGGCGAAGGCGCTCATCGTCACGCTGTGCTTCATGCTGCCGATGGCCGCGCTGGGCCTCGCCTGGTTCGGCCAGTACGCCGACCAGCGCGACTTCACCGCCAAGGAAATCGACGGCCTGGCCTACGCGCGCCAGGTCATGCCGCTGTTGCCTCTGGCGCTGCGCCAGCGGGCCGAGTCCAGGCCTGCGGGCGCCGATTGGCAGGCCGCCATGGTCCAGGTCGAGCAGGCGCAGGCGGCCAGCGGCGACGCCTTCGGTACCGCGGCCGCGCTGCAGACGCTCAAGGACCGCGCGGCAGCGCTGGCCTCCGGCGGACGGCCCGATGCCCATGCAGCGGTCGTCAAGGCCGTGATAGACCTCGTCAACCAGGCCACCGACGGCTCGAACCTCACGCTCGACCCGGACATCGACACCTACTACCTGATGGACGGCTCGCTGATGCGCGTGCCGCAGTACATCGAGGAGGCGGCCAAGGTTCGGGTGCTCGCCGCGGCCGATGGCATCGACGCCATGACCGCGATGCACCGCTCCCAGGCCTATGCCGACCTGCTCGCCGGGCAACTGCAGCTCGCGGCCGACAAGGTCGAGACGCTGCATGGGGGCACACGCGAGGCTCTGGCCCTGGCGCGTGTCGATGCGCAGCGCGAGGCCCTGTACAAGGCAGTGGCCGGCGGAGATGCCGCCGCCATCGCGCAGGCGAGTGACGCGCTGACCGCCAGCCTGCTGGCGACCCAGGCGCGCATGTTCGAGCAGCTCGATGCGCTGCTCGCCGCACGCCAGGCACGGGGCGACTCGAAGGCGGAAGCGATCGTCGCCGTGGTCGTGGCCGGGCTGCTGCTGGCGGCCTACTTCTTCGCCAGCTTCTACCGCGTGGTCGATGGCGGACTGCGCGAGACCCGCCGCCATCTGCAGGCGATGACCGCCGGCGACCTCACGACCAGCCCGCGGCCCTGGGGCAGCGACGAGGCAGCGGAACTGATGGTCTGCCTGGCGCAGATGCAGGCGGCCTTGTGCGCCATCGTGCGCGACGTGCGCAGCGGCAGCGACGACATCCTGCAGGCCAGCAGCGAGATCGCCAATGGCGCGATGGACCTGTCCGCCCGCACCGAGCAGACGGCCGCCAATCTGCAGCAGACGGCCGCGTCGATGGAGGAGATCTCAGGCACCGTGAGCCAGACGGCCGGGCACGCTGTCGAGGCCGCCGCGATCGCGCGCGAGAACGCCGGCGCGGCAGGCGAGGGGGGCCGCGCGATGGGCGCGGTGGTGCGCACGATGGAGGCGATCGGCCAGTCCTCCTCGCGCATCGGCGAGATCATCGGCGTCATCGACGGCATCGCCTTCCAGACCAACATCCTGGCCCTGAACGCCGCTGTCGAGGCCGCGCGCGCAGGCGAGCAGGGCCGCGGTTTCGCGGTGGTGGCCGGCGAGGTGCGCGCGCTGGCCCGGCGCTCGGGCGACGCGGCGCGCGAGATCAAGTCACTGATCGAGACCAGCGTGACGCAGGTCGGCGAGGGCAACATCGTCGTGGCCAGCGCCCGGCAGGCCATCGACCACGTCGTCGAAGGCGCGGGCCGGGTGGGCGGGCTGATCGAGCAGATCGCGCTCGGCACGAGCGAGCAGTCCACCGGCGTGCAGCAGGTGGGCCGGGCCGCGCACGAGCTGGACCGCTCGACGCAGGGCAACGCGGCGCTGGTCGAGCAGACGGCGGCGTCTGCCGGGGCGTTGCGCGACCGTGCCGCGGCGCTCGCCGAACGGGTGTCCGCTTTCCGGCTGCCGGTGCCATGACGCATACTCGGCTGCATGCCGAATCCACCTGCCGAGGTCCGCATCGCGGGTCCCTCGCCGCGCCGGGCCCGGGCGCAATTGAAGGGCCGCCAACCGACTGACGAAGCCCGTGCCGCAGTGCGTGCACTCATCGGCCCGGGGCCCCACCCGCGCGAGCTGCTGATAGAGCACCTGCACCGCCTCAACGATGCCCACGGCGCCCTGCGCGAGGGGCATCTCGTCGCGCTGGCTGCGGAGATGAGCCTGTCGATGGCCGAGGTCGCCGAAGTGGCGACCTTCTATCACCACTTCGAGATCGTGCGGGACGAAGAGGTCGTGCCCGCGCTGACGGTGCGCGTGTGCGACAGCCTGGCGTGCGCGATGGCCGGCGCCGAGGCCTTGAGGGACGGTGTGGCCAAGGCCGTGGGCGGTGGTGTGCGTGTGGTGCATGCCCCCTGCGTCGGCCGCTGCGAGCAGGCACCTGTGGCGATCGTCGGCCAGCGGCCCGTGCCGCATGCCACGGTCGAATCAGTCTGCGAGCATGCGGCGGCGAACGATCGCCGGCACCCCGCGGCGGCCGACGATGCCGCCTTCGATCCAGCGGCCCAGGCGCCCTGCGAGATCACGACCGGCGAGGAGGCGGACATCGCACCGGCCTTCGTCGGCTACGCGGCTTACCGGGCGCGCGGCGGCTACCAGGTGGCCGCAGAGCTGGTCAACGGCGAGCGCAGCGCCGATGAGCTGCTGGCCGCATTGGAAGGTTCGGGCCTGCGCGGACTGGGCGGCGCGGGCTTCCCTGCCGGGCGCAAGTGGCGCATCGTGCGTGGCTTCTCCGCGCCTCGCCTGATGGCCGTGAACATCGACGAGGGGGAACCCGGAACCTTCAAGGACCGGACCTACCTCGAGCGCGACCCGCACCGCTTCCTCGAGGGCGTGCTGATCGCCGCTCAGGTGGTGGGCTGCGAGGCGGCATACCTCTACCTGCGCGACGAATACGCCGGCTGCCGCGAGATCCTCGAACGCGAGCTGGCCCTGCTGCAGGCCCATCCGCCTTGCCCTTTGCCCCGCCTCGAATTGCGCCGCGGTGCCGGCGCCTACATCTGCGGCGAAGAGTCCGCGATGATCGAAAGCATCGAGGGCAAGCGTGGCGAGCCGCGGCTGCGGCCGCCGTACATCGCCGAGCTGGGCCTGTTCGGCCGGCCCACGCTGGAGCACAACGCCGAGACGCTGTACTGGTTGCGCGACATCGCCGAGCGCGGCGCGCCTTGGTTCAGTGCTTTCGGGCGCAACGGCCGCCAGGGCCTGCGCTCCTTCAGCGTCAGCGGCCGCGTCAGGCGCCCCGGCGTGAAGCTCGCGCCGGCCGGCATCACCCTGCGCGAGCTGGTCGACGAGTTCTGCGGCGGCATGGCCGAGGGCCACACGCTGCACGCCTACCTGCCCGGCGGCGCCTCGGGCGGCATCCTGCCGGTCTCGCTGGCCGACGTGCCGCTGGATTTCGACACCCTGCAGCCGCATGGCTGCTTCATCGGCTCGGCCGCTGTCGTGGTGCTGAGCCAGCACGACCGCGCGCGTGACGCGGCGCTGAACGCCATGCGCTTCTTCGCCGACGAGAGCTGCGGCCAGTGCACGCCCTGCCGCGTCGGCACCGAGAAGGCGGCCGTGCTGATGCAGTCGCCGGCCTGGGACAACGCCACCCTCGACGACCTGTCGGCCGTGATGGCTGACGCCTCCATCTGCGGCCTGGGGCAGGCCGCGCCCAACGCGATCCGCTGCGTGCAACGCTACTTCCCGGACGAGGTGAAGCCATGATTTCGTTCACGCTGGATGGCCAGCCTTGCGAGGCCCACGAAGGCGAGACCATCCTCAAGGCGGCCGAGCGCGCCGGCGTCAACGTCCCGCGGCTTTGCTACGTCGATGGTCTGCGGCCCGACGGCAACTGCCGCGCGTGCGTGGTCGAGGTGCAAGGTGAGCGCACGCTGGCGGCGTCCTGCTGCCGCGCGGTGCAGCCGGGCATGGTGGTGCAGACGCAAAGCGACCGCGCCCGCAAGAGCCAGCAGATGGTGCTGGAGATGCTGCTGGCCGACCTGCCGGAGACCGGCTACCAGTGGAATGACGGCGATGCGGCGCGCCCGCACGGGGAGCTCAGCCACTGGGCCGATGAACTTGGTGTGAGCCCGCGCCCGGCGCTCAAGGCGTTGCAGCGCCGGCAGCCCGAGGCCGACTTGAGCCACCCCGCCATGGCCGTCAACCTCGACGCCTGCATCCAGTGCACCCGCTGCGTCCGGGCCTGCCGGGAGGCCCAGGTCAACGACGTGATCGGCTACCTCGGCCGCGGAGGCGAGGCGCACATTGCCTTCGACCTGGACGACCCGATGGGCGCCAGCACCTGCGTCGCCTGCGGCGAATGCGTGCAGGCCTGCCCGACCGGCGCCCTGAGCCCGAAGACGCTGATCGGCGACCAGCGGGTGGACCGCGAGGTGGATTCCGTCTGCCCGTACTGCGGCGTGGGCTGTCTGCTGACCTACCAGGTCAAGGGCGAGCGCATCGTCGCGGTCAAGGGTCGCGACGGCCCGGCCAACGCGAGCCGCCTGTGCGTCAAGGGCCGCTTCGGCTTCGACTACGTCAACCATCCGCAGCGGCTGACCACGCCGCTCATCCGCAAGCCGGGCGTGGCCAAGGATGCCGGTGCCCAGCACCACCCGGGGCAGCCGCCGCGGGACTGGCGCGAGGTCTTCCGCGAAGCCACCTGGGAAGAAGCGCTGGAGGCTGCTGCCGGCGGCCTGAAGCGCTTGCGGGACCAGCACGGCCCCGCGGCGCTCGCCGGCTTCGGCTCGGCCAAGGGCAGCAACGAGGAGGCCTATCTCTTCCAGAAGCTGGTGCGCACGGGATTCGGCAGCAACAACGTCGACCACTGCACACGCCTATGCCACGCCAGCAGCGTGGCGGCCCTGCTCGAGGGCGTGGGCTCCGGGGCGGTGAGCAACCCGGTGAACGACGTGCAGCACGCCGGCCTCGTCATCATCATCGGCGCCAACCCGGCGCAGAACCACCCGGTGGCGGCCACCTGGATGAAGAACGCGGCCCAGCGCGGCACCAAGATCGTGCTGGCCGACCCGCGCCGGACGGACCTGGCGCGTCACGCCTGGCGCACGCTGCAGTTCAAGGCCGACAGCGACGTGGCCCTGCTGAACGCCATGCTGCACACCATCATCGATGAAGGCTTGACTGACCCCGCCTTCATCGCCGAGCGCGTCGACCATTTCGAGGCCTTGAAGGCCAGCGTCGCGGCCTTCTCGCCCGAGGTCTGCGAGCCGATCTGCGGCATCCCGGCCGCCACCCTCCGCGAGGTGGCGCGCGCCTACGCCACCAGTCCCGCCTCGATGATCCTGTGGGGCATGGGCGTGAGCCAGCATGTGCACGGCACCGACAACGCACGCTGCCTGATCGCCCTGGCGGCCATCACCGGCCAGATCGGCAAGCCGGGCAGCGGCCTGCATCCCCTGCGTGGCCAGAACAACGTGCAGGGCGCCAGCGATGCCGGCCTGATCCCGATGATGTTCCCGGACTACCAGCGCGTCAGCAAGCCCGAGGCGCATGCCTGGTTCGAGAACTTCTGGGGCACCAAGCTCGACGACCGGCCCGGCCTGACGGTGGTCGAGGTCCTTCACCACGCGCTGAAGGACGAGGGCGACCCGAAGAAGATCCGCGGCATGTACATCATGGGCGAGAACCCGGCCATGAGCGACCCGGACCTGGCCCACGCCCGCGCCGGCCTGGCCAACCTCGAGCACATGGTCGTGCAGGACCTGTTCCTGACCGAGACCGCCTGGCTCGCCGACGTGGTGCTGCCCGCCAGTGCCTGGCCCGAGAAGACCGGCACGGTGACCAACACCGACCGCATGGTGCAGATGGGCCGCCGGGCGCTGGAGCTGCCCGGCGACGCGAGGCCCGACCTCTGGATCATCCAGCAGATCGCGCAGCGCATGGGCCTGCCCTGGCGCTACGAGGGCCCCGAAAGCGGCGTCGCCCAGGTGTACGAGGAGATGCGCCAGGCCATGCACGGCGTGATCGCCGGCATCAGCTGGGAGCGCCTGGAACGCGAGGACAGCGTGACCTATCCCTGCCTCACCGCCGACGATCCCGGCCAGCCCATCGTCTTCACCGACCGCTTCCCGACCAGCGACGGCCGCGTTCAGCTGGTACCCGCCCAGCTGGTACCGGCCGACGAACGCCCTGACGGCGACTATCCCTTCGTGCTGATCACCGGCCGCCAGCTCGAGCACTGGCACACCGGCAGCATGACGCGGCGGGCCGAGGTGCTCGATGCGCTGGAGCCCACGCCGACGGCCAGCCTGCACGGGCAGGACCTGGAGCGCCTGGGCATAGTGCCCGGCGGTTGGCTGCAGGTGGCGTCGCGTCGCGGCAGTGTCCGGCTCAGGGCCCGCAGGGACGACGGCACGCCGCTGGGCGCCGTCTTCATCCCGTTCGCCTTCGCGGAAGCCGCGGCCAACCTGCTGACCAACCCCGCGCTGGATCCCTTCGGCAAGATTCCCGAGTTCAAGTACTGCGCGGTGCAAGTAGGACCGGTCCAGGCCCCGGCACCGCTCGGATGACGCGCTGAGCGGCGAGGCGCCCGCGGGAGTGGGCAAATTGTCACGGCCTCGTGGGCCGTGCGATGGCATAAGGCGAGGTTCCACGCCGATATGCTCACTGCCTGTTTCGCGGACTGCCGCGGGTCTGCCCCGCGCGGCGGGCGAGATCCATCAACCCTCACCAACGGAATCCCATGCAACTCGGAAGATACGTTCGCACGCTCGCCTGGCTCTGCGCCATGGCCTCGACCGGTCTGGCGCATGCCCAGGCCTCAAGGACGTGGGTGTCGGGTGTCGGCGACGATGCCAATCCATGCAGCCGCACGGCCCCTTGCAAGACCTTTGCAGGTGCCATCTCCAAGACGGCCACCGGCGGCGAGATCAACACGCTCGATGCGGGTGGCTTCGGGGGTGTGACGATCACCAAGGCGATCACCATCGCATCGGAGGGAACGGGAGAGGCAGGGGTGCTCGTGTCCGGCACGAACGGTATCGTTGTGAACGCTCCGACTGGAAGCTTCGTGAACCTGCGGGGCCTTCAACTCGAGGGATTGGGGACGGGCTTGTCCGGTGTTCTCGTGCTCAGCGGGGACGTTCACATCGACAACTGCGTCATCAGAAACTTCCGCGGCAACCCGGGGGTGGGCGTCAACTCCCAGGCGAGCACCGCCTCACGCGTGACGATTGCCAACAGCCTGGTCATGGGCAACCAGATCGGCGTCAGGGCCGCTCCCACGGCGACCGGTACCGGCGTTGCCCTCCAGAACTCTTCCATCGAGAGCAATCTGCAATACGGACTCCTGGCCACCACCACGTTCGCCAGGTTCAGCCTGGACCGGACTTCGATCAAGGGCAACGCCATCGGCATCTCCGCGCCCAGTCCGGCAAAAACCTACAGTTTCGGCAACAACGCCATCAATTCCATCGAGGCTGGAACCGTTCTGACCTCCTCGCCCCTGCAATGACTCGCTGAGCCGTCGCAGGGAGTCAGTCGCTGCGTGCCGCTGTCACCAACCCCGGTGCCGGCACGCAGGCCGTGCCCTCCACCAGCGGCAGCAGGCTGGGCAGCAGTGCCTTGAGGATCTGCGAGGGCAGGGCGCTGGTGAACTTGTAGTTCGCCGCGTCCGGCTCCTGCACGAAGGCCATCAGGGTGCCGAAGTAGCGGTCGCCGATCAGGAAGGCGAAGGTGGCCGAGCGGCTCACCACCCGGGAAGAGACCAGCTTGCCGCCGGGGCCGTAGACCTCGAAGCGGTGGTCGCCGGTGCCGGTCTTGCCGCCTATCGGCACGACGGTGCCGTCGGGCAGCTTGAGCGCGCCGTTCAGGCGCTTGGCGGTACCCTGCTCGACCACCCCGATCACCGCGCGGCGGGCCGCGTCCGCCACCTCGGGCGCCATCACCTGCTCGCCGCCGGGCGGCCGATAGGCCAGGCGGGTCTCGTACGGCGTGGAGGCGCCGAACCGAAGGCTCTCGACCCGCGACTGGGGCAGGGCCTTGCCGCGATTGACGATGATGCCCATCAGTTCGGCCAGCGCGGCGGGGCGATCGCCCGACGCGCCCAGCGCCGTCGCATAGGAAGGCGTGAGGGACTCGAACGGATAGCCCAGGCGCTTCCAGGCCTTGTGCAGCTCGACGAAGGCCTCCTGCTCCAGCTGGTTGCGGATGCGCGAGTCCTGGGCGCTCTTGTGGCGGGTCTTGAACAGCCAGCCATAGGCGTCCTGCCGCTCCTGCTGGCTGGCCGCTATCGTCTCGGTCAGCGTGGCCTGCGGATGCCGGAGCAGGTGCCCTGCCACCCACATGGCCAGCGGATGCACCTTGGCGAGGTAGCCACGGTCGGCCAGGGACCAGCGGCCCGGGCCGTACTTGGCCCGCAGCTCCTCCACCGAATCCGGCGGGTTCTCCAGGTGGCGCGCCAGGAAGCCGGACAGTCCCGCCTCGTCGCCTTCGGGCTCGAGCCCGTAGTACAGGGCGGCCAGCCGGCTGGGCGTCGGCCGCTTGCCCTTGAGCAGCGTGTCTTCGATCTCCTGCGGCGTCTTGCGAGCCAACTCGCGGTAGAAGCGAACGATGAAGCTGCGGCCCTCCTTGTCGGCGAAGCGCTCCAGGTAGGCCTGGCGGGCCGGGTCGCCACGGTCGCCCAGCAACGCGGCGTTCATGTCCTCGCGTTCGGCCATCACGTGGCGCACCACGTCGCGCATCAGGCGGATGAAGACCAGGTTGACCGAGCGGGTCAGCGCCTCGCGCACCGTCATCGTCTTGTGGTCGTCTTCGGGCTCGAAGTTGTCGAAGTGGTGCAGGCCGCCACCGGTGAAGAAGCCTTCGCCGGGATTGGCTGAGTAGGTGCGCTCCATCGCCGCGTCCAGCATGGCGGGCAAGCCCTTGTCCTGCGCATCGCCGAGGTAGTCGCGCGCCCAGCGGCCGATGGGGTCGTGGTCGGCCAGATCCAGTGCGGCCAGCTCTTCCTCCGACAGGCCGCTCCAGCGCGCATGCAGCGCCGCCACCTGCTCCAGGTAGGTGATGAGGGTGCGCAGCTTGGCGGTGGAGCCGAGGTCCAGCCGCGCGCCTTCGTTCAGGTCGAAAGGCTGGTCGAGGTTGTCGGTCTGGACCCTCAGCAGGTTGGCGCCTTCGGTTCGCTCGAAGAGGGTGAAGCTGAAGACGATCTTGCTCGGATCGTCGCCCTCCTTCAGCAGGTGGAAGCCGTAAAGCCCGGCGGCGTGCGCGGCGTCCTCCCGGGCCAGGCTGCGCAGCATGGCGCTGGCGGCGCGCTGGGTGTCGGCGGCCAGGGTGCTGTCGACGACCAGGTCGAGGCGGTCCAGGTCGTAGGCCCTGGGCATGCCCAGCAGCTGCTGCAGCTTGCCGCGAACGGCGGTCGCCGCCTTGCGGTCGACGAAGGATACCGGCGGCTCCGGCAGCGGGCGCGCGAGGGGGTGCAAGGCCAGGGGCAGCGCGGCATCGCGCAAGGCCGGCGGGATCACGCCGGCCTCGGCCAGCAGGCGCAGGTGGGCGTTGGTCAGGTCCTGCAGCGGCTTTTCGCCGTCGGCGCCCAGGTAGTGCGAAGGTCGGCGCTGGGCCACCATCAGCGAAAGCGCCTGCTTGAAGGCCATGGCCTGCTGCGGCAGCAGCGCCTGCTTGAAGGCCTTGGCGGTGCGCCGGGGCTCCCCCGGGGCCGGCTCGGCGACCGGCGTGGCCAGCAGCTGGTTCAACTCGTCGAAATCCCTGCCATACCAGGCCCACAGCCCGTCGCCCAGCCCGTTCACCTCGCCGAAGCCGGCCTGCGCCGACAGCGGCACGGTGTTCAGATAGTCGAGCACGATCTGGCGCCGCCGCGACATGGTGTCCTCGCCATCGAGGTAGGCGCGTACCGAGGCCGAAGCCATCTGGCGGAACTTGTCACGCGCAGTCTCGGTGCGGCCCTGGGGCGAATGGCGGTACTTCTCGATCTGGGTGGCCAGCGTGCTGCCGCCCCCTGCGCTGTGGCTGTCGTCGACGCGGCGCAGCAGCTGATCGAAGGCGGCCTTGCCGAGGCGATCCCATTCGATCGCCGGATTGCGCGTGGCCGGGGGGTCGAAGAGGTCCCGGTTCTCGATGTAGAGCAGCGCCTTGACCAGCAGAGGCGGTACCTCCGCGAGCCCGGAGTACGCGCGCTGCGGATATCGCGCTTCGTACAGCGGCGTGTTGCGGCAGTCGTGGACCTCCAGGCCGGCCTGCGCCTTTTCGCGGTAGGGGGCGAAAAGGCCCTCGTCACGCAGCGACAGCATGGCCGGCGACATCCGGGCCTGCGCGCTGATCTCGAAGCCTTGCGACTTCAGCCGCCCGAGGTAATCGGGCAACTGGTGGTAGCCCAGGCGCTGGTCGTAAGGGCCGTTGCCGGCGTAGCGGATCGCCGGACTGGGGCCGGGCAGCAGCTCGAAGTTCAGGCGGCCGGCTCGCGCTGCGAGCCAGTCGGCCTGTTGACGAGAGCTGTGCACCTCGTCGGCCACCAGCCCGGCGAGGCTGAGCACAACGAGGATGACAAGGGCGCCGAGCACACGCCGCAGCGACCGTTTCCAGGGGGACAGGAGCTTCGCGTTCGACAAGGAGGCAGGCCTTTCTCGAGCGGAATATTGAGCGTGACCTTACGCCTGGCGTTTGACATCACCAAGGGCTTTTGAACGCTTCCAGGGCCCATTGCGTGCTGCCGGCAACACCGCTTGACAACGGCGTGACAGCTCTCACGGAGATCGCCTGGCGCGCCGCCCCTGTGTATGCTGGCCGCACCATGAATGCCAGTCATCCCACCCCTCGAATCGCGCTGGTCACCGGCGCCGGAAGCGGCATCGGCAAGGCGTGCGCGCTCGCCTTGCTGGAGGCCGGCTGGACGGTGATCTTCAACGGCCGGCGGGCCGACGCACTGGAGGCCGCGATCGCCGGGTCGCCGCATGCCGCCCGTGCCTGGGCGGCCGCCGGCGACGTGAGCGACGAAGTGGCCGTCGCCGCGGTGTTCGAGCAGATCCGCCAGCGCCATGGCCGGCTGGACCTGCTCTTCAACAACGCCGGCGTGTTCACCGCCGGCCTGCCGATCGACGAGCTGCCGGTCCAGGAGTGGCGGCGCGCCGTGGACATCAACCTCACCGGCGCCTTCCTCTGCACCCGCGAGGCCTTCCGCCTGATGAAGTCACAGGATCCGCGCGGCGGCCGGATCATCAACAACGGCTCGATCTCGGCGCACGCGCCGCGGCCGGATTCGGTCGCCTACACGAGCACCAAGCACGCCATGACGGGCTTGACGAAATCCTGTGCGCTCGACGGCCGCGCCTTCGGCATCGCGGTCGGCCAGATCGACATAGGCAATGCCGCCACCGACATGACCGCCGCCATGGCGCGCGGCATGGCCCAGGCCGACGGCAATGTCCGCACCGAGGCGCGCATGGAGGTGCGCCACGTGGCCGACGCCCTGGTCCAGATGGCCTCGCTGCCTTTGTCGGCCAACGTGCTGTTCACCACCATCATGGCGACGGGCATGCCCTTCGTCGGGCGGGGATAGGTTTCCCCGCGAAAGCGACAAGAGCCTCGGGGGCCCCTTCGACGGAGGGTGCGAGCGCGATCAAGCGCGTGCTTCGGTGGTCCGCACGGCGGCCGTGACGGCTGCAGCGTCGGCCTGGGCCAGCAGCGCGTTGTCGTACTGATGGTCGGCCACGTCGCCGAGCCCGGCCAGGACGCTCAGCGTGACGAAGGCGGCCAGGGCGAAGGCGGTGGCGCGCTCGCGCGGGGCGGTGATGGCGTAGGTGTTCAAGGCGTTGTACATGACGGGCTCCTGGAAGATCGCAAGTCCGAAACCCGGTCCTGCGATGGGGCTCACTGTAGGTATCGGCCACCCGTCGCGACAGCGGATTGCGACCATCGGCATGGAAGATCGGATGAGCTGCCGTCAGCTCCGACGAAGGACGAGGCGGCCTGTTTCGTGAGTCAGAAACTGCTGAGCATGAAGTATAAAAATAACAAGTTAGATGAACGTCACTAGGAGACCAAAAAAAGGGGCCCGGCGGGCCCCAAGAGGAGTGGAACGGAAGTCGTTGCAGCCGCAGCTGCGAGGCCCTCAGGCCTGCAGGCGCTTGGCAGTGATCACCACCACCTGGGGGGCCGACGTCTCGACGGCCTGGGCGACCATCGCCTCGTCGTACTGGAATTCGGCGACGCGGTCCAGGCCGGCCACCAGGCCCATCGTCAGCACCAGCGCGAGGCCGGCGGCGATGCTGCGGGCGGAGGTCTGTTCGGTGGCGAAGCGGGGGGTGCTGGCGGTGGTCATTTGCGGCTCCTGGTGCAGGTGTGGGGTGTCGATGGAGCGGACTGTAGGCATCGACCAGCAGGCCCGCCATGGCCGTGCGACCAGCCGCCGGCGCGGCGCGACGAACTGCGCGCGCGGCGGATGAACGGCAGCCTGCTGCTGCCGCGCTACTGGGATTGACCCGGGGTCAGCGAGCCGGACGAGGCGGGCGCGAAGGCCTGCCGCCCGGGCCGGAAGGGCCGCGGCGGTCACTGCGTTCGTCACGCCGGCCGGCCGGGCGCCCCTGGGCGTCCTGACGCGGCGCCTGGCGGTCGCCGTCCCGGGCGGGGCCGGGTCGTCCTTCAGGGCGGCGCTCGGGCCGGCCGCCGCCACGATTCGGCTGCTGGGCCTGCTGCTCGCGCCACAGCCGAGCCTCTTCACGGGCCTGCGCCAGCTGGGCGTCCAGCGCCTCGGCCGTCAGGCCCTTGAGCGCCAGGAAGTTGTCCTTGGTCAAGGTGGTCGTCTCGAAGGCGCGCAGCAGTTGGGCGCGTTCGCGCCGGCCAGCCTCCTCGGCTTCGCGGCGGGCTTCGTGGACCGAGCGCCGGCGGGCGAGCTCTTCGGTGGCCGCCTGACGGTGTTCTTCGCTGATCTCGCCGGCCGGCTGACCATCCAGGTCCAGACGCTGGGGGGCGCGGGTCAAGGCGATGAGGTAGCTGGTGCTGCCGGTGTAGCGGCGCAGGAAGCCCGACAGCGCGGCCTTGGTGAACTGGCCGGGAGCCCGGGCCTGGATGTCGGCCTGGATGCGCAGCTTGATCGGCTTGGAAGGGCCGGTGAAGAGGGCCGGGAACAGGGCCTTGAGCCGCTCTGCGGTCTCGGCGGGCGAGAGGTTGGCCGCAGCGGCCTTGCCGACCGGGGTATCAGGGGTCGCTGCAGCCGCGGGATCGCCCTGCGGGGCAGCCTCGGCAGCTTCGGGAGCCTGGATCTCGGGGGGGGTATCGGCGCTGGCTTGCGCCTCGGGCGAGGCGTCGGCAGCAGGCGACGGCACAGGCGCCGCGGCGGAATCGTGTTCGTTGGTATCAGGCATGGGCTGGGCGCGGCTGCGCCGGGTAAGGGGCGCATTGTGCCGGGTGTGCTGCGCTCGCACCACGCCCACGATGCGCGAACGATGTTTGCCCTAGGGCAAAGCCACGCTTTTGGGCGGGTCACCCGTCCGCCATGGCCTGGTCTTTGGTGCATCATGCCACTGTAAAAAACAACAGCCCAGCGCCTGGTCCGATCGCCCGGACCGGGCCACTCGTCGTAAGCCATGACCTCTGTTCGCCGCACCTTCACTTCCGCTTCTTCCGCCGCCGCTCGCGCCGGCCAACGCCCCGCGCTGCCCCCGCAGGCCATCAGCGCCGAGGTGCTGGCCGAGAAATACGCCAAGGGCGACGAGCGCACGCTGGACGAAGTGCGCCAGCGGGTCGCGCGGGCCCTGGCGGCGGCCGAGCCGGTCGAGCAGCGGGCGCAATGGGAGCAGCGCTTCATCGATGCGCAGCGGCGAGGCTTCGTCCCGGCCGGGCGCATCAACTCGGCGGCCGGCACCGACCTGAGCGCGACGCTCATCAACTGCTTCGTGCAGCCGGTGGGCGATTCGATCGCCCAGGTCGATGAGGGCTTTCCCGGCATCTACACCGCGCTGACCGAGGCCGCCGAGACGATGCGCCGAGGCGGTGGCGTCGGCTATGACTTCTCTCGCATCCGCCCGCAGGGTGCCTGGGTGGGCTCGACGCAGTCCAGCGCCTCCGGCCCGGTCAGCTACATGCGCGTCTTCGACCGTTCGTGCGAGACGGTGGAGTCGGCCGGCTCCCGCCGCGGAGCCCAGATGGCGGTGCTGCGCTGCGACCACCCCGACGTCGAGGCCTTCATCCGCGCCAAGGACGAAGGCGACCTGCGCAACTTCAACATCTCGGTCGGCGTGACGGACGAGTTCATGCAGGCCGTCCTCGCCGGGGGCGAAGTCGAACTCGTGCACCGGGCGGAGCCGGGTGCCGCGCAAAAGGCCGCCGGCGCGCACCGCCGGGCCGATGGCCTGTGGGTCTACCGCCGCCAGCCTGCGGCCAGGCTGTGGGACCTGATCATGCGTTCGACCTACGACCATGCCGAGCCGGGCGTGCTCTTCCTCGACCGCATCAACAACGACAACAACCTCAACTACTGCGAATCGATCGCCGCGACCAACCCCTGCGCCGAGCAGCCGCTTCCGTCGTACGGCTGCTGCTGCCTCGGATCGATCGACCTGACCCATTTCGTGACCGCTCCCTTCGAGCCCGGCGCGGACTTTGACGACAAGGCCTTCGCGGAGGTCGTCAAGGTCGCGGTGCGCATGCTCGACAACGTGCTGGACGTGACCGTCTGGCCGCTGCCGCAGCAGGCGGAGGAGGCGCGCAACAAGCGGCGCGTGGGGCTGGGCTTCACCGGTCTGGGCGACGCACTGATCATGCTGGGACTGCGTTACGACACGCCGCAGGCGCGCGAGATGGCACGCCGCATCAGCGAGACCATGCGCGATTCCGCGTATCTCGCCAGCGCCGCACTGGCCGCGGAGCGAGGCGCCTTTCCGCTCTTCAACGCCGACCTCTACCTCTCGCGCGGCAACTTCGCCTCACGGCTGCCCGGCGAGGTGAAGGAGCAGATCCGCGCCAAGGGGATCCGCAACTCGCACCTGCTGTCCATTGCACCCACGGGCACCATCAGCCTGGCCTTCGCCGACAACGCCAGCAATGGCATCGAGCCGCCGTTCTCCTGGACGTACACGCGCAAGAAGCGCATGGCCGATGGCAGCTTCAAGGAGTACAGCGTCGAGGACCACGCCTGGCGCCTGTACCGCCACCTGAAGGGCGCCGACGCGGCCTTGACGCCGGCCTTCGTCACCGCGCTCGAGATGAGCGCCGAGGCCCATGCGCTGATGGTGGCCGCCGTGGCGCCCTGCATCGACACATCGATCAGCAAGACGGTCAACGTGCCGGCCGACTACCCCTACGAGGAGTTCCAGGGCCTGTACCTGACGGCCTGGCGCGCGGGACTGAAGGGCCTCGCGACCTACCGGCCCAACGCGGTGCTGGGCTCGGTGCTCAGTGTCGACACCCCGGCCGCACCGCTGGCCCCGGCGCCCCTGGCCACCGATTCAGCCAACCAGCGCCTCACGCTCGACAAGCTGCCCGCGCCGGTGCTGACATCGCTGCGCTGGCCCGGCCGGCCGGAGCTGAAGGCCGGCAACCCGGCCTGGAGCTACCTCATCCAGCATCCGCACGGCGACTTCTCGCTCTTCGTCGGCGAGCTGCCCGCCGAGGCCGGCCCGGGTACGGGCCTGTTCGGCACCACGGTTCCCTTCGAGGTCTGGGTGAACGGCGCCGAGCAGCCGCGCGGCCTGGGCGCCCTGGCCAAGACGCTGTCGATGGACATGCGGACCAACGATGCGCAGTGGCTCAAGCTCAAGCTCGACGCCCTGGCCACCGTCGCAGAGGAGCGCGCCTTCGAGATGGCCTTCCCGCCGAACGGCGAGAAGCGGCTGTTCCCCGGCGTGGTGGCCGCCACCGCCAGCGTCATCCGCTGGCGTTGCGAAGAGCTCGGTGCCCTGCAGGAGGGTGGGCCCACGCCGGTGATGGATGCGCTGTTCAGCCGTGAAGAGCCGCGCACCAGCACCTCCGGCACGCTGGCCTGGGCCGTCGACGTCGACAACCCGGCCACGGGCGAGTCGTTCACGCTGACATTGAAGGAGGTGTCACTGGCCACCAGCGATCCGCTGGTCTCGCCGACCGGGTTCGCCACCCGGCCTTGCGCGCTGGGCTTTTCGGGCAACTATCCGCGGGCCTTCGATGGCCTGGCACGGCTGCTGTCGCTCGACATGCGCGTCATCGACCCGGCCTGGATAGGCATGAAGCTGCGCAAGCTGCTCAACGTGGGCGAGCCGCTGGGGCATTTCATGGCGCCCGTCCCGGGCCAGCGGCGGCAGCAGGTCTGGCCCAGCACGGTGGCCTATGTCGCACGGCTCATCATCCATCGCTACGCCATGCTCGGCGTGCTGGACGAGGAGGGCTTCCCGCTGCATGCCATGGGCATCCTCGAGGCACCCGCCCCCAAAGCCGGCGCCTCGGTCACGGCGCCGGTGCTGGCAGGTCGCCCGTGCCCCGAATGTGGCAATGCGACGCTCATCCACAAGGATGGCTGCGACTTCTGCACGGCCTGCGGCTATGTCGGGCAGTGCGGCTGATGATGAGGCTCGTCACCTGAGGGCCAGCACGCGGGCCACCGTGGGGCACAGCTGATCGAAGCTGTTCTCCTTCTCCAGCAGGCTGCGCACGCCGATGGAGGCCGCGCGCAGGCGCAGGTCCTCGGTCAGGTGGCCCGAACTGATGATGACCGGCAGGTCGGGTCGGAGGAAGGCCAGCTCGCTGGCCACCTCCAGCCCCGAGCAATCGGGCATGTTGAAGTCGGTCACGACCAGGTCGAAGCGCAGGGGCGCGTTGCGCACCGCGTCGAGCGCGGCACGGGCGTCGGTGAAGGCGCTGACCTGGTAGCCCGCGCGTTGCAACAGCCGCGAGGCGACCAGCATCATGGTCTCGTCGTCGTCGATGTAGATCACGTGCTCGCCGCGGCCGTGGGCTGCCGGCATCGGCGGCGCCGGCTCCGGCTCGCCCACGGCCGGCGCATCGCAGGCAGGGATGTACAGGTCGAAGGTCGTGCCTATGCCGGGCTGGGTGTCCACGCGAATCCCGCCGCCGTGCGAGACGATGATGCCGTGCACGACCGAAAGACCCAGCCCCGTGCCCTGGCCCACGGGCTTGGTGGTGAAGAAGGGCTCGAAGATCCTCTCCCGCGTCGCGGCATCCATCCCCACGCCGGTATCGCTGACCCACAGGTGGGCGTAGCGGCCAGGCGGCAGGGTGCCGAGCGCGGTCAGGTCGTGGCTGCCGAACTCGAGCATCACCTCGTCCAGCCCGATCCCTATGCGCCCGGTGCCGTCGGGCAGGGCATGCCAGGCGTTGGTGCACAGGTTCATCAGCACCTGCTGGATCTGCGTGGCATCGGCCAGCACGCTGGGTGACGGCTGCGGCAGGTGAGCCTCCAGGGTCACCCGCGTGGGCAGGGTCGCCCGCAGCAGCTTGTGCGTCTCGGTGACGATGGGCGCCAGGGGCTGCACGAGCAGCTCTGGGGCCTGCTTGCGGCTGAAGGCCAGGATCTGCCGCACCAGCTCGCGCGCCCGCAGCCCGGCACGCTGGATCTCGTCGACGTTGACGAGGCCGGGATGGTCGGGTCCGATCTCCTGCCGCAAGAGCGTGGCATTGCCGAGCACCGCGCCGAGGATGTTGTTGAAGTCGTGCGCGATGCCGCCCGCCAGGGTGCCGATCGACTCCATCTTCTGGGCGTGGCGCAACTGGGCCTCGAACTGGCGCAGGTCCACCTCGGCCTGGCGTCGCTCGGCCCGCACGGCCGCCTGTGCGAGCTCGCGCTCCATGGCCGGAGCCAGCCGCGCCAGGTTCTGCTTCATCACGTAGTCGCTCGCGCCGGCCTTCATGGCCTGCACGGCAGTCTCCTCGCCGATGGTGCCGGAGACGAAGATGAAGGGGATGTCGGTCCCGGTGCTGCGAAAGGCCTGCAGCGCGTCCAGGCCGCTGAATCCTGGCAGGCTGAAATCCGAGATGACGGCGTCCCAGTTCTCCTCGACCAGGGCGCGTAGCAGCGCACCGATGTCCTGCACCCGGCGGTGGCTCGGCTCGAAGCCGCTGCGTCGCAGTGAACGCAATGCCAGGCGGGCGTCGTCCTCGGAGTCTTCGACGATGAGAAGTCGGATCGGCCGGTTCACGTCAGCCTTGCCTCACCGGGGGGTCTTGGGCGGTGCGATCTGGTTCAGCGCCAGCCAGTAGATGCCGAGCACGCGCACGGCCTCCATGAACTCGGCGAAATCCACGGGCTTGCGCACGTAGCTGTTCGCGCCCAGCGAGTAGCCCGTGATGAGATCTTGCTCCTCCTTCGACGAGGTGAGGATGACCACCGGCAGCAGGTGCGTCCGCTCGTCGGCGCGGATGGCGCGCAGCACGCTCAGGCCGTCCAGGCGCGGCAGCTTCAGATCGAGGATGACCAGGGTCGGCAGCGGCGCCGACTCGCGCGCCGCGTGGGCACCGCGCGCGAAGAGGAAGTCCAGCGCCTCGACCCCGTCGCGAACCACCTCGATGGGATTCATGAGGTGGCTGCGCTTGAAGGCGCGCATGGTGAGGTCGACGTCGTCCGTGCTGTCTTCAACCAGCAGGATGACCTTCTGTGCGTCGTTGCTCATCTTCGACTCCCTTGATCGTGAAATGGAAGGTCGCTCCGCGGTCCGGCTCGGCCTCGACCCACACCTCGCCGCCGTGGCGACGCAGCACTCGCTGGACGGTGGCCAGCCCGATGCCCGTGCCCGGGAACTCGCCCTCGTGGTGCAGGCGCTGGAACGCGCCGAACAGGCGGCTCGAATAGGTCATGTCGAAGCCCGCACCGTTGTCTGCCACGTGGATTTCCAGCTGGCCGTCGCGCTGCCGGGCGCCCAGCCGGATCACGGCCTGCTCGGTCTTGCCGGTGAACTTCCACGCGTTCTCGAGCAAGTTCTGCAGCGCCACCTGCATCAGCGCCCGGTCGGCCTGCGCGACGATGCCTTCGGCAATCTCCCAGCGGACATTGCGCTGCGGCTGCTGCTGCGCCAGCGTGTCGGCGATCTCGCGCGCCATGGCGCTCAGGTCGACAGGCCGCAGGTTCAGCTCCGCCCGGGTGACGCGCGAAAGGCCGAGCAGGTCGTCGATGAGGCGCCCCATGCGTTGGCTGGCGGCGCGGATCCGCTTGAGGTAGTCGCGGCCCTCGTCGTCCAGGCGGTCGCCGTAGTCCTCCAGCAGCGCGAGGGAGAAGCCGTCCATCGAGCGCAGCGGGGCGCGCAGGTCGTGCGAGACCGAGTAGCTGAAGGACTCCAGCTCGCGGTTGAGGGAGCTGAGTTCCTGGTTGCTGTGCTCGATCTGGTGGAAGGACTCCCTCAGGGCATGGGTCATCGCGTTGAAGTGGCGCGAGAGCTGGCCGATCTCGTCCTGGCGATCGACGGGCAGGCGGAACGTCCAGTTGCCGGCGGCGATCTCGCGCGTGGCCTGCTCGAGCCGCGCCACCGGCCCCAGCGCATCGCGCTGGATCACCCAGGCGCCGCCGGCGGTGGTCAGGGCGAACAGCAGCAGGCCGCCGACGATCACCCACAGCATCCGGTTCTGGGCCGCCTCTATCCGCTCGGCGGCGTGGCGGGTGAGCAGCGAGGCATCGGTCTGGTTGTCCTGCTGCATCAGCAGCAGCTGGCTCGCGAGCTGGGCCTCGAAGCGCCGTTGCACCTGCGCATCGGCGACGCGCTCGTGGGACGCCGCCTGGAATTCGCCGAACAGGCGGTGGGTGGATTCCAGCCGCACCCGGAGTCCGTCCGCCAGCTCGGCGGCTTCGCTGTCCTCGGTGAAATCGAGCTGCGGCAGCAGCATGGACAGGCGCTGCCAAACCAGGCCCTCCTGGGCGCTGGATCGATCGAGCCGGTGGAGCATGAACTCGAAGCTGACCAGCTGCAGATCGCGCAACGCCTGGGCCACATCCGACGTCTGGCGCCGCTGCCGGCTGGCATCCTGCACTTCCTCGTGGGCCCACCAGGTCATCGCGCCGACCAGGACGATGGCCGCCAGGGTCGTCACGGTGACCAGCCAGCCCTTGGTTCGAATCTGCATTCGTGCTGGTCCCTCAGTGCACGACCGTCACACGCCCGGGCGCCTCGGCCGCGAGCGGCTGCAGCTCCAGGTGGGACAGCAGATTGGGCACAGGCTGCGGGGGTACATAGCCGCGCGCCAGCGCCCAGCGGGCTTCGTCTTCCCAGGTGATGAGCTGCGACTGGCGCTGATCCACGCGCAGAGAAAGGCCGGTCCACAGCGGCTGCAGTTCTGCGGCCGGCAGCTTCAGGCGTTGCGCCACCAGCGCCAGGGCTTGCTTCGGCTGTTGTCGAACAAAGGTCTCCGCCTTCAGCAGGGCTCGCACGACGCGGCCCGCGGCCTGCGGATCGGCGGCCAGCGTGGATTGGCGACCAACGACGACATGGGTGGTGGTGTACGACAGCGGTGCGGTGAAGGTGACCGCATTGGCGCCCAGGGACCGCTCGGCCTGCTGGCGCACAGGCTGCCAGGTCGCGACGGCATCCACGCTGCCTTCGGCCAGCGCCTGGGCGAGCCGGTTGGGCGGCATGTCGACCTGCTGCAATGCGTCTGCCGGCAGGCGCTGGCGGATCATCCAGGCCCACAGGAAGTACTCGCCGCTGGTGCCCAGCGTGACACCCACCCGCTTGCCGGCCAGATCGGCCGGTCTGTCGATGCCCCGATCACGCCGGGCGACCACGGCCATCTCGGTGTTCGTGCTCGCCACGCTGGCGAGCACGCTCCAGGGCTGGCCTTGAAGAACGCCGACGACGAACGGCACCTCGGCAGCGGCGGCGAGTTCAACCTCGCCGGCGGCCAGCTTGTCCAGCGCGGCTTTGCCATGGCTCACCGGCACCAACTCGACGGCGATGCCCTGCTCGGCAAAGGCCCCGATCGCGTCCGCCAGGTGCAACAAGCTGGCGTGCGGCGTGGACGACACCGCCACCCGCACGGGCGTGCGCAATGCATCCTTCGCGGCGGCATCGGCGGTGCCTGCGACCCATGCGATGGCAAGCGACGCGATCGCCTGCCCAGCCCGCCCCGCCAGCCCGGCGCACTGGCGCCAAAAGTGATCCACGGTCCCGCCGTGAAGCGCGCGGCTCGATGACATGCCCGCGCGGGATCGGATACCCACAACGACTCTCCCTGTCCCTCGGCATCTCGGTGCCGCTCGGTGGTTGAACAACCGGCAGCACGGTCTCGCGCCGGTTCTGCTGCGTGTGCAGGGTACGTCCTGCCACGGCGCCTGACAAGCCGGTCGGGCCCCGGGGCCGGGTCCTGTCGCGCTTGCGCGCCGGTGGGGGCTTGACGCAACATCGGGGCGTCCACACCAGCCGCGTCCACGGACTCAGGGAGAGAAGACGGTGGGTGACGAACGTGCGCCGTTCCTGGTGCTGGCCCATCATCGGTCCGGCTCCAACCTGCTCAACGACCTGTTGCAGGCACACCCTTTCGTGGAGTGCCTGAACGAGCCGTTCTCGATGCACACGCCTTTCTTCCGCGAGGCCGATCTGCAGCGCTGGACGGCGGCCGACCACGAGCCCGGGCGCCTGCACAAGGACCTGCCCGAGGGCAGCGGCCTGCAGGCCTTCCTGCACGGCTTGCGCGAGTACCTTCAGTGCTCCCGGGCCGGCCGGGTGATCGGCTTCAAGGAGACCGTCCTGTTCGGCAAGCTCGGCTGGGTTAAGGCCTTCGTGCCCGGCCTGAAGGTCATCTTCCTGCAGCGGGATCCGAGAGCCATCGTCTCGTCGGTGCTGCGAAGCGGGTTGATCGATTTCTGGGACTACCGCCAGCTCGTGCCGCCGGCCTTCCGCCGCTGTTTCGGGCCCCTCGTGCTGCCGCAATGGCCTGCCGGCGGCCCCCAGGAACGGGCCGCGCTGGTCGCGATGAGCGTCGCGGTGCGCTACGAGCTCGCACGCCGGGAGTTGCCGCAGATGGACCATGTGGCGCTGAGCCTGGACGACCTCGTCGTGCAACCAGACCAGACGCTGACGCGGCTTTGGCGATTCCTGGCCGTGCCCCCTCACCCCGGGCCGCTGCAGTTCCTGCGCGGACGGCAGAACGCCAGCCGGGGCGACGCCTTCTCGTCGTTCCGCGAGCCGGCGCTGGCCCTCGAGGGCTGGCGGCGGCACCTGAGCGGCGGGGAACTCGCGGCCATCGAAGCGGTCTGGCAGTCGGTGCCGCTGCCGGCACTGGCCGAAGCTTCGGAGATCAAGCAAGGATGACGATGGAAGCCAAGACCCCTCTGGCCAGGCGCTACATGGAGGAGGCGGCCTGGTGCCGCCTCTCATCGCGCCAGGGACGGCGCCGCCTGCGCGTCGCCAGGAGCCTGCTGACCTGCGAACTCGCGGCCGCGCTCATGAACGAGATCGGCCTGCCGCCCGAGCCGGCTCACTCCTACCGGCACGTCAACATGCACAACCCGCGCCGCGCGCTCCTCTACGACGAAGCGCACGGTGGCTGGCAGGCCCAGCCCGGGTTCGAACGCCATCCCGTCTGGGGCCTGAACTGGGACGCGGCGCGATTGCTGTGTCGCCAGCTCGGCGCGCGGCTGCCCTGGGCGGCCGAATGGGAGGCCTTCGCCGCCGGAGGAGAGCCCGGCCCGGCCTACCCTTGGGGTGATGCCCCGCCGAGCCCCGAGTTCGCCAACTACGACGAGCACTTTGCCGGCACGACGCCCGTCGGCCGCTTTGCCGCCAATGCACTCGGCCTCTACGACCTGGCCGGCAACCTCGCCGAATGGTGCCTCGACGTGCCTGCCGGCGGGCCCAACCTGGAGCGATTGGTCAAGGGCGGTGCCTGGAGCAAGGGGGCCTCGCAGCTGCGCATCGACTGCAATCGCGCGAAGTGGGCCCGCCTGGGCACCACGACGATAGGGCTGCGGCCGGTCTGGGAGGAGCGTGCGACATGAAGCTGGTGATCTTCGACCTCGACGACACCCTCATCGACTTTGCCTCGACGCGCCAGCAGGCCTATCGCCACATCGGCGAGCTGGTGACGCGCGAGGGCCTGGAAGCGGCCCCTTACCTCCAGGCGTGCGCCCTGGCGGACCGGCCCCTGTTCGCGCGCTTCGAACGCGGTGAGCTGACCCGCGCCGAATACCGCGCACGACGCTTCCTCGAGCCTTTCGAGCAGTTGCGCTGCGTGCCCCGGCAGGGCCTGGTGGAGGAGATCAACCGCCTGTTCATGGACTGCGTCAACGACAGCCCCTTGCTGCACGACGATGCCCTGCCTGCCCTGGAGCGCCTGCGGGCGCAGGGCCTGCGCACGGCGATCCTGACCAACGGCCCGTCCGACGGGCAGCGGCGCAAGCTCCGGGCCACCGGCCTGGGCGAGCGGGTGGAGCTGGTGGCCATAGGCGAGGAGATCGGGGCCAGCAAGCCGCTGGCGAAGGCCTTCCTGCACGTCGTGGGGCACTTCGGCATCGACCCGGAAGAGGCCCTGATGGTGGGCGACTCCCCTGAGCTCGACCATGACGCGGCGCGCGCCGCCGGCCTCGACGCGCTGCTGCTCGATCGTGCAGGGGCGCACCGCAGCGGCGAGCGGGCCTGCGTCGAATCGCTGCACACCGTGCTGGCACACGGTGATGCCCACTGCGGCCCGGCCTTCAGCGAGCGGCCGAAGTAGCCCCGGCCTTCAGTGCCGCGTGCCGGTCCGCCGGCTTGGTCATGCACAGGCCCGAGCGCAGGACCCAGCCGTTGCCTGCCTCGGCTTGCTGAAGCGTGACGATGTCGAAGTACAGCCGCCCTTCGGGCTCGCGTTGACGCACGAAATCGATCTGGCAAGCCGCTCCCGGGCCGGGCTTGAGCGGCTGGCAGTGGGCGCCCTGGATCAGCAGGTCGTCCGCATGCTCGCCTGGCGGCTTGCCCCGCGTGGCGATGTAGGCCGATTCGTAGGCCGCCTGGATGCCGGGCACGTCCGGCAGCGGCACGGCAGAGTGTGCAGCTGCGGCCGCCAGGGCGAGGCAGGCCAGCAGCGTGGCCGGTACAGGCGGCCTTCGCATCACTTGTTGGCCCTGATCCGGATGCGGGCCATCATGCCTTCGTCGCTGTGCTCGCCGATGTGGCAGTGGTAGGCGAAGTCGCCCGCGACCGTGAAGGGAATCTCCAGCTCCATCGGGTGCGCCACGCACTTGCCGGCACGCCAGTCGTCGACCGACTCGCATTCACCGTCGGCATGCGGGATGGGCACGTTGTCGTGCAACACGCCCCCGCGGTGCTCGACGATGCGGCCGTTGATGACGTCACGCGACAGCAGGCTGAACTTGGTCTGGTGGACGTGGAAGTTGTGGTCCTCCGACGCGATGTTCACGATCTGCCAGCGCTCCACCGTCGGGGTGTTGCCGGGGCCCAGCGGCAGGCAGACGGTCGGCGTGTCGGCGTTGAAGGGTTCGATGTCCCTGAAGGTGCCGGCCACCGGTTGACCGTTCTCGTCGAGTTCCTCGTAGCCCAAGCCGAAGGCGACTGACCCGCCCGGGGTGAAGCCCATGAAGATCCTTCGCTTGTGGCCGGTGGCCAGCGGTTGGCAATCGGCCTCGGGGCGGAACATGGCATTGGCCGCGCCCAGTTCCGCGCTCATGCGACGCGGATCGCGCCATTCCGCCTGCGCATCGCCGGTCACCGACAGCACCTGCGGGGCGTTGGCCACGGCGGTGCCGCGGAAGCTCACCTGCGCCAGGTCCACCCACGGCCAGGTGTCGCCAGCCGGGCCGGTCTGGACCTGCGAGGTGTAAAGCGTGGCGCTGGCGTTGTTGCCGGCGGGGGCGAGCCGGCCGTTGGCATCGCGATGCGCCACCCAGAGCTCCACGCGGGAGCTGGGCATCATGCGGATGCGGGTCGCGCAAAGCGCCTTGTGCGCCAGCTGGCCGCCGCCCAGGTCGGCCGGGCAGGGCACGGCGGTGATGCGCGTGCCGGTCATGCTGCGCATTTCGGCGGTGGTGGCGTTGCGACCGGGCTGCACCGCGACGCCATCGACCGACAGCACCTGCACCAGCATGTCCTGGCCGCTCAGGTCGTCGCGCAGGCCGAGGTCGTAGGTGACGGTGGCCGAGGCGGTGACGATGCGCCAGATCTCGCCGTTGCCTTGGGCGACCGGGATGTGGGGGTAGCCCTGGCCGTTGACGCTGAAAAACCAGCGGCCACCGCCGGTCGGGCGGCCGTGGATGCCGGCGCAGGAGCCCTGGCGCGATTCCTCGTTGCGGGTCGCCTGGGTCTTGCAGAACACCGGGTACTGCTCGGTGACCATGCGGCCGCTCTTGAGCACCTGGGTGTCCTTGAGCATCAGGTGGCGCACCGGCAGCGTGTCGAGGAACGCGCTGCATTCGGCGTTCTTGCACAGGTACTCGGACGGGTCGCCGATGGTGATCATTGCCGACATGCCCGAGCTGAGCTGGTTCAGCGTCAGGCCATGGATGTGGCCGTGCAGCCAGAAAAGGCCCGACGGATGGCTCCTGGGGATCTTGATCTCGTAGTCGGTGAAGCCGAAGCGCACGTCGCCATGCACCACGTCGTCATCGCCTGGCGGCGGGTTGTCCGGGTTCAGCGTCATCACGAAGACGTTGTCGCCGTAGGTCGGATTGTTCTTGGTCGGATAGTGCGGCGAGACGATCAAGCCGTGCGTGTGCAGGTTGGTCGGGTTGGACGCCAGGTAGTGGTGGCCCGGTTCGCCGGCGTGCTCGGAGTCGCGCACCATCGGCAGCTTGTTGACCAGCCGCATCTTCAGGGTGTCACCAGGCTGCAACTGCAGCCGCGTGCCGCCGTACAGGTTGGTGCCCGGCGGCTTGGTGGGGCAACTGTCGCTGCCGTCGGCGGGGCGGGGGCAGATGTCGTAGACCCAGCCCCGGGTCGTCAGGGTGCCGAGGTGCGAGATCTTGTCGCCACGGGCGACGACGAGCACGTCGAGCATGCCGCCCTGGCTTTTCAGCACCGGCAATTCGTTCAGGGTCGCTGCGCCCGCCGGCATCGCGCCCGCCATCAGCCAGGGCGCGAGGGCGACCGCGACCTCGCGGCGGAATCGGGACAACACGGACATGAACACCCTCCGGGGCAATGCGTCGGCGATTCGAGCACAGCGGGGAGGGTGGGGCCTATCGTGCAAGCGTGGGGGTGCGGACTTCGCACCCCCTTTCGATGGGCGTTTGTTGATGCTTATTTACCGTTCTCGATCGCCGGATCCAGGCTCAGCGGCTGGTTGTCGCTGTTGCGAACGAGGTGCACCACGTACTTGTAGGTGTTGGAATCGCTGTTGACGTCGAGCAGGGTCGCCTGGGTGGCCGACACGGTCACCGAGCCGTTCGGGAACTGGCTCGCCGGCTCCGGCACGACGATCGCATTGCTGCTCGCGAAGGAGTAGCCCGAGCTCAGGAGGTTGAAGGTGATCGTGGCGTTGCTGCCGCTTACACCGACGGGATCCGGCGTGACGTGGATGGTGCCGGGCGAACTGACGCTGACGGAGACGGTTGGCATGAAATCCTCACTGATGGTGATGGCTGGCAGCGCCCTCGCCGCTGTTCAGCCGTTCTCGCAGATCGGCAAGTTCGGGGTGCCGGTAAGCCGATGCCGTCGCGCGCTCGGCCAGCGCGCGCGCCTCGGTGCTGTCGCCCAGGCGCCAAAGCACCTGGGCCAAGAGGACGGAGGCGGCCAGGTCGCCCTGGGCGGCCGCCTGTCGCAGCCGTGATGCCGCGGCTTGCCACGCCGTGTGGGCGGCGTCCCGCGCTCCTTCGCGATGGCGAAGGTCGCCGAGTCCGAGCTCGACCGCTGCGGCCAGGCGGGCTTGTCCCGAATCGGTGACAAGGCCTCCCGCCTCGGCCTGGCGTACGTCGTCCAGATAGGACTGCAGCGCCGAAGCGGCACCGGGCCACGGGTCTGCCATCTGCAGTCGCAGGCGCAGAGCGTTGCCCTGCAACGCGAGCCGCCAGGTGGGTCGCGCGCTGCCGCCTGCCAGCAGGCGGGAGTTCTCGTCTTCCGCGGTTTGGAGGCTCTCGCGAGCCGCCGCACGCTGACCCAGCGCCCACCTCGCTTCGGCCACGCTCAAACGCACGAGGCTGGCCTGAACCTGCCAGTCCGCGTTCTTGGGGTCGATGGCCAGAAGCGACTCGAAATCGGCCAGCGATTCGCGGGCCGACTGCAGGGCGGCCGCCGCATCGCCCATCATCAGGTGCAGCCGGCCTTGCTCGTAGACGGCATTGGCCATCAAGCGCTGGACGTGCCGATCTTTCGTTGCGGTGGGCAGACCACTGACGACTCGCAGCTTGTCGCGCTGGGCCGCGAGGGCACCCGCGAGGTCGCCCTGGGCTTCGCGCGCCTTGGCGATCCAGCCCAGGGCATTGGCCTCCTCGAACCGCAGGTCCGTTCGCTCGGGTGGCGCCGCCGCGAAGATGTTGCGCGCATCGTTCAATGCCTTCAGCGCTTCGGCCGGCTGCGAACGCTCGACCCTCAGCACGCCGAGGTTCTCCTGCGCGTAGGCGCGCTCCACCCGCCAGTCCAGCCGCGTCGGATCGAGCCGGACGAGTTGCTCCGCCAGCTCGAGGTAGCCGCGGAACGCACGCTCGGCCTCGTCTGCCTGGCCGTGCCGCCGGGCGACGTAGCCCACCCAGTACAGGCTTTGGGCGTGATCGAACAGGCGCTGGCCATCGTTGGGATGCCGCTGCACCAGCGCGGCCGTGCTTTCGGCGGCCTGGCGGAAGACGCGGGTGGCCTCGTCCAGGTCTCCCCGGTCGTCGGCGATCTCGCCGATCAGGTGCAAGGCCCGCGCACGCCGGCCCAGCGACTCGGCATCCAGCCGGCCCGGCTCCTGCTCGGCGTAGTAGGCCAGGGCGCGCTCGCCCACCGCGTCGAGCGCCTCCAGCCTTCCGACCGGCTGCAGCTTGCGTCGCAGATCGCCCAGCATGAATTCGATCAGGCCCTCGGCCTGTTCCTGCTGGCGCCGGGCTTGTTCGGCCTCGTACAGCGCGACGCCGACGCCCACGGCCAATGCGCCGGCGACCAGACCGGCTGTTGCGACGCCGGCGCGGTGGCGCCGGACGAACTTGGACAGCACGTAGGCCGCGCTGTCGCGGCGGGCGGCGATCGGCTCATGGGAGAGGTGGCGGCGCAGATCCTCGGCCAGGGCCTCGGCATTCGAGTAGCGCTCGGCGGGCGACTTCTTCAGGGCCTTGGCGACGACGATGTCCAGATCGCCGCGCAAGGCTCGCGACAGGCGCTGCGCATCCGGACCGCCCCTGCGAAGCACGGTTTCCGACAGCCGTCGGGGTTGCCGATCGAGCGTGGCTCGCATCTGGTCGACCGGCGCGCTGGTGGTGCCGGCGGTCGGATGGGTGCCTCCCAGCAGCACGTAGAGCAACACGCCGAGGGCATACACGTCGGTTGCCGTGGTCATCTCGCCGTTCTGAAGCTGCTCCGGCGCGGCGTATTGCAGGGTGAAGGCGCGGCCGGCGCGCTGCGTCAGTTCGGTGGCCTCGTGCGGTGGAGTGGTGGCGGCGCCATGGGAGTCCCGCAGCAGCTTGGCGATGCCGAAGTCGAGCAGCTTCACGTCGCCGCTGGCGGTCACCAGGATGTTGGTCGGCTTCAGGTCCCGATGCAGGATCAGCCGGTGGTGGGCGTGGGCGACCGCGGCGAGCACGTCCAGAAACAGCTGGAGCCTGGCGGCAAGGTCGAGCCCGTGGCGCTCGCAGTGCTGGTCTATGGGCAGGCCGTCCACGTACTCCAGCACGAGGTAGGGCTGGGCCGCGCCGTGCGGGCCGTGCAGGCCGGCATCGAGCAGCCGGGCGATGTGCGGATGGGCCAGGCGCGCCAGGATGCGGCCCTCTCTTGCGAAGCGCTCGGCATCGGCGCGCGGCACCAGGCCCGCGTGCAGGAACTTGATCGCCACCTGCCCCTCGAAGCGTCCGTCGGTGCGGCGCGCCAGCCAGACGCTGCCCATGCCGCCTTCGCCCAGTTCGCGCTCGATCGTGTAGGCCCCGACCGCCTGGCCTTCGAAGGCCGGCGGCGGTGGCAGGGCGGGTGACTGCAGGAAGTCGCTGCGGTCCAGCGCCTCGAGGTCGGTCATGAGGGCGGCGAGGTCCTCCGCCAGGGCCTCGTCTTTGGTTCGCAGCTCGGCCAGGCGGGCCGCGCGCTCGGGCGGTGTCAAGTCCAGCAGGGCGTCCAGGTGCGGGCTCAGGACCGGCCAGCGCGACTTGTCGACCACGCGTGGGCCCCCCTTGGGGACTTCGGCAGGGGGGTCCAGGTCTCGCATGTTCCTATTTCAGGGCCAGCGAGAGAAAGAGCCTTGCCTTTTGCCAGTCACGCTGGACGGTGCGCTCGGTGATGCCCAGGCAGTCGGCTATCTCGGCCTCGGACAGGCCGCCGAAGTAGCGCATCTGCACGACCTGCGCCAGGCGGGGGTCGCTGACCGCGAGCTCGTCGAGCGCTTCATGCACGCGCAGCACCTCGTCCTCGTGGCGCATGACCGATTCGCCGATCTCGGTGTTGAGGGTGACGTGCCAGGCGCCCCCGCCGTGGCGTTCGGACTGGCGCGAGCGCAGCAGATCCACCACGATGCTGCGCATCACCTGGGCGGCATAGGCGAGGAAGTGGCGTCGGTCGGCGAACTCCGGGCCCTCGCCGCGCGCCAGCCGCAGATACGACTCGTGAACCAGGGAAGTGGTGTCCAGCAGGGTCATGTCGGCCGCACGGCGCAGGCGACTGCGCGCCAGGCGCTGCAGATCGGCGTAAAGCAAGGCCACGACCTGATCCGCGGCCTGACGGTTTCCGTCAGCGGCACGGCGAAGCAACAGCGTGATGTCCTGGGTCATCCCTGAGGCGCTCGGCCGCTCGGCCGATCCGCCACGCCGACTCTAGCGGGCCATGCTGGCAGCGGCAATCAGGCGTGAAATGGATGTCGCGAGGGCGCCGCGCAAATTCTTTTGCTGCGCATGTCGTGTTTCGCGTCGGCAATCCGTTCTAAAGAACAAGACGCCGTAGGGTGTGCCGCGCTGGCCGTTGGAGGGTTCGGTAGCGACATCACGAAAAAGGGTGCTCAGGGAGCGAGTGTGGGGCCGATCGGCAGCGCCGGTCGGCCCACCTCCTACTTGGGCCTGACCTTTCAGGTGCCCGCTGCCGACAACAAACCGTCGAACACGCTGTTCCCGGCGCCCGGCGCCCGGTGCACAGGCCGGGCAGCCGTGTTTCACGGTTGTCGCGCGCCCTGCAGGCGATCCAGCTTGGCTGCGTAGAGGTCGTGCTCGCCCCGGGTGGTGCTGTTGGCCATCGCCCGGTTGAGGTGCTGCCGCGCCGCACGGTTGTCGCCAAGGCCGGCGTAGGCGACTGCCAGCCAGAAGTGGGTCTCGTGGTAGTCGGGGTCGCGTGACAGCTCGCGTTGCAGCCAGGCACGGCCGGCCTCGAAATCGCCCCGCTGCACCGCGGCGCGACCCAGCTCGAAGTAGTGGAACGGTGGGTGGGTCTCGAGACGAGCCAACTGCTGCCTGATCTCGTGGGCCTCGCCGTCGCGGCCCTGGCTCGAAAGCACAGCGGAAAGGTCGGCCAGTGCCTGCGTGTTCTGCGGCTCCGCCCGCAGCGCATGGCGGAAGACTTGCTCGGCCGGCTCGAGCAAACCGCGGCGGTGGTAGATGACACCGAGCGTGATCTGGGCACTGGCGAAAGAAGGGTCTTGCGCCACCGCCGCACGGGCCCATGCGTACGCCTGGTTCAGGTCACCCTCGGTCAGGGTCTCGGCCGCGCGGTTGTTGAGAAACATTGCCAGGACACGCGCTTCGCTGATCACCGTCACCCGGCGGCCCCGCAGGTCCCGGGGCGGCAGGAAGTCCACCGTCGTGGAGGTGTCGTTGCCGATGCCTCCCATGCGATCGAACAGCCGGTGTCCTATGACCAGGTTCACATGGCCGGCCGCCAGCAGGAGCGAATTGCCGCGGCTCCAGCTGTCCTCCACGTCGACCGACTGGAAGGTCACCGGAAGGTCGAGCCTGCGCGCGAGCGCTGCCGTCATGATGACGAGGGACAGGCAGTTGCCCGATCGCGCGGCAAAGGCCTCGCTGGCGGTTCGCGTGGTGGCCGAGTCGTACTCCAGGCGAAGCATCTCGCGGTCGTACAAGGCGTCGATGAGGCCCCGCTGCCGGCCGTCGCGGTGCAACTGGCGGGCGATGTCGTGCCCGAGGTAGCGCTCCATCTGGGGGCTGAGCGCGAAGACGTCTTCCACCTTCACCGGCCTGGCCGGCGGCTCGAAAGCCTGGTCTCGCAGCAGCGGAGCGATGGGCTCTGCTGGGGCGCGAACGGCGGTGTTGGCGCAGGCGGCCAGCATCAGGCCGGCGGCGACGGCCATCGAAAGGTTTCGCAGGCGGGCAGACAACGACATCGCGGGCTCCACAACAGCGGCGGCGATGCCCGCATCGTATGCCGGTTGGCCGGCGGTTGCAGGGCCCGATTCGTGCGGCGCTCCCGGGCCCACCGCGCCCTGCGCGGCCCGGCGGCTCAGCGAAGGAAGAGCTGGTAGACCGCGTTGTCGGTTTCGTCCACGCAGGGGTAGGCCAGGGTGTCGAGGAAGTCCTTGAAGGCCTTCTTGTCCGCCTTGGGCACCTGGATCCCGACCAGGATCCGGCCGTAGTCGGCGCCCTGGTTGCGGTAGTGGAACAGGCTGATGTTCCAGCTCGGATGCATGGCAGCCAGGAAGCGCATCAGCGCGCCGGGACGCTCCGGGAACTGGAAGCGGTACAGACGCTCGTCGCGTGCCAGTTCGCTGCGCCCTCCCACCATGTGCCGCACGTGCTCCTTGGCCAGCTCGTCGTCGGTCAGGTCCACGGTGGGAAAGCCATGGCGGATGAAGTTGCGGGCAATCTTGTCCGCCTCTTCACGCTTGTGGATCGTGATGCCGACGAAGACGTGGGCGACCTTCGCATCGGAGATGCGGTAGTTGAACTCCGTGACCGAGCGGGGATTCCCCGGCGTGCCTATCAACTCGCAGAAGCGCCTGAAACTGCCCCGCTCCTCCGGGATGGTGACAGCGAAAAGCGCCTCCCGCTGCTCGCCGAACTCGGCCCGCTCGGCGACGAAGCGCAGTCGGTCGAAGTTCATGTTGGCGCCGCAGGTCACGGCGACGAAGGTCTTGCCCTTGGGCCGGTGGGTCTCGACATACTGCTTCATCCCGGCGACGCCCAGGGCGCCGGAAGGCTCGACGATCGAGCGGGTGTCCTGGAACACGTCCTTCATCGCCGCGCAAACCGCGTCGGTGTCGACCAGCACGAAGTCGTCGACCAGCTCGCGCGCCAGGCGGAAGGTCTCTTCGCCGACGAGCTTGACGGCGGTGCCGTCCGCGAACAGGCCCACGTCCGCCAGCTGGACGCGCTTGCCGGCCCTGACCGAACGCACCATGGCATCCGAGTCGACGGTCTGCACGCCGATGACCTTGATCTCCGGCCGCACCGCCTTGATGTAGGCCGCCACGCCGGAGATCAGCCCGCCGCCGCCTATGGCGACGAAGATCGCGTCGATCGGACCCTGGTGCTGGCGCAGGATCTCCATGGCGATGGTCCCCTGGCCGGCGATGACGTCCGGATCGTCGAAGGGGTGGACGAAGGTCAGGCCTTCAGCCTTCTCGATCTCCAGCGCCCTGACGTAGGCATCGGAGTAGCTGTCGCCGTGCAGAACCACCTCACCGCCCAGGGCCGCCACGGCATCGACCTTGACCTTGGGCGTGGTGGTCGGCATCACGATCACGGCGCGACATTTCAGCCGGTGGGCCCCGAGCGCGACACCCTGCGCGTGGTTGCCGGCAGAGGCGCAGATCACCCCGCGGGCCAGCGCCTCGGCCGAGAGGTGGGCCATCTTGTTGTAGGCGCCCCTGAGCTTGAAGCTGAAGACCGGCTGGCAGTCCTCTCGCTTGAGCAGCACGCTGTTGTTCAGCCGCCGGGACAGGGCCCGTGCGGGGTCCAGCGGCGTTTCCTTGGCGACGTCGTAGACCTTCGCATTCAGGATGCGGCGCAAGTAGTCGGCGGAGCTGGGAAAGGGGTCACGGGCCGTCGACGGCGCACGGGACTTGCGGGCGGCGCCGGCCATGGGCGTCTCTCCTCGTCGTTTGGAACTGCTTCTGGACACTCGACCTGGCCGGTCGTGCTGCGGCGCCGCATGATATGCCACCCCTGCCGCTGCTCCGGCGGCCGGATCCGGCGGCGGACCAGGCAGAAAAAAGCCCGGGTCCGTGAGGGCCCGGGCTGAATCCACCGTCAGGAGGTGGAGGAGACAAGAGGAGAAGCGGGTTGGCGCGAGAGCGCTTTCACCGCTGCATGAAGACGAGTCTAGCGCGGCTTTTGTTGCACCGCAATATGTTCCGCTGGAGAGGCCGCTCCAGGCGTCGATAATGCACTGCATTGCAGCACGCCGCGAGGCACACGACGATGGAATGCACCGTGCACTGGGTGGCCGACGCCGGCATGGCGATGCTGGCCGAAACCGGCAGCGGACACACGCTGACCATGGATGGCGCGCCCGATGGCGGCGGCCGCAACCTGGCTCCCCGGCCGATGGAGACACTCCTGGCGGGCGCCGGAGGCTGCACCGCCTATGACGTGGTCCTGATCCTGAAGCGCGGGCGGCACGACGTCACGGGCTGCCAGGTGCAACTGCGTGCCGAACGTGCCCAGACGGATCCCAAGGTCTTCACCGCCCTGCACATGCACTTCATCGTGAGCGGCCGCGGCTTGGCCATGGCGGCGGTGGAACGGGCCGTGGCCCTGTCGCACGAAAAGTACTGCTCCGCCACCGCCATGATCGGTCACACGGCCAGCATCACCACGAGCGTCGAACTGCGCGAAGCGGCCTGAAGGGACCGCCTTTTCAGACGTAGTGGGCCGTGGTCGTCATGACCTTGGCAGCGCCGCGCATCAGCCAGCGCAGCGGCGCCGGCAAGGGCGCTGCACCGGCCGCGAGGGCCGCATCCGCGTGCCCCGCCTCGTCGGTCTTCATCTGCGAGACGATGGCGCGCGAGACGTGGTCTTCCGGCGGCAAGCGGTCCAAGTGCCCGGCGAGGTGTTCCTCCACCTGGCGCTCCGTCTCGACCAGGAAGCCCAGGCTCCAACGATCGCCGGCCCGGCCCGCAGCGAGTCCGATGGCGAACGCACCCGCATACCAAAGAGGGTTGAGCAGGCTCGGCCGGTCGCCCAGCGCCTCGAGGCGGTCAGCGGTCCAGGCGAGATGGTCCGTCTCCTCGCGTGCGGCATGTTCCATCTGCCGCCGCACCGCTTCGCTACGCGCGGTCAGCGCCTGAGCCTCGTACAGGGCCTGTGCGCAGACCTCGCCGACGTGGTTGACGCGCATGAGAGCGCCTGACAGCCGCTTGGCGTCCGATGTCAGCGCGGGCGCGCGGAGGTCCGCATTGCCAGGTGCCGGCCGGCTGGCATGGGCCGCGCCGGAGACGGTCCGGATGGCGTTGTCCAGAGCGGTGAGGCAGTTGTCCAGCGGTGACAGGGTGGCCATTTCGCCAGCATACCCGCCATCGGGGCAGGTCCTGTTGCCGCTGCGCCATATTGGTGCGCCCAGGCCTGTGCGACCCGTTGTTGCACGACAACAAGTGCGCCCTCGAACGGGGCGATTTCTTTGCGCCCCCAGAGGGGCTCTGGTGCAATAGCGGCAACTTCCGATGAGGAGGTTGGCCTGATCGGCCCCACCAGCTTCGGTGATCCGGGTTTCTCCCTCGATCGGGACCTCTTGTTCAAAACCTAGGAGATCTCTGACATGAATAAATCTCTGATCGCTCTGGCCGCGCTGGGCGCGTTCGCCGGTGCCGCCCAGGCGCAGTCGTCGGTCACCGTTTATGGTTTCATCGATCAGTCGATGACCAAGCCGTACGCCAGCGAAGACAAGATGATTGCTGACGGCTCCTTCTACGGTGGCGGCAGCCGTCTGGGCTTCCGTGGCGTCGAAGATCTCGGCAACGGCTACAAGGCCACCTTCGGCCTCGAGCATCGCCTGAACGCTGACACGGGCAACCAGAACAACGCCACCTTCTGGCGCGGCTACAGCACCGTGGGTCTGGTCACGCCTTTCGGCGCCGTGAACCTCGGCTACCAGTACGTTCCCGCGTTCACGATGATCCAGAACCAGATCGACCCGTTCGGCGGCGAGACGGTCGCCCAGGGTCGTGAGGTTGGTTTTCGCTATGGCGTGGTGGGCGCTGGCGGCTCTACTGCTTCCGCAATCTACAAGACTCGCGTAGTCGATTCAGTGCGCTACGACCTGTCCGTCGCCGGCTTCAACCTCGGCGTTTCGGTCGCTGAGAGCGCCAGCAACAACGGCGGAGTGTCTGACAAGAAGCCGTTCTCGATTGCCGGCAACTACGCAGCTGGCCCGTTCTGGATCGGTGTCGGCTACGAAAATCCGGCGGACGCCGACGACAAGGGCTGGAACATCGGCGGGCGCTACACCTTCAGCTTCGCCACCTTCGCCGCTGGCTACACCAAGGGCACGACGGCCGCCGGGGCGGATGCCAAGGGCTGGCTGGTTGGCGCGACCGTGCCGCTCGGCGCATTCGACCTGAAGGGCGTGTACGCCACGAACGACATCGACGGCATCGGCGAAACGAAGAAGGTCGGTCTCGGCGCGCATTACAACTTCTCCAAGCGCACCAAGATTTATGCCGACGTCGCGAAGATCGGCGGCAGCGCCACCAGCGCACTGGACAACAAGACCGGCTACGACCTGGGCCTGAAGCACACCTTCTAAGCCTGTTCGCGCCACGGCGCGATGCCTGGATCCAAAGCCGCCCTCGGGCGGCTTTTTTTCATGGGGTGCTGGTTCGGCCCCGGGCAAACGCCGGGGCGGCCGGAACTGCAGGCGCCGCTACACTCGCCGCGGCGTGCCAATCCGGCATGCCGCTTGCGAAGCTCCGACCCAGCATGCTTGCCTTTGTCATCCGTCGCCTCGTTCAAGCGCTTGTCGTGATGGTGTCGGTCGGCCTGATCGCTTTCGCCCTGTTCCAGTTCGTGGGTGATCCCGTCAACAACCTGATGGGACAGGAGGCGACGCCGGAGCAGCGGGCGCAGCTTCGTGCAGACCTCGGCCTGGACCAGTCGGCGTTCGTCCAGTTCGCGCGATTCGCGGCCAACGCGGTGCATGGCGAGTTCGGGCTCAGCTTGCGGCAGGGGCGGAAGGTGTCGAGCTTGATCGCCGAGCGACTGCCGGCAACCTTGGAGCTGTCTTTGATCGCAGCGCTGCTCGCCCTGGCTCTGGGCATACCCATGGGCGTGGTGGCCGCCTTGCGTCGAGGCCATCCCTTGTCGCAGGCCTTGATGGCGTTCTCGCTGATAGGCGTGTCGCTGCCTACCTTCCTGATCGGAATCCTGCTGATCCTGCTGTTCGCCACGGCATTGAACTGGCTGCCGAGCTTCGGCCGCGGGGAGGTCGTACAGCTCGGCTACTGGACCACCGGCCTGCTCACTGTCGACGGCTGGCGCCACCTCGTGCTGCCGGCCGTGACGCTGGCCCTGTTCCAGCTGGCTCTGATCATGCGACTCGTGCGCGCCGAGATGCTCGAGGTCCTGCAGACGGACTACATCAAGTTCGCCCGGGCGCGGGGCCTGGCCGAGCGGACCGTCCACTTCGGTCATGCCCTGAAGAACACGCTGGTCCCGGTGATGACGATCACCGGCCTGCAGCTCGGCGGCCTGATCGCCTTCGCCCTCATCACGGAGACGGTGTTCCAGTGGCCGGGCATGGGCCTGCTGTTCGTGCAGGCGGTCCAGTTCGCCGACATCCCGGTGATGGCCGCCTACCTCTGCCTCATTTCGCTGATCTTCGTCGTCATCAACCTCGTGGTGGACCTGCTCTATTTCGCGGTCGACCCCCGGCTGCGGGTGGACCGCGCCGTCACGGCCCATTGAGTCGAGATGGCGGAGTTGATGCCAGACCCCCGGCCGCCCGGCCCATCGGCCGTCCCGGAAGCGGCCGGCTTCTGGCGCCGGTTCCGGGAAGGTGATCTCTGGTACAGCTTCCGCCAGTTGCCGATGGCGCAGGTGGCGACCTTGCTGGTGCTGATCACCGGTTTTTGCGCCGTGTTCGCGCCCTGGGTGGCGCCGCATGATCCCTTCGACCTGGCGACCGTGGAGCTGGCCGACGCCGGCTTGCCCCCGGCCTGGCTCGATGGCGGCAATGTGCGCTTCCTTCTCGGCACCGACGAGCAGGGTCGCGACATCCTCTCGGCCCTGATGTACGGCTCTCGCATCTCGCTGTTCGTCGGCATGGCGGCGGTCGTGCTGTCCCTGCTGGTGGGCGTGGTCCTCGGGCTGCTGGCGGGATTCGCGGGCGGCTATGTCGACGCCTTCATCATGCGGGTCTGCGATGTGATGCTCTCGTTCCCGGCCATCCTGGTCGCGCTGCTGATCGATGGAGTCGGCCGGGCCTTGTTTCCCAATGCGCATGACACGCTCGCCTTCACGGTGCTGATCCTGGCCATCGCCTTGACCGGCTGGGTGAAGTACGCCCGCACGGTACGCGGCTCGACGATGGTCGAGCGACACAAGGAGTACGTCCAGGCCGCTCGAGTGATAGGGGTGGCGCCCTGGCGCATCATGGGGCGGCACGTCCTGCCCAATGTGCTGGGGCCCGTGCTGGTGCTGGCCACCATCGATGTCGCCTCGGCCGTCATCATCGAGGCCACGCTGTCCTTCCTGGGCGTGGGCGTGCCGCCCACGAGCCCGTCCCTGGGGACGCTCATCCGCATTGGCAATGACCACCTGTTTTCTGGCGAGTGGTGGATCACCGTCTTCCCCGGCGCGATGCTGATGATCATCGCCCTCAGCGTGAACCTGCTGGGCGACTGGCTGCGCGACGCGCTCAACCCGAGGCTGCAGTGAGGTCGGAGGCCCAGGTCCCATTGCTGGAGGTGGAGCGTCTTCGCGTCGAGTTTCCGACCCGGCGTGGCGCCCTGCTCGCCCTTGACGAGGTGAGCTTCTCCATCGCTGCAGGCGAGATCCTCGGCGTGGTGGGCGAATCCGGGGCGGGCAAGTCGCTCACCGGCGCGGCCATCATCGGCCTGATCGAGCCGCCCGGGCGCATCGCCGGCGGCGAGATCCGGCTCGACGGCCGTCGCATCGACAATCTGCCACCGGCCGAGATGCGGCGCGTGCGGGGTCGGCAGATCGGCGCCATCTTCCAGGATCCGCTGACTTCGCTGAACCCGCTCTACACCGTCGGTCACCAACTGGTCCAGACCATTCGCACGCACCTGCCGCTGTCGGCCCTTCAGGCGCGCGAAAGGGCGATCGACCTGCTGCGCCAGACCGGCATTCCCGCGCCCGAGGCGCGCATCGACCAGTACCCGCACCAGTTCTCGGGCGGCATGAGGCAGCGGGTGGTGATCGCGCTGGCGCTGGCTGCCGAGCCGCGCCTGATCGTCGCGGATGAGCCCACGACCGCGCTCGACGTCTCGATCCAGGCGCAGATCATCTTCCTGCTCAAGCGCCTGGCGCGCGAGCATCACGCCGCCGTGATGCTGGTGACGCACGACATGGGCGTGATCGCGGAGGCCTGCGATCGCGTCGCGGTGATGTATGCCGGACGCATCGTGGAGATAGGGCCGGTGCAGCAGGTGATCCACCAGCCGGCGCATCCCTACACCCGCGGCCTGATGGGGTCCATTCCGGCGATGGACGAGGACCGCGAGCGCCTGGCACAGATCGACGGCACCATGCCGCGGCTGAACGCCATCCCGACCGGCTGTGCCTTTCACCCCCGTTGTGCCTGCGTGATGCCCCGCTGCCCGCAGCAACGCCCCGAGTTGATGGAAGCGGGCGCCACCCGCGCCGCCTGCTGGCTTCTCGCCGAGGGGGCCGTGTGACGCAGGCGGACCAGCAGACGCAGCCGCCGCTCGTCGAGGTGCGCGATCTGGCCAAGCTGTTCGACGTCTCCTCGCCCTGGCTGAACCGCCTCGTGGAACGTCAACCGAGACGCTACGTGCACGCAGTGGACGGCGTGAGCTTCGACATCGAGGCGGGCCGCACGCTGGCGCTGGTCGGAGAATCGGGTTGCGGCAAGAGCACCGTCGCCCGGCTGCTGGTGGGCCTGCATGCGCCGACGCGTGGAGAGGTGCTGTTCGACGGCCAGCGAGCCGATTGGCACGAGCGATCGGCCCGCACCCTGGCCTTGCGGCGCCGGATGCAGATGATCTTCCAGGACCCATACGCGAGCCTCAATCCTCGCTGGCGGGTGCGCGAAATCGTGGCCGAGCCCCTGCGTGAGCACGGGCTCGTGCGCGATCGCGGCGAGCTCGATGCGAATGTGGACGAGTTGCTGCGGGCCGTCGGCCTGTCCGCCCTGGATGCGCGCCGGTATCCGCACCAGTTCTCCGGTGGCCAGCGGCAGCGGATCTCGATCGCGCGGGCGCTGGCCACACGCCCGGCGTTCCTGGTCTGCGATGAGCCGACCTCGGCGCTGGACGTGTCGGTCCAGGCCCAGGTGCTCAACCTGATGAAGGATCTGCAGCGCGAGCGCGGCCTGAGCTATCTGTTCATCTCGCACAACCTGGCCGTGGTGCGCCATGTCAGCGATGAAGTCGGGGTGATGTACCTGGGCCGGCTGGTCGAGCTGGCACCGAAAGCGCGGCTGTTTGCTTCGCCGCGCCATCCGTATACGCGCATGCTGCTGGATGCGATCCCGGACCTGCACATGAGCGGGCGGCCGCGCACGCCCGTGCAGGGAGAGGTGCCCAACCCGCTGCAGCCGCCTGGCGGTTGCGCGTTCCACCCGCGCTGCCCGCATGCGAATGCGCGCTGCCGCAGCGAGCGCCCGGTCTGGCAGTCGTTGCAGGGCATCAAGATCGCCTGCCACGCCGTGGAGGAGGGGCGGATCTGACCGACCGGACGGCCCGGGACGTCAGCCGATGAGTCGCTCGCCGGCGATCAATTGCTCGATGGACTCGCGTTCGCGGATCAGGTGCACGGCATCGCCATCGACCATCACCTCGGCCGCGCGCGGCCGGGTGTTGTAGTTGCTGGCCATGGTCATTCCGTAGGCGCCTGCGGACAGCACCGCCAGCACGTCGCCTTGTTCCACCGCGAGCTTGCGGTCGTGACCCAGCCAGTCGCCGGATTCGCACACCGGCCCGACCACGTCCCAGGTGCGCGCCACGGTCGAGCCGCGACGCTGGCAAGGCTCGATCCGCATCCACGCCTGGTACATCGCGGGACGCACCAGATCGTTCATCGCGGCGTCCACGATGCAGAAGTTCTTTTCTTCCCCGGGCTTGAGGTAGAGCACGGAGCTCAGCAGGACGCCGGCATTGCCGACGAGCGACCGGCCGGGCTCGACGAGGACCTCGCGGTGACCGTGCCCGCGGGCGTCGATGCGCCCCAGCATCTGGCGGACCAGATCCTCGGCGCTGGGCGGCTCTTCATCGGTGTAGGTGATGCCCAGCCCGCCGCCAAGATCGATGTGCTGCAGGTCTACGCCCTGCGCCGAAAGCGCGTCGACGAGATCCAGCAGGCGATCCAGCGCATCGAGGTAGGGGCTGGCGCTGGTGATCTGCGAGCCGATGTGGCAATCGATGCCCATCACTTCGATGCCGGGCAGCGCGCGCGCACGGGCATACGCGGCCAGCGCCTGCTCGTGCGCAATGCCGAACTTGTTGGCCTTCAGGCCGGTCGAGATGTAGGGATGGGTCCCGGCGTCGACGTCGGGGTTGACTCGCAGGCTGACCGGCGCGCGGCGTCCCATGGCGTGGGCTACCTCCGACAGCACGGACAGCTCGGCTTCGCTCTCGACGTTGAAGCAGCGCACCCGGGCATCGAGCGCGAGGCGCATCTCCTCGGCCGTCTTGCCGACACCCGAAAAGACGATGCGGTCCGCCCGGCCCCCGGCCGTCAGCACCCGTTGCAGCTCACCGCCGGAGACGATGTCGAAGCCGCAGCCTGCCTCCGCGAAAGTCTGCAGCACCGCGAGGCTCGAATTGGCCTTCATGGCATAGCAGACCAGGTGCGAGCGGCCGGCCAGGGCGCGCTGGTAGCTCGCCGCCTGGGCACGCATCGCGTTGCGCGAATACACGTACAGCGGAGTGCCGAAGCGCCGCCCGAGTTCGGTCAGCGAGTGACCTTCGAGGGTCAGTTGATCGTCGTGCGATGCGAGGAAAGGGTGGCCGGGCAGGGTCATCGGGCAGCGGAGGCGGCAGCAGGCGGTGGAGTGGAGGCGGCGGGAGCCGAAGCGGCGGGCGACGATGCACCATGAGCTGCCCCGGGCAGCACGAGCGGGCCGCGTTGCCCGCATCCGGCCAGAAGAGCCAGCGCGAGGAGGGCTCCTGTGCTGTGGCGGAAGACCCCGGGGACGAGGCGCGGGTCAGGCGCCACTACACTCGACGCGGCGCGGTACGGCATGCCGCGAAGTGTACCGACGACCATGACCGCTTCCTCCTTCTCCGATGCCGAATACCTTCAGCGGGCCCATGCCGCGCTGGCCGCGATCGAGCTTCAGATCGACCGCTGGCTGGACGAGGACGTGATCGACATCGACAGCCATCGCACCGGCGGGCTGCTAGAGCTGGCGCTGCCTGACGGCAGCAAGCTCATCATCAATGCCCAGCCACCCTTGCATGAACTGTGGCTCGCGGCCAAGGCCGGCGGCTACCACTTCCGCCTCCAGCCAGACGGCCGCTGGCTCGACACCCGCGACGGCGCCGACTTCTTCCAGCGCCTGTCCGACCAGGCCACCGCCCAAGCGGGCAAGCCGCTGGCATTCGCCGCGCCTGCCTGACACGCGAAGCGCCCATCGGATCCAGGCCGCTGTCGCGGATCGGGGTTGGCCGGTCCGCTGCAAGAGGCCCCTCGAGGAGGCAGCCCCCGGAAGGGGGCGTGGGGGTCAGCGGAACAAGTCGAGAATGCCCTTCTTCTCGTCTTCGGTGGGGGCCTGCGGCAGGGCATCCTCGGTCCCCAGGGTCGTGATGCCTTGTCCCGGGCTGTATTCGTCGTAGTACCACTCGCCGGCCACGTTGATCACGCCCTCGGGCACCTTGGCTTCGGCCACCGGGACGCCCTTGAGCGTCTGGCTCATGTATTCGATCCAGACCGGCAGCGCGAGGCCGCCGCCCGTCTCACGGTCGCCCAGCTTGCGAGGCGTGTCGTAACCGATCCAGACGATCGCCGCCAGGCTCGGCTGGAAGCCCGCGAACCATGCGTCCATCGAATCGTTGGTGGTGCCCGTCTTGCCATAGAGATCCGGCCGCTTCAGCGTCGCCTGCGCGCGTGCCGCGGTGCCCGAGCGGGTCACTTCCTGCAGCAGGCTGTCCATCACGAAGGCGTTGCGTGCGTCGATCACGCGCTGCGATTCGTCGGGCGACTTCAGGTCGACCTGGTGCAAGACCTTGCCGCGTGAGTCGTAGATGCGCTCTATCAGCACCGGCGTGACGCGGTAGCCGCCGTTGGCGAAGACGCTGTAGGCGGTGGCCATCTGCATCGGGGTGACGGAGCCGGCCCCCAACGCCATCGTGAGGTAGGGCTCGTGCTTCTCGCGGTCGAAACCGAAGCGGGTGACCCAGTCGCGCGCGTAGTCGACACCCACCGACTGCAGGATCCGGATCGACACCATGTTCTTGGACTTGGCGAGCGCGGTGCGCAGCGGCATGGGTCCCTCGAACTTGCCGTCGTAGTTCTTGGGCTCCCACGGCTGGCTGCCGGTCGCTCCGGCATCGAAGAACAGGGGGGCGTCGTTGACGACGGTGGCCGGTGTGAAGCCTTTTTCCAGCGCCGACGAGTAGATGAACGGCTTGAAGCTGGAGCCGGGCTGTCGCCAGGCCTGCGTCACATGGTTGAACTTGTTCTTGCCGAAGTCGAAGCCGCCCACCATGGCACGGATGGCGCCGTTGGCGGGCTCGATGGACACGAACGCGCCTTCCACCTCGGGTTGCTGCGTCAGGGTCCAGTCGCCCTTGGTGCCCTTGATGGCCCGCACGACGGCACCGCGTCGGATCTGGCGCTTGGCATCGGCATTGGCCGCGAGCCCGGAGGCGACGGGCTTCAGTCCATCGCCGGTCACCGTGATGGACTCGCCCGACTGCAGGACGGCCACGACCTTCTTCGGCCCGGCTTCCAGCACGACGGCGGCCTTGAGCTCGTCGTTGTCCGGATGGTCCGCCAGCGCCTCGGCCACACGGGCATCGACCGCTTTCGGGTCGGCGGGCAGGTCGATGTAGGCCTCCGGGCCTCGATAGACCTGTCGCCGCTCGTAGTCCAGGAGACCGCGGCGCAGCGCCCGGTAGGCGATCAGCTGGTCGGAGGCGCGCACCGTCAGCTGCACCTGCAGGCCGCGGGTGTAGGTCTCCGCGCCGTACTGGCTGAAGACCAGCTGGCGTGCCACCTCGGCCACGTACTCGGCGTGAACCGCCACGTCGGTCTGGACCCGGTACTTCAGCTCCTGGGCCTTGGCGGTGGCGTGCTGCTCGGCCGTGATGAAGCCGTTGTCCAGCATGCGGTCGATGATGTATTGCTGTCGCAGCGTCGCGCGCTTCGGGTTCGCGATCGGGTTGTAGGCGGACGGGGCCTTGGGCAAGCCGGCCAGCATGGCAGCTTCCGCTATGGAGATCTCTTTCAGTGGCTTGCCGAAGTAGATCTCGCTGGCGGCCGCGAAGCCGTAGGCGCGCTGGCCCAGGTAGATCTGGTTCATGTACAGCTCGAGGATCTGGTCCTTGCTGAGCTGGCTCTCGATCTTCAGGGCCAGAAGGATCTCGTAGAGCTTGCGGGTGAGCGTCTTCTCGGTCGAAAGATAGAAGTTGCGCGCCACCTGCATGGTGATGGTGGAGGCCCCCTGGCTGCCGACCGAGCCGAACTGGGCGAGTCCGGCGCGCAGCACGCCGATGTAGTCGACGCCGCTGTGTTGATAGAAGCGCGCATCCTCGATCGCCAGCACGGCGTCCTGCATCACCTTCGGGATCTGGGCGATCGGTGTGAAGGTTCGCTTTTCGTCGCCGTACTCACCCAGCAGCACGCCGTCGGCGGACAACACGCGCAGCGGCAGCCGCGGGCGGTAGTCGGTGACCGAGTCGAGCTCCGGGAGGTTGGGGTAGGCCACCGCGAGGGCGATGGCCGCGCCGATCAGGACGACCGCGACGCCGGCGGTGACCAGCCCCAGAGCCCCCAACAGCAAACGAGCCGGTAGACGCCACCAGCTCCGGGCGGCTCCGCCCGCGGTGGTCGAAGGGGATTTTTCACGCTCGTCGCTCATGAGGCTCCTGCAAAGGCGGGCCGATTATAGAAATGGGGGAAATGGAACCCGGAGCCGTCGACGGCCCTTTGAAATGGGTCCGTGCCAACAGTTGCTTGCGTCCGTAAACGCTTGGTCACAGACGCTGGTGAAAACCCTCGGTGGGCCTTTTTGGAGATGACCGAAACACGTGTGAGATTCACAACGAGGAGCGTGATTTGCTGGCCGTTTTTCCTTTGTTTCCCAACACTTGTACTGCTAGCATTGAAGTGCTTTGTTAACTTTGCGTCCGCTTGTGGCGCTGCTGGAGCCGCGATCCGTGGGTTTCCTTGACCGCCTGTTGGGCCAGAAGCATCCGCCGATGATTGGCCTCGATATCAGCTCCTCCAGTGTCAAGCTGGTGGAACTGTCTCAGTCCGCATCCGGCGAACTGGTTCTGGAGCGTCTGTCCAGCGAACCCTTCGAAAAGGGTTGGATCGTCGATGGCCAGATCGAAAAATTCGACGAGGTCGCCGACGCCGTTCGCCGCCTCGTCAGCCGAAGCGGCACCAAGACGCGCCACGTCGTCATGGCCATGCCCCAGTCGGCGGTGATCACGAAGAAGATCGTGCTGCCGGCCGGGCTGCGCGAGGACGAGATGGAGCTCCAGGTCGAATCCGAAGCCCATCAATACATCCCGTTTTCGTTGGACGAAGTGAGTCTGGACTTCTGCGTCATCGGCCCGAACGCCAATTCGGCTGGCGACGTCGATGTGCTGATCGCCGCCTCGCGCAAGGACCGCGTGCAGGATCGCCAGGGTCTGGCAGAGGCTGCCGGCTTGACGCCGGTGGTCCTGGACATCGAATCCCACGCCTCCCGGCTCGCGATGGGCCGGTTGATCAATGCCCTGCCGGACGAAGGCAAGGATTCGCTCGTGGCCTTGTTCGAGATCGGTGCCGACACCACCAGCCTCAAGGTCCTGCGCGAGGAGGAGATGTTGTATGACCGCGACCAATCCTTCGGCGGATCGCAGTTGACCCAGCTGATCTCGCGTCAGTACGGCTTCTCCTACGAGGAAGCCGAGCAGAAGAAGATCAGCGGCGACCTCCCCGAGGACTACGAGTCCACGCTGCTGACGCCCTTCGTCGACAGCCTGGCCCACGAGATCGGGCGGGCCCTGCAGTACTTCTTCACCAGCACGCCGCACCACAAGGTGCACTACGTGATGCTGGCCGGTGGGACGGCGGCCATGCCTGGCCTGCGCGAGCGGGTCAAGGAAGTGACCGGTTTCGCGTCCAAGGTGGTCAATCCATTCGAAAGCATGAAACTCGGTTCGTCCGTGCGCGAGGCCAAGCTCCGGCGCGAGGCGCCGTCATACCTGACGGCCTGTGGTCTGGCGATGCGGAGGTTCGTGCAGTGATCCTGATCAACCTACTCCCGCACCGCGAGGCGCGCCGGCAGGAACGCAAGAGGGCCTTCTTCTCGGCCCTGGGCCTGGCCGCACTCGTCGGCGCGGGCATCGTGATCCTGTGGTTCGGCGTGTTGCAGCAGATGACTTCGGCGCAGGAGTCCCGCAACCGGTTCCTGGCCGAAGAAATCAAGAAGCTCGAAGAGCAGATCAAGGACGTGGCCACGCTGAAGGCGGAGATCGAAGCCCTGAAGGCGCGGCAGAAGGCGGTCGAGGATCTGCAGACCGACCGGAACGTGCCGGTCTATCTGCTGGACGAACTCGTCAAGCAGACCCCCGAAGGCATCTACCTCACCTCGGTCAAGCAGAGCGGCAACATCGTGACGATCGGCGGCATGTCGCAAACCAACGAGCGAGTGTCCGAAATGTTGCGCAACACCGCCTACAGCTCGCCGTGGCTGGAGCGGCCCGAGCTGGTGGAGATCAAGGCCGTCACGCTCGGCAAGGACCGGGAGGCGCGCCGCCTGTTCGATTTCTCGATGCGCGTGTCGATCAAGCGCCCGCAGGCGCCGACAGGAGCGGGCAGTGCAGCCAGCGCTCCCAAGGCCAAGCCCGCCAAGGTCTCGTGAGGCGCATGATGGCGACCAAGTCCACTACCCCCCGCATTGATGTTGGCGCCGCCCTTCGGCGCGCATCAGCCCAGTTCCGCGAGCTCAATCCGAAGGAGCCGGGCCAGTGGCCCATCCTGCCGAAGATCGCCAGTTGCATCGCCGTGGCCATCGCCGTCGTCGTGCTCGGCTGGGTGGCCGTGCTCAGCGACGCGGATGCCGGCCTCCAGGCGGCCCGCGACAAGGAGCCCCGGCTCAAGAGCGACTACAGCGCCAAGCTGGCGCAAGCCGTGAATCTCGATGAACTCAAGCGGCAGAAGGAGCAGGTCCAGGAGTACGTGACCCAGCTCGAGAAGCAGCTGCCGGGCAAGGCCGAGATGGATGCCTTGCTGTCCGACATCAACCAGGCCGGCATCGGGCGAGGACTGCAGTTCGAGCTGTTCCGGCCCGGTCAGGTGGTGGTCAAGGACTACTACGCCGAATTGCCGATCGCGATCAAGGTTTCGGGCCGCTACCACGACGTGGGTTCGTTCGTGGCCGACGTGGCGAACCTGTCGCGCATCGTGACCCTGCACAACCTCACGATCACACCGCCGCCGAAGGAGAAGGATCCGTCGGGCAATCTGACGATGGAGGCTACGGCGCGCACGTACCGCTATCTCGATGCCGCAGAAGTCGCCGAGGTCAAGGCGGCGGCTGCCAAGGCGAAGCAAAAAGATAAGGGCAAGAAGTCATGAAGCGCCTTGGTCTGAGCCTGCTCGGCGCCACGTTCGTGGTCGTCGGCTGCGGCGCCAACATCGACGAGCTGACGCAGTGGATGGAGCAGCAAAAGCGCGCCGCCAAGCCGAACGTCGAGCCCATCGTCGCGCCCAAGAAGTTCGCGCCCCAGCCCTACAGTGCAATCACGGGTGTCGAACCCTTCAGCATCCAGAAGATTGCGACGGGCACCCGCGTGGACGGTGGTCAGTCCAACCCCATGCTGGCCGCCCAGATGCGACGCCGCAAGGAGCCGCTGGAGGCCTATCCCCTCGATGCGATGAAGATGGTCGGCATGGTGTCACGCCAGGGCCGCCCGTATGCCCTCGTCGAGGTGGACAAGCTGCTGCACTACGTCAAGGCCGGCGAATACATGGGCCAGAACTACGGCCAGATCACCAAGATCGACGAAACGGAACTGTCGCTGCGCGAACTCGTGCAGGACGCGGCGGGCGAATGGATCGAGCGCACCACGACCCTCCAGCTGCAGGAGAAGGCGCGATGAATAACGAGTTGGAGTCACGCAAGATGCGTAGTTGGACTGTGGGTGGGCTGCTGGTGGCCCTCGGCCTCGCGATGCCGGGGCTGACCTGGGCGCAGAACCTGATCCGATCGATCAGCAGCAATCAGCAGTCCACGGGGGAGGTGATCCGCGTCGAGCTGAGCGAACCGCTGGCTTCCGCGCCGGCAGGCTTCGTCATCCAGGCCCCGCCCCGTGTGGCTATCGACCTGCCCAACGTCGCCAACGGCATGGGCAAATCGGCCGTGGAAATCAATTCGGCCAACGTGCGCAGCGTGAACATCGCCAGTGCCGGCGAGCGCACTCGCATGGTGTTGAACCTCAAGCAGGCGACCAACTACCGCACTGAACTGCAGGGCAAGGTGCTGCTGATCTCGCTGGATCAGCCGTCGGCATCGGGGGCGGTGGCCAGCGCGGCCCCGTCGCAACCTGTCCACTTTGCGAACAGCCAGAACGTCGAGCAGCTGCCGCTGCGTGATATCGACTTCCGCCGCGGAGCAGACGGCTCGGGTCGCATCATCGTCGGGCTGGCCAGTACCCAGATCGGCGTGGACCTGCGCCAGCAGGGGCAGAACCTGGTGGTCGAGTTCCTCAGGTCGACCCTGCCCGAAGCGTTGCGTCGAAAGCTCGACGTCTCCGATTTCGGCACGCCGGTCCAAGGCATTTCCACGGTGCAAAGCGGCGACCGCGTGCGGATGGTCGTCGAGCCGCGCGGCGCCTGGGAGCACAGTGCCTACCAGACCGACACGCAGTTCGTTCTCGAAGTCCGGCCGGTCAAGCTCGACCCCAACAAGGTCACCCAAGGTCCGGGCTATCAAGGCGAGAAGCTGTCGCTGAACTTCCAGAAGATCGAGGTGCGATCGCTGCTGCAGGTGATTGCCGACTTCACCAACTTCAATGTGGTGACGAGCGATACGGTCACCGGCGATGTGACGCTTCGCCTGAAGGACGTGCCCTGGGACCAGGCGCTGGACATCATCCTCCAGGCCAAGGGCCTGGGCATGCGAAAGTCCGGCAACGTGCTGTGGATCGCGCCCAAGGAAGAGCTCGCCGCCAAGGAGCAGGTCGAGCTTGAATCGAAGAAGAAGATCGCCGACCTCGAGCCGGTGCGAACCCAGTCCTTCCAGTTGAACTATGCGAAGTCGGAGGACATCGCCCGGGCTCTGCTGGGGCAAATGGTGGGTGCCGACGGCAAGGCGATCAGCGTGACGACGACCGCCGGCTCCGGCTCCAACAACATCCGCATCCTGTCGCCGCGCGGCAGTGTCATGGCCGAAGGACGCACCAACCAGCTCTTCGTATCCGACATCCCTTCCAAGCTGGAGGAAGTCGCGGTGATGATCGCCAAGATCGACGTGCCGGTACGCCAGGTGCTGATCGAGGCTCGCATCGTCGAGGCCGACGACAAGTTCGGCCGCGCGCTCGGCGTGAAGCTGGGCAGTGCGGATCTTCGCGGCCTGCGTGGAGGCATCCCGGGATACTCGGTGGGCAACGGCAACTACCTCACCGTCGGGGGCAACTATTCGAACGTGGGCGTGCAGACACTGCAGACGCCGAACACGCCCACCAGCTACAACGACACCCAATTCGTGAACCTGCCGGCGAGCACGGGCACGATCAGTACCGCGTCGGCGGCGACCTTCGCGCTGTCGCTGTTCAGCGCCACCGCGAATCGGTTCCTGAACCTCGAGCTCTCGGCCCTCGAAGCCGAAGGCCGCGGCAAGATCGTTTCCAGCCCGCGTGTCATCACCGCTGACCAGAAGCGCGCCATCGTCAAGCAGGGCGAGGAAATCCCCTACCTGGTGGCCACATCCAGCGGTGCGACCTCGGTGCAGTTCCGGGATGCCACGCTCAAGCTGGAAGTCACCCCGCAGATCACGCCCGAGGGCAACGTGATCCTGTCGGTGGACGTGTCGAAGGACAGCCGCGGCGAGGCGACGACCGCCGGCCCGGCCATCAACAAGAAGGAAGTCACCACCGAGGTGTTGGTCGAGAACGGCGGCACGGTGGTGATCGGTGGCATCTTCACGCAGAACGATCGTGAGGACGTCAACAAGGTTCCTCTCCTTGGCGACATCCCGTATCTCGGCTACCTGTTCAAGGACAAGGTCAAGCTCAGCACACGCACCGAACTGCTGATCTTCATCACGCCGAAGATCGTGAACGACCATTCGGCGGCGCGCTGATCGCGCTCGCTGACGACGCATAGTGGAGCTCTCAATGATTCGACGGATGAAGGCCTGGGCACTCGGGCTGACCATGACCGCACTGCTGGCCGGTTGCGGTGGTGGCGGAGGCAGCGCAGGCGACTGCGCTCTGGGCTGCGGCGGCGGCGGCGGAAGTTCGGAGGTCGCGAACCTCATCATCAGTGGCGTCCCGACGTCGCTGGCCAACGGATCGGCCGATCCGGTGTCGATGACGGTCACCGCGGTCAATTCCTCGAACCAGGTGGTCTCGGGCGCGGCTGTCACCATCACCGCCGACAACGGTGGTGTGGTCATAGCGGACGGCACCGAAACGGACGACAGCGGCGAAGTGTCTGCCACGGTGAGCATCGGCGACGACACGACCCCCCGCACGATCACGATCACCGTCACCAGCGGCAGCGTGACCCGTACCAAGAGCTTTGCGGTCGTCGAAGGCTCGGGCGGGGGCTCGCCGGAAATGGTGATGAGCCTTTCCAGCCAGACCGTGACCGCCACGTCGCCGGCGACGGTGACGGTGACCTTGCGCGACGCCTCGGGCGTCGCCGTTCCCAGCGCAGTGGTGAACTTCGGCACCGTGGGCGGCCTGGGCACCTTCAGCGCCAACACGGCGCTGACCAACACGTCCGGCCAGGCATCGGTGGCGTTGTATCCGGCGTCCAGCACCACCTCGGGTGCCGACACGGTGACTGCGAGTGCAACGGTCGATGGCACCGTGGTCACGGCGACCAGCGGCTTCCAGATCACGGCGACGGAAGTGACCATCGCGTCGTTCACCTCCGACCTGGGCGGTGGCACGCTGAGTGCCTATGGCCAGGCCAACCTGACCGTGACTCTGGCTGGCACGACGCCCGGGACACCGGTGGCCCTGTCCATCGTCTCGCTGTGCGCCAACAAGAACAAGGCGACCCTCACGCCGGAGGCGCAGACGACCACCAACGGCACGGCCAGCTTCACCTACAAGGATGCCCAGTGCGGCGCCACCGACAGCGCGGACACGGTGCAGGTGACGATCACCGGCACCACCACGTCCTCTTCGCTGACCATCCCGCTGGCTTCGCCCAGCGCCAGCAGCCTGGGCTTCGTGTCGGCATCGCCCGAGACGATCTACCTGAAGAACTCGGGCTTCACTGAGACTTCGACGGTCACCTTCGTGGTCAAGGACGAGGCGGGCAACGCGCTGCCGAACCAGAGTGTCGTGCTGGAGCCGACCACGCTGGCCGGCGGCCTGACGATGGACGGCGGCTCTTCGGCGGTGACCAAGCTGAGTGATTCCAACGGGCAGGTCACGGTGCGGATCAATTCCGGCACGGTGCCCACCCCGGTGCGGATCAAGGCCACCCTCGAGGGGACCAACATCTCGACCGTCTCGAGCAGCCTGAGCATCGCGGTGGGCCTGCCTTCGCAGCTCAACTTCTCGCTCTCGCAGGCCACGATCAACATCGAGGGCATGGACTACGACGGGACGGTCAACAACTACACCATCTACGCCTCCGATCGCCTGGGCAACCCGGTGCCGGCCGGCACGTCGATCAACTTCGTCACCGAAGGCGGCCAGATCGAGTCCACGAAGCAGATCAGCATCACCGACGGCATCGGAAGCGCCACGGTCAATTTCCGGTCCTCGTCGCCTCGTCCCGCGGACGGCCGGGTCACGGTGCTGGCCTACGCGCTCGGCGAGGAATCCTTCCTCGACGTCAATGGCGACAACATCTTCACCACCGGCAGCGAGACGTTCCAGGACCTGGGCGACGTTTTCCTGAGCCGCAGCTTCAGCCAGACCTACGATCCGGTGCTGGACCAGTTCATCTCGCTCGGCATCACCGGCTCCAAGGCCTGCGCGGCAGTTGATCCGGTGAAGGACCCGAGCGGGCTGCTGACGCTGGACGCGACCATCCCGTCGGTGGCCGGCACCACCTGCGACGGCGCCTGGGGACGCGCCTATGTCCGGCGCGCCACCGAGACGGTGTTCTCGACCTCGACGTCGCGCCTGATGTGGTATCGCTCCGGTGCCGGCGTGATTGCCAATGTCGGCACGGCCAAGATCGACAGCGATTGCCAGACGTTCTCGGTGGTCGGCGACAGTGGAGCGAGCGGCACCTACTTCCTGATGGGCGCGGGCAAGCTGTACAACATGCCGAGCCAGGGCAGCCTGAAGTTCCTGGTCTCCGACACGAACACCAACCGGTTGAACCCGATGCCGGCGGGCACGGCGGTCACGGTCAGTGCCACGTCGGGCATCTCGGTGTCGGTCAGCGGTACGCCGATCCCCAGCACCTCCTCGGCCACGGGTGCGTCCATCCTGTACAAGTTCACTGACGCTGCGGCTGGCGCGATCTCGGTGACCACCACTTCGCCCAAGGGTGTCGCCACGTCGTACTCGTTCGATGTCACGACCGCGACGACGCCGGACACCGGCAAGAGCCAGTGTAGCCAGTGACCATCGTCCTCGTCGGCATGCCCGGCTGTGGCAAATCCACAGCCGGGCGTCAGCTGGCGCGGCAGATGGGCTGGAGTTTCGCGGACTCGGATGCAGAGATCGAAAGGCAGATAGGCTGCTCGATCCGCAGCTTCTTCGATCGCCAGGGTGAAGAGCGATTCCGCGAGATCGAGCAGGAGGTCGTCGAGCGCCTGGCCCGCCCCTCGCAGCTGGTATTGGCCACGGGCGGCGGGGCGGTGCTGAGGCCAGCCAATCGGCGCGCCCTGGCGCAGCCGGGCAACCACGTCGTCTACCTGAGAGCGACGCCGGAGGACCTGGCCCGGCGCCTGCGCCATGACACCCACCGGCCCCTGCTGCAAGGGGGCGATCCGCTGCGGCGCCTGCGCGACCTGTTCCGGCAGCGGGACCCGCTTTACCGGGAGGTTGCCAGCTTCGTGCTCGACACGGGGCGCACCTCCGTGCCGACGCTGGTGAATCTGCTGCACATGCAGCTCGAGATGGCGGGCCTGAATGCCAAGCCGGGTGGGCCGCAGCCGGGCGCTTAAACTCGCCCGCCTATGAATACCAAGGCCAATCCGGGCATGGGGCAGCCGCTGCCCACGCGAGTGCCGGTCTCCCTCGGCGAACGGTCCTATGACATCCTCATCGGCCCGGGGCTGCTGGCGGATGAGCTCGTGTGGCAGGGCTTGCCGGCGGCAAGCCACGCACTGATCGTCACGAACGAGACGGTCGCCCCGCTGTACGCCGAGAAACTGGCGGCCCGTCTTTCGGCGACGTACCGCCAGGTCCACCTCCTGGGCCTGCCCGATGGCGAGGCCTACAAGGACTGGACCACCTTGAATCGCATCTTCGACGTACTGCTGGCCGAGGGCTGCGACCGCAAGACGGTGCTCTTCGCGCTGGGCGGTGGTGTCGTTGGCGACATGACAGGATTCGCGGCGGCCTGCTACATGCGCGGTGTGCCGTTTGTCCAGGTGCCCACCACCTTGCTGGCCCAGGTGGATTCATCGGTGGGTGGCAAGACAGCGATCAACCATCCGCTGGGCAAGAACATGGTCGGGGCCTTTCATCAGCCCGCTCGGGTGATCTGCGATCTGGACACCCTGGCCACACTGCCTTCGCGCGAGATGAGTGCCGGCTTGGCGGAGGTCATCAAATACGGTCCGATCGCGGACCCGGTCTTCCTCGAATGGCTGGAGCAGAACATCGAGGGGCTGCGCAGGCGCCAGCCGGATCTGCTGGTCCATGCCGTCCGGCGATCCTGCGAGATCAAGGCCCAGGTGGTCGGGGCCGACGAACGAGAAGGCGGCTTGCGGGCCATCCTCAACTTCGGCCACACCTTCGGCCATGCCATCGAGGCGGGACTCGGCTTCGGGGCGTGGCTGCACGGCGAGGCGGTGGCAGCGGGCATGGTGATGGCCGCCGAACTTTCCGAGCGGCTGGGCCTCACGCCGCCCGGCCTGTGTCGGCGGCTGGCCCGGCTGATCGAGAGGGCGGGATTGCCTTCCCGCGGCCCCGCGCTGGGAACGGACGAATACCTTCGCCACATGCGCGTCGACAAGAAAGCCGAGGCGGGTGATATCCGTTTCGTCGTGATAGAGGGGCTGGGACGGGCCGCCTTGCGTACCGCGCCAGACGGCCTCGTGGCCGAATGCATTGCGGCCCACTGCGGCTGAGGGCCCGCAGCATGACCGGCGCCGGTCCCTTCGAACCCGCGCCACGCGAGTCCGGTCTCGCACCCTGGGCCAGCAGCGCCGCCGCGAGTCGTGGGCGAAAGGTCCCGGAGCCGCCGGCGCCGACCCGCACCGACTTTCAGCGCGATCGCGACCGCATCGTCCATAGCAGCGCCTTCAGACGCTTGGTCTACAAGACGCAGGTCTTCCTGAACCACGAGGGAGATCTTTTTCGCACCCGGCTGACCCATTCGCTCGAAGTCGCCCAGCTGGGGCGGTCGATCGCGCACAGCCTGGGCCTCAGCGAGGATCTGGTCGAAGCCATCGCACTGGCCCATGACCTCGGCCATACGCCTTTCGGCCATGCAGGCCAGGACGCGCTGAATGCGTGCATGGCCGGTCACGGCGGCTTCGAGCACAACCTGCAGAGCCTGCGGGTCGTCGACAAGCTCGAGCAGCGCTACCCGGAGTGGGATGGCCTGAATCTGTGCTTCGAGACCCGCGAGGGCATCCTCAAGCGCTGTCCCCTGGCCTTGGCGCGCCGCTGGGAGGAGACGGAAGCGGGTGGGATCGGCCAGCGATTCCTGCGCGGCCAACAGCCCAGCCTCGAGGCGCAGCTGACCAACCTTGCAGACGAGATCGCCTACAACGCGCACGACATCGACGATGGCGTGCGCTCAGGCCTGCTGGCCATGAGCCAGCTTCGGGAGGTGGAGCTTTTCGAGCGGTTCCACGAAGACACGCTTGCGCAGCATCCCGGGCTGGCGGCAAGAGGCGATCGAAGACTGCTGGCAGAGATCCTGCGCCGCATGCTTTCTGCGCAGGTCTACGACGTGATCGACACGACGCGGGCCAGGCTCGACGAAGCCAGGCCTGACAGCCCCGACGCCGTGAAATTGATGCCGCCGCTGGTCGGCTTCAGTCCGGCGATGCGCGAGGGCAGCGCCAAGATGAAGCGATTCCTGTACCGCGCCCTCTACCGCCACCCGCAGGTGATGGCGACCACCGATGCGGCGAAGCAGGTCATCGCCGACCTGTTCATGATCTACCGCGACCGCCCAGGCGAGCTGCCGCCGGACCATGCCGGAACGGCCGATCCGATGCGATCCATGGCCGATTACATCGCCGGCATGACGGACAGATTCGCGATCCGGGAGCACATCCGCCTCACCGGCACCCGGCTGTTCGCCGATTGACGCCAGCCTTCTAAAAGGGGTCGGGGTCGGGAAGCCGCCTAGACTCCGGTCATGGCACGGCAAGCAAGACTGACCTTTCCAGGTCACCCGCACCACCTTCTCATCCGGGGCAACAACCGCCAGCCGATCTTCGTCGACGACGAGGACCGACGCCGACTGCTGAGCCTGCTGGCCGAGGTGGCGAGAGAGCAGAAGGTCGCGGTTCACGCCTATGTGCTGATGCCGGACCATCTTCACCTGCTGGCCACCCCGCACAACGCCGAAGGCCTGAGCCGGAGCGTCCAGAACCTCGGGCGTCGCTACGTCGGGGCCTTCAACCACCGCCACGGGCGGTCCGGCACGCTCTATGAAGGACGCTACCGGGCGCATCTGCTGGGAGGCGCCAGCAACGTGCTCGCCTGCATGCGATTCATCGAGCTCAACCCCCAACGTGTCGGCCTGGCCACCGGCCTGCGCGAGTACGCCTGGTCCAGCCTGCTTCATCACCTGGGAGGCGCGAGGGATCCCTTGATCACCGATCCTGCGCCGTATTGGGCGCTGGGCAACACGCCATTCGAGCGGGAAGCGGCCTATCAGGCGTGGCTGGAGCAAGGGGTGTCTGCGGCCGAAGTGCAGCGCATGGTCTCGTCCCTGGTGAGCGGACGTCCGTTGGGGGATCCCGCCTATCTTGCCGAACTCGAGAAGCTCACGGGGCTGTCCCTGGCGCCCCGGAAGCGAGGGCGCCCTCCGAAGGTGCGGATTCCGGACCCGCACGACAGTGTCCCCAATTAAAACTGTTTCGAAATGGTGCAGTTAATAATACGTCTCTGACCCTCATTAAAAGCACTTGTCCCCCGCATGGCTTTCTCGTACCCTCGCGTTTCCCCTTAGCCAACGTCGAGGAGCGTTGCCATGCCCGAGGCCACGCCGCAGTTTCCCGCCGCCGCTGTCGAGACGACGCGGCACGAAGAAATCGAATCCCTGGCCCACCACGGCCTGTATGACAAGTCCAACGAGCATGACGCCTGCGGCGTCGGCTTCGTCGCCCACATCAAGGGCCAGAAGGCTCACGCCATCGTCACCCAGGGTCTGAAGATCCTGGAGAACCTCGACCACCGTGGCGCGGTGGGTGCGGACAAGCTGATGGGCGACGGCGCGGGGATCCTGATCCAGATCCCAGACGACTTCTTCCGCTCCGAGATGGCGGCCCAGGGTGTCACACTGCCGCCGCCGGGCGAATACGGCGTGGGCATGATCTTCCTGCCGAAGGAGCATGCGTCCCGGCTGGCCTGCGAGCAGGAACTGGAGCGGGCGATCAAGGCCGAGGGCCAGGTGCTGCTCGGCTGGCGCGACGTGCCGGTGGACATGGAGATGCCCATGTCTCCCGCCGTGCGCACCAAGGAGCCGGTGATCCGCCAGGTGTTCATCGGCCGCGGGGCCGACGTCATCGTGCCCGACGCGCTGGAGCGCAAGCTCTACGTCATCCGCAAGACCGCCTCGGCTGCCATCCAGGCGCTCAAGCTCACGCACAGCCGCGAGTACTACGTGCCCAGCATGAGCTGCCGCACGATCATCTACAAGGGCCTGCTGCTGGCCACCCAGGTCGGCCAGTACTTCAAGGACCTGGCCGATCCGCGCACCGTGTCGGCCCTGGCACTGGTGCACCAGCGCTTTTCGACCAACACCTTCCCGGAATGGCCGCTGGCGCACCCGTACCGGATGGTGGCCCACAACGGCGAGATCAACACCGTCAAGGGCAACTTCAACTGGATGCGCGCCCGTGAAGGCGTGATGAAGTCGCCGGTGCTGGGCGAGGACCTGAAGAAGCTCTATCCCATCAGCTTCTTCGGCCAGTCCGACACCGCCACCTTCGACAACACGCTCGAGTTGCTGACGATGTCGGGCTATCCGCTCGCCCACGCCGCGATGATGATGATCCCCGAGGCGTGGGAGCAGCACGAGATGATGGACGAGCGCCGCCGCGCGTTCTACGAGTACCACGCCTCGATGATGGAGCCCTGGGACGGTCCGGCAGCCATGGTCTTCACCGACGGCAAGCAGATCGGCGCCACGCTGGATCGCAACGGTCTTCGCCCCGCGCGCTACATCGTCACCAACGACGACCTGGTCGTGATGGCCTCGGAGTCCGGCGTGCTGCCCATCCCCGAGAACCGCATCGTCAAGAAGTGGCGCCTGCAGCCGGGCAAGATGTTCCTGATCGACCTGGAGCAGGGCCGCATCGTCGACGACGAGGAGCTGAAGAACCAGTTCGCCAGCGCGCGGCCCTATCGCCAGTGGATCGACAACGTCCGCGTGCGGCTGGATTCGATCCCCGCCAGCGAGGCGCAGCCGCCCGCTTCCAGCGAATCCCTGCTCGATCGCCAGCAGGCCTTCGGCTACACCCAGGAGGACCTGAAGTTCCTGCTCGCCCCCATGGCCACGGCGGGCGAGGAGGGCATAGGTTCGATGGGCAACGACTCGCCCCTGGCGGTGCTGTCGGACAAGAACAAGCCCTTGTACAACTACTTCAAGCAGCTGTTCGCCCAGGTGACGAACCCGCCGATCGACCCGATCCGCGAGGCCATCGTGATGAGCCTGAACAGCTTCATCGGCCCCAAGCCCAACCTGCTCGACATCAATGCGGTCAACCCGCCGATGCGGCTGGAGGTGTCGCAGCCCATCCTCGATTTCAAGGGCATGGCCAAGCTTCGTGCCATCGAGGGCTCGACCGGCGGCAAGTTCAAGTCCTACGAGATCGACATCACCTACCCGCTGGCCTGGGGCAAGGCCGGCATCGAGGCCAAGCTGGCCTCGCTGTGCGCCGAGAGCGTGGATGCGCTCAAGAGCGGACACAACATCCTGATCATCACGGACCGCCGGGTCAGCCGCTCGCAGGTCGCGATCCCGGCGCTGCTGGCGCTGTCGGCCATCCACCACCACCTGGTGCGTGAAGGCCTGCGCACGACGGCCGGCCTGGTGGTCGAGACGGGTTCGGCACGCGAGGTGCACCACTTCGCGGTGCTGGCCGGCTACGGCGCCGAGGCGGTGCATCCGTATCTCGCGATGGAGACCCTGGTGGAGATGCACCAGGAGCTGCCGGGTGAGCTGTCTGCCGAGAAGGCCGTCTACAACTACGTCAAGGCGATCGGCAAGGGTCTGTCGAAGATCATGTCCAAGATGGGCGTGTCGACCTACATGTCGTACTGCGGCGCCCAGCTGTTCGAGGCCATAGGCCTGAACAAGGACATGGTGTCCAAGTACTTCCGCGGCACCGCCACGCAGGTCGAGGGCATAGGCGTGTTCGAGGTCGCAGAAGAAGCGCTGCGCAACCACCGCGCCGCCTTCGGCGACGACCCGTTGCTGCAGAGCATGCTGGACGCGGGCGGCGAGTACGCCTGGCGCACCCGCGGCGAAGAGCACATGTGGACGCCGGACGCCATCGCCAAGCTGCAGCACAGCGCCCGCACCGGCAAGTTCGAGACGTACAAGGAATACGCCCAGATCATCAACGACCAGAGCAAGCGCCACCTCACGCTGCGCGGCCTGTTCGAGTTCAAGTTCGATCCGGCCAAGGCCATCCCGGTCGACGAGGTCGAGCCGGCGGTCGAGCTGGTCAAGCGCTTCGCCACCGGCGCCATGTCGCTGGGCTCCATCTCCACCGAGGCCCACACGACGCTCGCGATCGCCATGAACCGCATCGGCGGCAAGAGCAACACCGGTGAAGGCGGCGAGGATCCCGCGCGCTATCGCAACGAGCTCAAGGGCATTCCCATCACCGCCGGCACCAAGGTGTCGGACGTGATCGGCAACGGCGTGGTGGCCTCGGACTACGAGCTCAAGGAAGGCGACAGCCTGCGCTCGAAGATCAAGCAGGTCGCCTCCGGCCGCTTCGGCGTCACCACCGAGTACCTGGTCTCGGCCGACCAGATCCAGATCAAGATGGCCCAGGGCGCCAAGCCCGGCGAGGGCGGTCAGCTGCCCGGCGGCAAGGTCAGCGACTACATCGGCTTCCTGCGCTACTCGGTGCCGGGCGTCGGCCTGATCAGCCCACCGCCGCACCACGACATCTACTCGATCGAGGACCTGGCGCAGCTCATCCACGACCTGAAGAACGCCAACCCGCGCGCCTCCATCAGCGTCAAGCTGGTGTCGGAAGTGGGTGTGGGCACCATCGCCGCCGGCGTGGCCAAGTGCAAGGCGGACCACGTCGTCATCGCCGGTCACGACGGTGGCACCGGCGCCTCGCCGTGGTCGTCCATCAAGCATGCCGGCACGCCGTGGGAGCTCGGCTTGGCCGAGACGCAGCAGACGCTCGTGCTCAACCGCCTTCGCGGCCGCGTGCGCGTACAGGCAGACGGCCAGATGAAGACCGGCCGCGATGTCGTGATCGGCGCGCTGCTGGGCGCCGACGAGTTCGGCTTCGCGACCGCGCCGCTGGTGGTCGAGGGCTGCATCATGATGCGCAAGTGCCACTTGAACACCTGCCCGGTGGGCGTGGCCACGCAGGATCCGGTGCTGCGCGAGAAATTCGCCGGCAAGCCCGAGCACGTCGTCAACTTCTTCTTCTTCGTGGCCGAAGAGGCTCGCCAGCTCATGGCGCAGCTGGGCATCCGCAAGTTCGACGACCTCATCGGCCGCGCCGACCTGCTGGACACCCGCAAGGCCATCACCCACTGGAAGGCCAAGGGCCTGGACTTCAGCCGCATCTTCCATCGGCCGCAGGCACCGGCCGAGGTGGCGCGCTACCACGTCGAGGAGCAGGACCACGGGCTGGAGAAGTCGCTCGACCGCAAGCTGATCAAGCGCTGCGGCGATGCGCTGGATGCCGGCGAGAAGATCCAGTTCATGGAGGACACGCGCAACGTCAACCGCTCGGTGGGCGCGATGCTGTCCGGCGAGCTGATCCGCCGCCATCCCGAAGGCCTGCCCGACCACACGGTGTTCATCCAGCTCGAGGGCACCGGCGGCCAGAGCTTCGCGGCCTTCCTGGCCCAGGGCATCACGCTTTACCTCATCGGCGAGGCGAACGACTACACCGGCAAGGGGATGTCGGGCGGCCGCGTGGTGGTGCGGCCCAGCATCGACTTCCGCGGTGACGCGACGGCCAACATCATCGTCGGCAATACGGCGCTGTACGGCGCGACGCGGGGCGAAGCCTTCTTCCGCGGCGTGGCCGGCGAGCGTTTCGCGGTGCGCCTGTCTGGCGCCACCGCGGTGGTCGAGGGCACGGGCGACCACGGCTGCGAATACATGACCGGCGGCACGGTGGTGGTGCTGGGCAAGACGGGCCGCAACTTCGCGGCCGGCATGTCCGGCGGCATCGCCTACGTGTTCGACGAGGACGGCCAGTTCGCCAAGCGCTGCAACACCGCGATGGTGACGCTGGAGAAGGTGCTGACCGGCCAGGAGCAGGAAGACACCGTCGACCCGGCCATCTGGCACCAGCAGCAGACCGACGAGTCGCTGTTGAAGAAGCTGATCGAGGACCACCACAAGTGGACGGGCTCGCTGCGGGCGCGCGAGGTCCTGGACCACTGGGCCGATTCGCGCTCCAAGTTCGTCAAGGTCTTCCCGACCGAATACAAGCGGGCGCTGGGCGAGCTGCATGCGGCCCGCGAGACCATCGAAGCGATAGGCAAGGCGGCGGTGAAGAAGGGTGCCGCCAAGACCGGCAAGTCGTTGACCTCCAAGTAAGAGCACGAGAACCATGGGAAAAGTCACCGGCTTCCTCGAGTACGAGCGCATCGAAGAGGGCTACGCGCCCGTCCCGCAGCGACTGAAGCACTACAAGGAATTCGTCATCGGCCTGGCGGCCGACCAGGCCAAGGTGCAGGGCGCCCGCTGCATGGACTGCGGCACGCCGTTCTGCAACAGCGGCTGCCCGGTCAACAACGTGATCCCGGATTTCAACGACCTGGTCTACCGGGGCGACTGGAAGAACGCGATCACGGTGCTGCACAGCACCAACAACTTCCCCGAGTTCACCGGCCGCATCTGCCCCGCACCGTGCGAGGCCGCGTGCACGCTGAACGTGAACGACGACCCGGTCGGCATCAAGTCGATCGAGCACGCCATCATCGACCGCGCCTGGGAAGAGGGCTTCGTCGTGCCGCAGCCACCAGCCGTCAAGACCGGCAGGAAGGTCGCCGTCGTCGGCTCGGGCCCGGCCGGCCTGGCGGCAGCGCAGCAGCTGGCGCGTGCGGGCCATGCGGTGACGGTGTTCGAGAAGAACGATCGCGTCGGCGGCCTGCTGCGCTACGGCATCCCGGACTTCAAGATGGAGAAGTCGCACATCGACCGCCGCGTCGCCCAGATGGAGGCCGAGGGCGTCGTGTTCCGCACCGGCGTCATGGTCGGCGAGTTGCCCAAGGGCTCGAAGGTCACGAACTGGGCCAAGTCGACCGTCACGCCCGATGAACTGAAGGCTCAGTTCGATGCGGTTCTGCTCGCCGGCGGGGCCGAGGCCAGCCGAGACCTGCCGGTGCCGGGCCGCGATCTCGATGGCGTGCACTTCGCCATGGAGTTCCTGCCGCAGCAGAACAAGGTCAATGCGGGCGACAAGCTCAAGGGTCAGCTGCGCGCGGACGGCAAGCACGTCATCGTGATCGGCGGAGGCGACACCGGCAGCGACTGTGTGGGCACCAGCAACCGCCACGGCGCGGCCAGCGTGACGCAGTTCGAGCTGATGCCGATGCCGCCGGAGCAGGAGGACAAGCCGCTGACCTGGCCGTACTGGCCCTACAAGCTGCGCACCTCCTCCAGCCACGAGGAGGGCTGCCAGCGCGAGTTCGCCATCGCGACGAAGGAGTTCGTCGGCGAGAAGGGCAAGCTCACCGGCTTGAAGACCGTCCGCGTGGAGTGGAAGAACGGCAAGATGAACGAGGTCCCCGGCAGCGAGCAGGTGCTCAAGGCCGATCTCGCGCTGCTGGCCATGGGCTTCGTCAGCCCGGTGGCCACCGTGGTGCAGGGCTTCGGCGTCGAGCTGGATGCGCGGGGCAACGCCAAGGCCGGCACCGATGCGGCCACCGGCTACCGGACCAACGTGGACAAGGTCTTCGCCGCCGGTGACATGCGCCGCGGCCAGTCGCTTGTCGTCTGGGCCATCCGCGAGGGCCGGCAGGCGGCCCGCGCGGTGGACGAGTTCCTCATGGGCTCGACCAGCCTGCCCCGCTGAGGGCGGGGATGGCGGGTCAGCCGCCGAGGCTGGCCTGCCAGCCGGCGGCGATGTGGCGCATCAGGTGGCCCCGGCCGGCCGACGGCGTTCCGGCGGGCAGGGCCGGGTCGCTTCCCGGGAGCTCGGCCACGGCGAACTCCAGGATCGCGGCGATGGCGAAAGCCACCGCCCAGGCGCGATCGTTCGCTGCGCTGTCCGGATAGATTCGTTCGAGAGCGCGCTCGATCATCGAGCGGAACGGCTCGATGGCCAGCCCCATGGGGCCGCTGATGGCGAGCTCGGTGCCGTGGCGGTGCCGGGCCCACAGCCGCAGCACCGGCGGGCCATCCGGATCGGCCAGCAGGGTCTCGACCGGACTCAGCACCATCGTGAGGAGCTCTCGCGCATCGCCGACGCGGGCCTGGGCCAGGGCATGCCTGATCTCCAGCGCTGCATGGCCGAAGACGGGGCACCAGCTTCGCACCACGGCGGCGAACAGTGCGTGCTTGGCGCCGAAGTGGTGGTCGATGAGCGTGAGGCTCACGCCGGCTTCGCTCGCGATGTCCCGCAGGGACACTCCGGCGTACTCGTTCTCGGCGAACAGGCGCAACGCCACGCGGAGGATTCGCCGTTGCCGCAAGGACATGCCGGCATCGAAGGACAGGCAGGAACGGACTTCGTCCTGGACCAGCGGTTCGGAGAGTTCCATCAGGGCACGCGGCCGTACCGCGCGAGCGGCCGGCACTGAACAACATAGGAACCCTCAGACTACGGATCAAGCGTCCAGGCGTCTCGCACGTGGGCGCAAGCCGGCTTGACGATCAGCGCAAGCGGGGGTGAGTTTCCACACCCAGCTCCGCAGCCAGCCCGCGGCAGGGGGGCAAGGCCTCCGCCCACGCCCCCAGCCTTTGCAGCACGCCGGCCGCCAACGCGAACTGGCGGCCTTCGAACAGGGCCTGTGCCAGGTCCGCCATGACCAGCGCACGCCACACGCTCGCCGGCGCGCTTTCGGCCGCGTCGCGCAGCAGGGCCAGCGCGGTGTCGGACGAGCCCTCGGCCGCCGCGCGGCGCGCGCGAAGCCATGTCAACGCGCTCTGCAGCTCGGCGTCCTGGTGCGCCGCCGGGAACGAAACGATTCGTGTCAAGGTTTCTGCGGCGGCGGCGTGCTCGCCAGCGTCCATATACAGCGCCGCGAGCCACGGAGCAGTGTCGTGTGCGTGCAGCCAGGCTCCGGCGCGCTCGTGTCGCGACACCGCTTCAGCCATCGTGAGCATGGCTTCGGGCAGCCGGCCCTCGGCCCATGCCTGATGGGCTCTGGCCATGTTGGCGCTGGCTTCGGCGCCGGGCTGGCCGCTGAGGCCACGGCGGGCGAGTGCGGCGATGGCTTGCGCTCCGCGTGCCGGCTCGCCCGTCAGGCGGCCCAGCAGGCAAAGCGTCTCTGCGGCCGAGCTCAGCACGCCGAGCGCATTCATTTCGTCGGCCGAACGCAGCGCCGAGGCGGCACATTCGCCGGCTTCGTCCAGCCGGCCGAGCTGCAGTGCCATCCGGCCTTCCAGGTCGATGGTGGAGGCCAGGTCGCGGCGAAGCCGATCGCCGTCCGACTGACGCGCGGCCAGGCGGATCGCCTCGTAGCCGCCTTCCAGGTCTCCCGTGCGCGCACGCACACTGGCCAGGCTCACCTCCGCCCAAAGGCCCTGGTGGAGATTGCCGTGCCGCTCGCTGCACTGCCGCGCCTGCAACAGCAGTTGCCGGGCCAGGTCGAAGTCGCGCTGACGGATGGCAAGGGTGGAGCGCAGCAGGAGCGTCAGGGTCTGTGACTCCGACGGTTCGGCCTCGGCCGTCAGGCGGATGGCGGCGTCGAGCTGCTCGCGGGCAGGCTCGAGCAGGCCCTTGTTGAGCCAGGTGCGTCCCAGCGCCTGGCGGATCTCGGCGGCCCGTGCGAAGTCGGCTGCCGCCAGGGCATCGGCCAGGAGACGGTCACCCACCGCGAGCGCACGCTCGTCGCCCATCGGCGCCAACGCCCGCAGATACTCGAGTTCGATTTCCCGCGCCTGCGGCTCCGCATCCAATACCACGCGGAAGAGGTTGGCGGCCTCGCGCCAGCGCTGCTCGGCTGCCATCTGCAGGCCGCGCATCAGGGCGCGCGACGCGAAGGGATCGGCCACCGGATAGGCCGCCGGCAGGCTTCTCGCGCGCTGGTCGAGCAGCAGATGCTCCAGCAAGTCCGCCGTGGCCCGCCCGAGCGAGGGCAGATCCGCGCCCTGCAGGCGATGGCGGCGGCTGCTGTCTTCCCCGTGCACCGTCACGTCGAGCGCGAAGTCGACGCCCTCGGCGAGGACGATGCCCTGGACGACCCGCTGCACCGCCAGCATGGGTCGCAGCGCCTGCGCTCGCGCCGGCCCGTCGGCGCCTGCCGGCAGGGCGTTCAATGCCATGAGCACCGAGCTGACCGGCGCCACCACCAGGCGAGGATCGCCGGCAAGGGCCTTGACGGTCAGTGTCAGCAGCCCGAGTTCGACCCAGTCGAACTCCGGGCGTCCGGTCCGGTTCTCGAAGGGCAGCAGCGCGACGGACGGGGTCGCGGTCTGCGCGCGCCGGCCCGGCATCGCCGTGGGCACGACAGACACCGGGGCGACGAACCGGTAGCCGACGCGCGGCACGGTCCGCACCAGCCTGCCGTCGCGGTCGTCGTCGCCCAGGGCCCGGCGCGCCTTCATCACGGCGCGCGCGATGACGCCCACCGACACCGGCTCGTCGGGCCAGACCTCGTCCAGCAGTTCCTCCTTGGTGACGACGCGGTCGTGGTGGCGTACCAGCCAAGCCAGCAGGTCGAACACGCGCGGTTCGAGCGCGACCGGCTGGCCCGCACGAGCCAGCACGCGCCGGCCGGGGCACAGCTCCCAGTCCTCGAACCTGAATTCCTTGTCTTGCATCTGTGTCGGGGTGGGTCCTGAACGTGCGATCCGTTGACTATTGCCGTTCGGGGGCGGCGCACTCGGCCGGCGTCAGCACTCCATCAGAAATCGATCATGACGGGTGTTCAGCACCCCCCTAGTCTTCGGGACACGTGATGATGACAGCCTTGTCAATGACATGCGTCCATTTGAAGTTGAACTAGATCTCGCCGCCGATCCGCCCGACGCCATGCCCGTGGCGCACCCGGGGGGCTGGCGTTTGCGCGCCAGGACAGACGAACCGCCTCTGCGTGAGTATGCGGTGCGGCCACTGGACGGCGTCCCTGTCGACTCCATGCGGCTCGGGCCTTGCTCGGCCCGCCGACCCGCCGGCCTCGATGGCGCCCTGTGGTTGAGCTATGTGGTGGACGGCTCGGCCCTGGCCACCAGCGGCCGTCGGCGCCAGACCTTGACCGCCGGCGATCTCGCGATCTGGCCGGACGAGCGTTCAGTCACGCTTCACGTCACCGGTCAGTTGCACCTGCTGTCGATGGCGCTTCCGCCGCGGCGGTGGGCCCATCTCGTTCATCCGGACGAGGATGCGCCCTGCATCCGGATCTGCCACGACAGCCCCATCGGTCCCATGCTGGCGGGATTCTTCGATGGCCTGGGCCGGCGACTGCCCGACATGGACGAGCAGCACGGGGCGATCGTCGTCGACATGGCCCAGGCCCTGTTGAACCGCTGGGTGGACGGCCGGCGTCTGGCCTCTGGTGCTCCCGCCCCGCATCCCATGCTGGCCCGCGTGCTGGCGCATGCGGATGCCCACCTCGGGGATCCGGACCTCACGCCGCAGTCCCTGGCCGCGGCGCACGGGATGTCGGTGCGCAGCCTGCACCTGCTGTTCGAGCGCGAAGGCCTGAAGGTGGCGCAATGGATCCGCGACCGGCGGCTGGAGAGATGCCGCGACACGCTCGCGCGACCGGAATGGCAGGGGCGCATCATCGACCTCGCCTTGCAGTGGGGCTTCAACGACCCATCGCACTTCAGCCGGGTCTTCCGCCAGCGCTACGGCCGCGCGCCCCGCCAGGCGCGGGCCCTCGCAGTGCAGTCCTCATGGAGTGCGTCATGAGCCTGGCGCGGTCGGCGCTGACGCTCATGGTCCAGGAGCAGCCGGCTCGGCTCGGCGATGCCGCGGACTTCGAGCAGACGCTGTCGGCCCTGTGCGAGTCGGCGCCGCTGTCCGCGCTGTCGGTGGTCATCCTCGAACTCGACGGCTTCGAACGCCTCGTGCTGCGGCACGGTCCGTCGCGTGCCGAGGATTGCCTGCGGCAGGTCGCCGTGATCGTGCAGGACGGCCTGGGCCGCGTGCCGGCGCAGGCCTTCCGCCTGGAGGGGCCCCGCTTCGGTCTGCTGCTGCCCAGTACCAACGCCAGCATGGGCCAGTCGCTGGCCGAGGCCCTGCGGCGGCGGATCGCGGCGCAGGTCACCAGCTTCGATGGCCGCATGGTGCGCCTGACGGCGACGACCGGAGCCGCTTCGAGAGTGCAGGGTACGCGCTGTGGTGCGAAGGCCATGCGCGAGGCCGCCGAGACGGCGCTCGCGCAAGCCCGGGCCTCGCAGGCCTGCCATGTCTGCGTCCGCGCGCCGGTCGGCGCCGCCTAGGAAGCGAGCGGTGAAAAGGTCTTCACCACAGGGTCGGCAGCCAGGGCGCCGGCGGCACGACCAGCGCCCTGCCATCGGCGGCGGCCTCGTAGCATCGCCCGAACTCGCTGAGTGCCCGGGCGGCGGGGGCGGTCGCCACCGCGTCGAACCGGCGTTGGAACATTTGCGCGGCTCTCATATCGCCCCGCGCGGCGTGCCAGCGCGCCTCGACGGCCTGGGCGACCGGATGCTCGTCGTGCCACGCGCCCAGGCCATCGAGCCGTCGGCGGGCCCGTTCCAGGTCCCCCGCCTCGATGTCGAGCCAAGCCGCGTCGATGCCGGCCAGGGCGGACCACGGCGCCACGTCCTGACCGATCAGTCGGGCCAGGTCCTGCCGGGCGGCTTCGTGCCTTGCCTGGGCATGCAGCAACGTGGCGCGCGCATACGCCAGTCCTGCCTTCAGCGACGCCGCTGCGTCTCGAGGGTCTTGCTCGGCCAGGACGGACTCCGCTTCATCGAGCTGGCCGGCGCGGATGGCGAACAGGAGCCACCACGGCAACAGCTCGGCCTGTGTCGGTTGCTCGCCGCGTTCGATCGAGCGGTGTCGTGCCGCTTCGAGAAGCCTGGCCGCACGGGTCGCGTTGCCATGGACCGCGGCGTTGTAGGCCTGCACCGAGAGCAGTTCGATCTCGTCGCCTTCCGGGTCGGAACCATGCCCGAGCCCGGTCAGGCGCGCGAGCAGGCGATCGGAAGCGTCGGCCCGGCGCAGGTGGAAGCAGGTCAATCCGAGCGGCGTGCAGGCCGCGGCCAGGTGATAGTGGTCGGGCAGCGAAGCGGCTGCGGCGATGCTCTGCTCCGACGCGTCGGCGGATTCATGCAGACGCCCGAAGGCGGCGTAGTCCTCCGCCAGGTTGTTGGCCGCGTCGACGAAGTAGCGATGCAGGCGCAGTTCGCGGCTGCGCTGCATGACCTCACGCGACAGCGCCATCGACTGCGCCAGGTCGCCCCGGTTCGCGGCAATGAGCGCGCGGTGCGTGAGGCAGGCCAGGGCATCGATGCGGTTGCCGCTGGCTTCGCAGAGCTGCCGCACCCGATCGAGCGGCGCCTCGCCCTCGGCCCAGGCGCCCCGGCTGAGAGCGGCTGCCGACTGCCACAGCAAGGTCTGGATCATCCAGGCGGTCGGCTCCTGGGAGTCGGCCAGCTCCAGCGCGCGAGCGAGATGAACTCCGGCTTCGACGTAGGCGCCCTGGTTGAGGGCGAGACGGCCCAGGGCCTGTTCCACGCGGGCCTGCTGCCGGCGGTCGCCCCTGGCGACGGCGCGCTGCAGCAGGGCCTGGCCCGCCGCCTGTGCCGAAGGTTCTCCCAGCGCGGACTGGCAGCGCAGCAGCTCGAGCTGCAGCGTCTCGTTGTCCGGGGCCGCATCGAGCACCATGCGCATGAGGTTCACCGCAGCCGGCCAGCGTTGTTCCGCGGCTGCCTGCAGCGCACGGGCCATGGCTTCGTCGATCAGCGGGTCGCCCGGTTCATCGCCCATGGCGCTGCGACGCAGTCCGGGCAGCAAGGCATCGGCCAGTTGGCGGGCCAGGCCGGTGGCCAGCTCCGTGGGCCGGGCACTGATGCCCGTCACGAAGCCGCCCTCGGCGCGCTCCGCATCGTCCGCGCCGATCCATCGAGCGCGCAGGGACAAGGTCGAAGCCTGGCCGGTCACGCTGACGGCCACCACGCGTCGCACACCGAGCAGGCGACGCAAGGCATCGGCGCGTTCGCGTGCCGGCGCTTCGGGCGGCAGGCTCTCGAGGGCCGACAGTACGTTGGCCGTCGAAGCGACTTCGAGGTGCGGCTGCATCGCGAGCGCGCGCGCCACCAGCGACATCAATCCCAACTCCACCCAGTCGAGCTGGCGATCGCCTGTCTGGTTGTCGAACGGAAGCAGGGCGAGCGGCAACGGGCGGCCTTCGCCTGCAGTCGCCACCTGGCCCACGAAGCGGTAGCCGATGCGCGACGAGGTCTGGATCATGGAGCCGGCCACTTCGCCGACGGCGCGGCGCGCCAGCATGACGGCACGCGACAGCGTTCCGGCCTTCACTCGCTGGCCAGGCCACAGTGCGGCCAGCAGTTCATCGTGGCTCACCACCCGGCTTCGGTGGCGCAGCAGGTAGTGCAGCAGGTCGAAGGGCTTGGGCTCTATGGGCTGTCGAACATCGGCTCGCCAGAGCTCGCGTCGCGCGGCATCCAGCAAGCAGTCTGCAAATCGGTATTCGGGATCTTCCATCGGGGGCGCGAGACGTCCTGGAGTCCTGATCGATTGTGCCGTGCGGGAACACCACGTTGCACCCTGATGACACGGACTCCGTTCGTCGCCAGGACCGTGCCGCTCATCCGCCCAACGTCCCGTGTGTCCGCCATGACACACACGGGTTGCGGCGCGGAAACCTTAGCCTTCGAGACTGCGCGTCGCCAGTCCGACCGGCACTGACTTCGTTCGTTAGAGGTATCGCTTGAAATCCAACAGAAACCACCGCTCGGCCGGCTTCACCCTGATCGAGATGATGATCGTCGTGGCGATCATCGGCATCCTGGCCGCCGTCGCGCTGCCGTCGTACCGCAACTACGTGCTGCGCGGAAAGATCGTCGACGGAACGAACAAGCTGACGTTCCTGCGGGCCAAGATGGAGCAGTTCTACCAGGACAACCGGACGTACGAAGGCAAGACCAGCGCCTGTTCGACGGCCGGCAACTACGACACCACGGAGTTCAAGTTCAGCTGCACCGACGTGGGCAGCTCGGCCTACACCGTCGTGGCCAAGGGGCAGGGCGGGTTGTCTGATTTCGAGTACACGATCAATGCCAGCGGCACCATGGCGACCACCGGGCTGCCATCGGACTGGGGCACCGCGAAGTCCGGTTGCTGGATCACCAAGCCGGGTGGCACATGCTGACCAGGACCCGGGAAGGCCAGCGAGGCTTCTCGCTGATCGAGCTGGTCATCGCCATCACCATCGTCGCCCTGCTGCTGCTGGTGGCCGTGCCGGCCCTGCAGAGCTGGGTGTCGGACGCGCGTGTGCGCACGGCCGCCGAGTCCTTCCAGAACGCGGTGCGGCTGGCTCAGGCGGAGGCGGTCAAGCGCAGCCGCACGGCGGTCGTGATGCTGACCGACAGCACGCCATCGATCGACGCCAAGCCGAACAAGAACGGAAAGAGGTGGGTGGTCCGGCTGCTCGAGCGATCGACGACGGACGACGACGAGGGCAGCCTCTTCGTGCGTGGCGGCGGCGAGGCCTCGTCGGGTGACGTGACGGTGGGCGGCGACATCAGCCTGATCTGCTTCAACGCCCTGGGCCAGCAGACCGGGCTCAGTGGCACTGCCAACGGCCTGTCGGTCGACTGCGACAAGAGCGACAACACCGCCGTCAGTTTCAGCCGCATCAGTGGTCGCACCCTCAAGGTGCTGGTCAACCTGGGCGGCAAGGTCCGGCTGTGCGACGCCGAGAAGACCTTCTCCGAATCCCAACCCGACGGTTGCCCGTCGACTGCCTCATGAGCACCCTGCGCCCGCGCCGCGCGTCGAGCCGTCCTGCACGGACTCGGGCGCGCGGCTTCACCTTGATCGAGGTTCTCGTCTCGCTGCTCGTCTTCTCGGTCGGCATCCTCGGCATGGCCGGACTGCAGGCGATGTCCACGCGAACGTCCGTCGATGCCTCCGAGCGCAGCCGTGCTGCCCTGATGGCCAACGAACTGATCGCCCAGATGTGGCAGGCCCGCGATACCTCGCTCAGCGAGGACGTGGTGCAGGCCTGGGGAGACCGGCTGGCCGACACGACGGTCTCCGGCCTGCTCGATGGCAAGGGAGTCATCACCGAGCTGGATGACGCCGCCGGCAGCGTGCTGATCACCATCACCTGGACCTCGCCGGTGCGGGACAACGTGACGAGCACCTACATCACCGAATTCGCGATGCCGCCCGACACGGAATGAGCATGCAGTCCCCCCTTCATGACCTGCCGCGCACGAGCCAGCGCGGCTTCAGTCTGGTCGAGCTGATGGTGGCCCTGGCCGTCGGCATGGTCCTCACCCTGGCGGTCTTCGGAGTGCTCGCTACGGCAGAAAGCCGCAAGCGGGTCACCACGGGCCTGAACGACCTCGAGCAGGCCGGCAACCTCTCGCTGTACCAGCTCGACCAGTGGGTGCGCAGCGCGGGCAGCGGATTCTCCGGAACCGCGGTGGTCGACAAGAGTGCCTACGGCTGCCTGCTGCGCGCGATGCGGAAGAACGAGCAGACGCTGCCGCGCACCGAGGCGCTGCCGGCGCCCTTCGCATCGGTCGACCCTGACGGCGAAGGCAACTTCCCGCTGATGCCGGTGATGATCCTGCCGGGCAAGACGACACCGGGCGAGAGCGGCAGGGCATCGGACGTGCTGGTGATCATGGCTGGGGCGTCGAGCATGGGCGGCGCGGGCCTGTCGATGACGGCCGATCCTTCGTCGGACAGCCTGTCGCTGAACAACACGCTGGCCTTCTCGGCGGGCGACCTGCTGATGATGGCGGACAAGTCCGTCGGCAGCACCTGCCTGCTGACCCAGGTCTCGAGCAGCTTCAAGAGCGACAAAGGCGCCGCCACGACGCTGACGCTGGGAGGCGACTTCTACGCCGCGACCGTCGACGGCACATCGGTCGCCGAGAGCTTCAAGCACGACAGCGGCGTGCTGCTCCCGATGGGCTCGGCCACCACCAACGCGCCTCAGTTCCTGGTGCTCGGCGTGGGCGACAACAACACGCTCTACAGCTACGACCTGCTTCAGCTCGCCGGCTCCGATTCAGCTCTGCAGGCGCGGGCCGACAACGTGTTCGAGATGCACGCGCTGTACGGCGTCGACAAGGATGCGGACGGCAAAGTGGACCAATGGGTGACCGGCGCGGACGGCGGCGACTACGCGGTGGCCAAGCTGATGGCCGGCACGACCGCGGCGCAGACGCTGATCAAGCGCATCAAGGCCGTACGCATCGGCCTGATCCTGCGCACCCCCTTGCCCGAGAAGAGCGCCGAGGACACCTCGACCCCTGGAGCGCTGAACCTCTTCGAGGACCTGGGCGAGACGCTGACGTATACGCGTGACCTCAAGGGCGATGAACTGCGCTATCGCTACCGGACCATGGAATCCACGCTCGTGCTGCGCAACAACACGGTGATGAAGGACTGACGCCGCATGCGCTCGATTTCACGCTCATCCCGCCGCGGCCAAGGCGGCATCATCATGGTGGTCACGCTGATCGCGCTGGCCGTGCTGCTGCTGGGCGGCGTGGCGCTCATGCGCTCGTCGGACACCTCCAGCGCGCTGGCCGGCCAGATCGGCTTTCGCCGCGACCTGAAGAACCAGGGCGAGCGGGCCATGTCGATGGCCATCACCTCGCTGAAGTCCGGTGCCTTGTCGGCCGCGACGACGCGCCTGACCAGCCTGGCCTCGTCCAACTACTCGGCGGTTCAACTCGAGGCCAACGACAACGGCATCCCGAAGGTCCTGCTGAAGAGCGATTCGGACTTCAAGGCGGCCGGCTACACGGTCAACATCGTCGATGCCGACAGCTCCGAGGCCAACGCCACCTCGGGGGTCAAGGCGCGCTACGTGATCGACCGCCTCTGTCTCGCCACAGGCACCACCGACGCTGCCAGCTGCAGCAAGACCGACGTGGTGGTCCAGAACAACGGCCAGGACAGCAACTCGCAGAAGGCCGACACGTCCTTCCGCTCGATCAACCTGGTCGTCTACCGGATCTCGGTGCGGGTCGACGGCCCGCGCGGCACCCAGGCCTTCTTCCAGTCCACCGTGGCGCGCTGACGCGTCCGCCCGCCCCTGCCTCTTCCAAGAACGATCGATGAACCCGACCTTCTCGCTTGTGAAACGATTCCGGCACGCTGCGGTGGCGGCCACGCTGGCCGGGGTGGCCCTGGTGGCCAACGCCGTCACCCTGGCGGACTCGCCGCTGTTTTCGTCCATCTCGGTGCCGGGCAACCTGATCCTGGCGCTGTCGGTGGAATGGCCGACGGCGACGACGCCGGCCTATCCCAGCACGACGGCGTACGCCGCGACGAGCACGTTCTACGGGTACTTCGATCCGAACAAGTGCTACCGGTACGTCTACGACTCGACCACGCCGTCCAAGAGCTACTTCACGCCCTACGGGAAGGCGAGCTCGCATACCTGTTCCAGCAGCTCCTCGGTGCAGCTGTGGAGCGGCAACTACATGAACTGGTCGTCCATGCAGACGCTGGATGCCTTCCGGTGGGTGTTGACGGGCGGCTACCGGAGCGTGGATCTCGTCAACAACACGGTCTTGACCAAGACCTACGCGGCACAGAACAGCGGGGTGATGCCGGAGAGGACGCTGTCGAGCTCGTCCCTGGCCGGTGCGACGCCGTTCACGTCGGACAATTGGACCACCGGCGCCACGACGCGGGTGCGCTTTCTCGGCACGCGGATGTGGATCGCGGGAACGGACACGACGTTCACCTCGGGTTCGGCCCAGTCCGATGCCAAGATCGTGGCGTACAACGGCCAGAACTCGTACGTCAAGAAGAACAGCAGCGACTATGCAGACCCGGCCACGACGTACGAGGTCTACGTCAATGTCAAGGTCTGCGACACGACGGTAGGTGTGGAGGACAACTGCACGTCCTACACCGGCGGCTACAAGCCCGAGGGCCTCATGCAGGCCTACGCTTCTAAGCTGCGCTTCTCGACCTTCGGCTACCTGAACCACAACGGCGACACGAGCCAGCAGCGCGACGGCGGCGTGATGCGGGCCCGGATGAAGTACATCGGCCCCACCAAGCCCGTTCCCGGCTCTGCAGCGGTGACCAACGGCGCGACCGAATGGGACAGCACCACCGGCATCATGGTGGTGAACCCGGACACCGCCGATGCCAAGGACACCGTCAGTACGGCAGCGAGCGCCGGATGGACCGTGTCCGTGGACAACAGTGGCGTGATGAACTACCTGAACAAGTTCGGGTACTTCTCCCAGAGCTACAAGGAAAAGGACCCGGTCAGCGAGATGTACTACGCGGCCCTGCGGTACTTCAAGAACCTGGGCAATGTCAGCTCGTACACGCGGCTGTCGAATGCCGGCAGCAGCGCCACCGCGCAACGCTGGCTCGACGGGTTCCCGATGATCACGAGCTGGGACGACCCGCTGCTCTACACCTGCCAGAAGAACTTCGTGCTGGGCATCGGCGACGTCAACACGCACCGTGACGCCAACCTGAACGGCAGCACCATTCGCAGCGGCCTCGAGCCGGCATTGCCGAGCGAGGTCACGGCCGACACTTCGGTCAACGTCGCCACGGCCACCAACATGGTGGGCGCACTCGAGGGCATCAGCAACCTGGCCAACTATTACGGTGACTCGAACGGCACCACCTGCGCCAACTCCGGCAGCCAATGCCATTCGTACTACGTCGCCGGGCTGGCCTACGACTCGCATACCAAGGACATCCGCAGCGATCTGGCCGGCGAGCAGACGGTCAACACCTACTGGATGGACGTGCTCGAGAACCAGGTCTTCCAGCACAAGAACCAGTACTGGCTGGCCGCCAAGTACGGTGGTTTCGACGTGCCGACGGGCTTTTCTCCGTACGCCAGCGGCAATGGCACCGGCACGCTGGATGAATCGACCTGGTACACCTCCACCGATACCCTGGCGGTCGGCAAGATCGGTCTGAACTATTCCACCGACGTGGCAGGCCAGAACTCGTCGAAGGGCAGCGACAAGCGGCCCGACAACTACTTCCCCGGCAACCGGCCCGAGTTGATGAAGGATGGCCTGACCAAGGCCTTCGCCAAGATCGCCAAGGAGTCGAGCGCCACGACAACGACGGCCTTCAGCCCGCTCACGCGCAAGACCTCGTCCGCCGGGATGGCGAACTACAGCGCCAGCTACGACCCGGCGAACTGGACCGGCAAGGTGATCGCGTCGAAGCTGGTGGCCAATTCCGACGGAACCACCACCAGCACGGACATCTGGGACGCACAGACCATCCTGCAGGACACGAAGCCGAGCGACCGCAAGATCGTCACCTGCTGCACCTCGGCCGGTGCGGCGCTGCCCTTCACGAGCAGCGCGCTGAGCGGAGCCACCCTGAACACGCGCACCAACTACACGTCCTTCGCGAGCGTGCCCGGCGTGGCTGCCACCGGCCAGTCGGCTGCCAATTTCGTGTCGTACCTCCGCGGTGACACCACCAAGGAAGTGGGCAGCGGCGGCGTCTATCGCAAGCGCAGCTTCCTGCTGGGCGACATCGTGGACTCCAAGGTCGAGATCGTCGCGGCGCCGAGCTTCCCTTACTTCGACAAGTACAACCCGGGCTACAGCGGCTTCAAGGGCAGCTACGCCAAGCGCGACACCATCGTCTACGTCGGCGCGAACGACGGGATGATGCATGCCTTCGACGGCTCGCTCACCAGCACGACCAAGGGCACGGAGCGCTTCGCCTACATCCCGAGCTTCACCTACGGGGACAACTCGGCCACGTCCGACCGCTACTTCGGCACCTACGGCCTGGCCTCGCTCGGCAACCCGAGCTATTCGCACCACTACTTCGTCAACGCGACGCCCAAGCAGTTCGACGTCGACCTGGCCAATGCGGCGGGCTCGACATCGAACAACACGAACTGGCGCACGCTGCTGATCGGCGGGATGGGCAAGGGCGGCAAGGGCTACTACGCCATCGACGTCACCGACCCTTCCACCTGGACGAGCGAATCCGCCGTTGCCGGCAAGGTGCTGTGGGAGTTCACCGATTCGCGCATGGGCTACACCTTCGGTGACGCGCACGTGGTGAAGACGGCCAAGTACGGCTGGGTCGTGATCCTTCCGTCCGGCTACAACAACAGCGACGGCAAGGGCTACATCTTCATCGTCAACCCCGGCACGGGTGCCTTGCTGCAGGCGATCGCGACGCCGAGCGGCGACACTTCGTCGCCGATCAACCTGGCCCACATCCGCGCCTTCATCAACGACTACGACGACTACACCGCAGATTCGGTCTACGCCGCCGACTTGCGGGGCAATCTCTGGCGCTTCGACCTCACCGGCAGCGACACCTACGCCGCGCCGACGAAGATTGCCACCCTCACCAACGCCAGCGGCGATCTGCTGCCGACGACCACCCCGCCGCTGCTGGGCGTCGACCCGACGACCAAGAAGCGCTACGTGATGGTCGGCACCGGCCAGCAGCTGTCGGACAGCGACATCAACAGCACGACCCTGCAGGCCTTCTATGCCATCGTCGACGGCACGGGCGACACGGGTGGCTTCTTCACCGACAAGACGCTGCCTTCGCCCTACAAGTTCCCCATCTCACGCAGCGACCTGACCGCGGTGACCAGCTTCAAGTCGGAGCTGGGCAAGGAGGCCTCCGCCATGGGCTGGTACTACGACCTGTCCAGCGGCAGCACCGGCATCGCCGAGAGGGTGAACGTGGAGGGCGACGTGGCGCTGGGCCTGGTGGGCTTCTCGGCCAACCTGCCTGACGGCGACGCCTGCTCGCCGGGGGGGTCGAGCCGGACCTTCGCAGTGCGCTTCGCGACGGGCAAGAGCGCGTTCGTGGATTCGGGCGGCAACGTGAGCGAATACATCAGCAGCACCGACACCACCACCGACCTGCTGTTCACCAAGGACCCCGACGGCAGCATGTCGCTCACCCGCGGCGGGGTGACCAAAGGGACGGCAACAGTCACCACCAACAAGGTGGACAACGCCATCTCCAAGTTCAAGTTCCTCAGCTGGCGTGAACTCTCCACGGTGGATTGAACCCCGCCCGACAGCGACGTGGCGCCAGCTCATGCTGGCCGCCACAGTCGGCTTGCACGGGTTGCTGATCGCCGCGGGCTGGGGCCTCGGCGTGCCGGTGCGGGAGCCGCCAGCGGTGGAGCCCCCGCCGCTGCAGGTGATGCTGATCAGCGAGCGCGATGGCGCGGGCACCTCGCCCCAGGCGGTGCAACAGCCGGCCACTGACACGGGCCGCCCGATGCCCCTGCCGCCACCGACCGCGGAGCCGGTATCCGCGCCGGTGATACGCCAGCCGGATCGGCCGGCGCTGCCGATCACCGCTCCGGACCTGGCGCCGCTGGCGGAGCTGCCGGCACCCACGGCGGCGATCCGCCTGCGCCTGCACATCGACGCGAACGGCCGCGTCGGCCCGGTCGACGTGCTCGAATCCGACCCTGGCGACGCCGCCTTCGTGCAGCGCCTGGTCGAGATCCTGCTGGCCACGCCGCATGTGCCCGCACGCCGCGATGGCGAAGACGTGGCCTCCGACAAGGTGGTGTCGCTGGATTTCGGTCCCGGCGGCTGAGCCTGGCACTTCGCTGTGGCCGTTGCCACACGAAGGGCCGTTGTGCAGACGCGCAAAGTCCTGGCCATGCAACGGCCTATTCGAGACCGCATGCGAGAATCTGCGGGAAATCCCTGCCAGAGATGAGCGACCCATTCATTGAGATCGACCACGTCACGTTTGGATATGACGCCAGCCGGACGATCCTGAACGATGTGAGCCTGCGCTTCATGCGCGGCAAGGTCACGGCCGTCCTCGGCGGCTCTGGCTGCGGCAAGACCACCTTGCTGCGCCTGATCGGAGGTGTCCACCGCCCCAACTCGGGCCGTGTGGTCTTCGACGGCGAGGTCGTCAACGTCCAGGATCGCGAGCAGCTCTACCGCCTGCGCCGCCGCCTGGGCATGCTGTTCCAGTTCGGCGCCTTGTTCACCGATCTTTCGGTCTACGACAACGTGGCGTTCCCGCTGAGGGAAATGACCGACCTGCCCGAGGTGCTGATCCACGACATCGTGCTGATGAAGCTGAACGCGGTCGGCCTGCGCGGCGCGGCGAACCTGCGCATCAGCGAAGTCTCAGGGGGCATGGCACGCCGCGTGGCGCTGGCGCGGGCCATCGTGCTGGACCCCGAGCTGATCATGTACGACGAGCCCTTCGCCGGCCTGGACCTCATCTCCATGGGCGTGGCCGCCAAGCTCATCCGCACCCTGAATGACGTGACCGGTGCGACCTCGCTCGTGATATCGCACGACGTGCCCGAGTGCATGGCGATCAGCGACTGGGTGGTCCTGATGGCCACCGGCGGGCGCATCGTCGCGCAAGGCACTCCCGAAGAGCTGATGAACAGCACCGAGCCCGAGGTGCGCCAGTTCGTTCGAGGCGAGCCCGACGGACCCGTGAAATTCCACTACCCCGCGCGCCCCATCGCCGAGGACTTCGGCCTGGGGGTGGCGGCATGAATTTCCTGGCGAGGATTGGCGCCTGGGCGCTTCGCAGTCTTCGAGGGTGGGGGCGTGCCGGCTTGTTCTTCGCCGACGTGGTCAAGGCCCTGCCGGCCGCCATGCGCCGCTTCGGGCTCGTGGTGGATCAGATCCATGCGATCGGCAACCTGTCGCTGCTGATCATCCTGGCCTCCGGCCTGGCCGTGGGCTTCGTGCTGGCGCTGCAGATGTACTACGCGCTGGTCACCTACGGCGCCACCGAGTCGCTGGGCCTCATCGTGAATCTTTCGCTGGTCAGAGAGCTGGGTCCGGTGGTCACCGCGCTGCTCTTCGCCGGCCGCGCCGGCACCTCGCTGACGGCCGAGATCGGCCTGATGAAGGCCGGCGAGCAGGTCGCGGCGCTGGAGCTGATGGCGATCGACCCGCGCCAGCGCGTGCTGGCCCCGCGCTTCATCGCCGGCATCATTTCCATGCCGCTGCTGGCCATCATGTTTTCGGCCGTCGGCATCATCGGCGCCTGGGTGGTGGCGGTGGCGCTGATCGGCATCGACCCCGGCAACTTCTGGTCCATCCAGCAGAACGGGGTGGATGTCTGGCGCGATGTGGGCAACGGCGTGGTCAAGAGTTCGGTGTTCGGCGTCATCTGCACCGCCGTCGCTCTGTACCAGGGCTACACGACCGAGGCGACACCGGAAGGCGTGGCCTACGCGACGACCCGCACGGTGGTGATCTCGTCGCTGTCGGTGCTGGGCATGGATTTCATCCTCACGGCGTTGATGTTCTCGGCGCGTTAGGGAAGGACGAGGAAAGATTCGGATATGGCAAAGAAGAGCATCGAAACCCTGGTCGGCCTGTTCGTGCTGCTGGGCATCGCCGCCCTGGTGTTCGTGGCCCTCAAGGCTGCCAACCTCGGCAACTTCAGCAATGGCGACACCTACCCCCTGCAGGCCCGCTTCGACAACATCGGCGGCCTCAAGGCGCGCGCGCCGGTGCGCTCCGCCGGCGTGGTGGTCGGCCGTGTCACTTCGATCAAGCTGGATCCCAAGACCTACCAGGGCGTGGTCACGCTGAACATCAATTCGGGCGTCGAGTTCCCCAAGGACTCCTCGGCCAAGATCCTGACCTCCGGGCTGCTGGGCGACCAGTACATCGGCATCGAGCCCGGCGCGGACGACAAGAACTTCGTCGCCGGCGACGTCATCAAGCAGACCCAGTCCGCCGTCGTGCTGGAAAACCTCATCGGCCAGTTCCTTTTCAGCAAGGCTGCCGACGCCAGCAACGAGGCTCCGGCCGCCGGAGAAAAGAAGTGAGAGCGGCGCCCGCGCTGCTGCTCGCTCTGGCGCTGACGGCGCCGGTGCTGGCGGCCGAGGGTGACGCAGCCCCGGCGGCGTCTGCGGCGTCCGCCGCCGGCGAAGTGGCGGCGGGCTCCGGCGGGGCCCGGCCGGTCTCGAAGAGCGACCCGTTCGAAAGCTTCAACCGCTCGATCTTCGGCTTCAACGAATCGCTCGACGCCGCGGTACTGAAGCCGGTAGCGCAGGCCTACCACGACGTGGTGCCGGAGTACGTTCGCAACCTCGTCACCAATGTCATCGGCAACGTCGCCGATGCCTGGTCGGCGGTCAACCACCTGCTCCAGGGCAAGGTCGAGAGCGGCCTGCAAATGGGTTTTCGCTTCGCCGTCAACAGCGTGCTGGGCTTCGGCGGTCTGCTCGACATCGGCAGCGAAATCGGCCTGGAGAAGCAATCGGAGGACTTCGGCCAGACACTCGGCAAGTGGGGTGTCCCGGCCGGTCCCTACGTGATGTTGCCTGTTCTCGGGCCTTCCACCGTGCGGGACACGGCAGCGTTGCCCCTGGATCTGCAGGCCACGCCCGCTTCGCTGATCGACGACAAGACGGCGACGGTGCTGGGTGTGACCGGCCTTCAGGTGGTCAATGCACGCTCCAACCTGCTCGGGGCCAGTCGGGTGCTCGACGACATCGCGCTGGACAAGTACAGCTTCCTGCGCGATGCCTATCTGGCCCGGCGCCAAAGCCAGGTCTACGACGGAAGCCCTCCGGAAGCAGAAGAAGACGAAGATCAGCCGCCGGCGAAGCCCGAACCCGCGCCGCCCAAATAGGCAAGTGAGCGCGTGCTCGCTGCAATTTGTCACCGGCCCGGGTGAACCGCCGATCGGGCTGGCGCGTTGTTTGCCGGGACGGTGGAATGTCAGCCGTCGCACACAGACCAAGGAAGGATTGACTGCATGATTGCCTTTGCCCTGACCCGCCGCCTGGCCCTGGCCACCCTGGCCGCCGCTGCGCTGGCCAGCCCCTTCGCTGTCCGGGCCGACGTGACGCCTCCCGACGCCCTGATCAAGCAGCTGTCGACCGAGGTCATCGACTCGATCAAGGCCGACAAGGCCATCCAGTCGGGCGACGTCTCCAGGATCATCGCCCTGGTGGACACCAAGGTGATGCCCAACGTGAACTTCCAGCGCATGACCGCGATGGCCGTCGGGCGCAACTGGCGCAGCGCCACGCCGGAACAGCAGCAGAAGCTGCAGACCGAGTTCAAGACCCTGCTGGTTCGCACCTATGCCGGTGCGCTGACGCAGGTTCGCGACCAGAGTGTGGCTCTTAAGCCCTACCGCGCCGCGCCCACCGACACCGAAGTCGTCGTGCGCACCGAGATCAAGGGCAAGGGCGAGCCGATCCAGCTGGACTACCGCCTGGAAAAGAGCGACAGCGGTTGGAAGATCTACGACGTGAACGTGCTTGGCGTGTGGCTCGTCGAGCAGTACAAGAACAGCTTCGCCCAGGAGATCGGTGCCGTCGGTATCGACGGCCTGATCAACAAGCTGGCCGACAAGAACAAGGCCGCAGCCAAGGGCTGACGGCCGCTCGACTACGGCGCGACGATGACCACCCTCACCTTGCCGGCAGCGCTGACGCTGCGCGATGCGCGCTCGGCGCTCGCCACGCTCGAACCCGCCATCGCGCAGGCGGACGAGGCCACGATCACCGTCGACGCCGGTGCCCTGAGCCAGATCGACTCGGCGTCCCTCGCCGTGCTGTTGCAATGCCGGCGCCTCGCCGAAGAACGCCAGCGCGGCTTCGAGGTTCGCAACGCGCCGGTCAGGCTGGTGGAGCTGGCGAGGCTCTACGGCGTCGCCGAGCTGCTGCACATGGACTGATGGTCGGCGCGTGCGTGGGTAGCGGCCGGCTCAGCCTGCTGCGGTCACGTAGCGCCGGGTGCGCAGGTTGCGCTTGATCTCCTGCAGCACAGGCCTGAGGGCCTGGCCCAGGCGCAGCGCGACGCCGGTGGTCAGGATGTCGATGATCATGAGGTGCAGCATCCGCGAAACCATGGGGCTGTAGCGGTCGTAGTCCTCCGGGTGGTCGGCGGCCAGGACCACCTGGCCCGCCCCCTGCGCCAGCTGCGCCAGCGGTGACCCGCTGGCGGTGATGACGATCAGCGTCGCGCCCTTCTTCAGCGCGATCTCGGCCACGCCGAGCAGATCCTGGCTGCGGCCGGAGTTGCTGATGACGACGGCGCAGTCCACCGGCTTGAGCATGGTCGCGCTCATGACCTGCACATGGCCGTCGCTCAGGGCCACGGCATTGATGTCCAGGCGGAAGAACTTGTGTTGCGCATCCTGCGCCACGATGCCGGAATTGCCTACACCGTAGAACTCGACGCGGCCCTGCTGTCGAGCTGTCTCCACCATGGCCGACATGGCCCGCTCGAAGGCGTGGCTCGCCGCGTCATTGCGGTACTTGAGCAACGCGCTGACTGCGTTGTCGATCACCTTGACGATGATGTCCGAGGGCTTGTCGTCCTCGTCGACCGAACGGTGGACGAAGGGCACGCCCTCGTTCACCGTGCCGGCGAGCTTGAGCTTGAAGTCCGCCAGGCCGTCGTAGCCCACCGAACGGCAGAAGCGCACCACCGTGGGCTTGCTGACGTGCGATCGCTCCGCCAGCTCCCCGACCGGCATCGAGGCGAAGCTGCGCGGATCCGACAGGACCAGCTTGGCCACGCGCTGCTCGGCCGGAGGCAGGGCCGGGATGGAAGCGCGAATCCGGTCAAGCATGGGAGGGCCTTCGGGCCGCGAGGAGGCAGACGATTCGGGCCGCAGCGCAGGGCCGCTCCCGGGCCGGGCCCGGTCCCCTCGGGAGACCGACCCTTCCACTCATGGGGCGAGGGGTCGACATCACTGTTCCTCGGCCCAGGCGAAACCTTCGCGCGCGACCAAGGCGCTGGCGGCCGGAGGGCCCCAGCTGCCGGCGGCATAGGTCTTGAGGTCACTCGAGTCCTGGGCCCAGCTGTCGAGGATGGGCTCGACCCAGCGCCAGGCCTGTTCCTGCTCATCGCTGCGCACGAACAGGTTCAGGCGGCCGGCGATCGCATCCAGCAGCAGGCGCTCGTAGGCGCCCACGCGCTCGCTGGGGAAGGCCTTGTCGAAATCGAGGTCGAGGAACACCGGGCTCAGCGAGTCGCCCTGGCCCGAGCCCTTGGCGGCCAGGAGATGCAGCTCCAATCCATCCTCCGGCTGCAGCTTGATCACGAGCTTGTTGGCGCGGGTCGTGCCGGGGAAGATCGGATGCGGCACCTCGCGGAAATTGACGACGATCTGCGCATCGCGCGCGGCCAGGCGCTTGCCGGTGCGCAGGAAGAAGGGCACGCCGGCCCATCTCCAGTTCTGCACCTCGGTGCGCAGGGCGACGAAGGTCTCGGTCGTGCTGCCGCGCGGTACCTTGGTCTCGTCCAGATAACCGGGTACCGGCCGGCCGTCGACCGTGCCGGCCTTGTACTGGCCGCGAAGCACGTCGCGGGCGACGCTGGCCGGCGTGAAAGGCTTGAGCGACTTCAGCACCTTGAGCTTCTCGTCGCGGATCGCGTCGGCATCGTTGGTCGACGGCGGCTCCATGGCGATCATGGTCAGCAGCTGCAGCGCGTGGTTCTGGATCATGTCGCGCAGGGCGCCGGTGCGATCGTAGAAGTCGCCTCGGGTGCCCACGCCGATCGACTCGGCCAGGGTGATCTGGATGTTGGAGATGCTCTCGCGCCGCCACAGCGGCTCGAACAGGGCGTTGGCGAAGCGCAGCGCCATCACGTTCTGCACGGCCGGCTTGCCGAGGTAGTGGTCGATGCGGAAGGCCTGGCGCTCGCTGAACACCGAACGCACCACCCGGTTGATCTCCTGGGCGCTCGCCAGGTCATGGCCGAGGGGCTTCTCGAGCACCACCCGCACGCGCGGGCCGTTCAGGCCGGCCGCGCCGAGCTGTTCGCAGATCACCGGGAACAGGTGCGGGCTGGTGGCCAGGTACAGCACCGCGGTCTCGGCCGAACGTTCGTCCAGCCAGGCCTTCAGGCCGGCGTAGTCGGAGGGCTGCGAGAGATCCATGCGGCGGTAGTGAAGCAGGGCCGCGAAGCGCGCGAACTCGTCGTCGCTCGGGCGCTTGGATTGCTCCACTTCCGCGAAGCGATCGCGGATGAAGGCGCGGTAGTCGTCGTCGCTGCGTTCGTCGCGCGCCACCGCCAGGATGCGTCCGCCCGGCGGCAGCTTGCCGTGGCGGAAGGCCTGGAAGAGCGCCGGCATCAGCTTTCGCCAGGTCAGGTCGCCGGTGCCGCCGAAGAAAACCAGATCGAAGGACATGCTCGAGGAGGTGAAACAAAGTTACACGCTTGATGATGCATGAGTTTCTTCGACCGGTCAATCGACGCCGACTGCCCTGCAGGGCGTAACCGGTCCGAAACCGCCGGGCGCCGGGCAGGGTTTCTAATCACGGCTGCGCCTTCCAGCTTCATCCGGCGCCCGACGGGAAACCATGAACCAGCTCGAACAACTCAAGGCCTATACGACGGTGGTGGCCGACACCGGCAACTTCAAGCAGCTCGCGCAGTACGCGCCGCGGGACGCGACCACCAACCCATCGCTCATCCTGAAGGCCGTGCAGCAGCCGGACTATGCGCACCTGCTGGAGGAGGCTGTGCAGGCGCACCGTGGCGCGCCGCTGCCCGACCTCGTCGACGAGGTGCTGGTGCGATTCGGGCGCGAGATCCTGAACGTCGTGCCGGGCCGGGTCTCGACCGAGGTCGATGCGCGCCTGTCGTTCGACACGGCAGCATCGATCGCCCGCGCCCACCACCTGATCGCGCTGTACGAAGCGGCGGGCGTGCCGCGCGAGCGCGTGCTGATCAAGGTGGCCGCCACTTGGGAGGGCATCCAGGCCGCGCGGGCCCTCGAGCACGAGGGCATCCATTGCAACCTCACGCTGCTTTTCAGCTTCTGCCAGGCAGTCGTCTGCGGCGAGGCTGGCATCACGCTGATCAGCCCCTTCGTCGGTCGCATCTACGACTGGTACAAGAAGCAGGCCGGCGCCTCGTGGGATGAGGTGGCGATGGCCGGCGCCAACGACCCCGGGGTGAAGTCGGTGGTGCAGATCTACAACCATTACAAGAAGTTCGGCATCGAGACCGAGGTGATGGGCGCGAGCTTCCGCAACACCGGCCAGATCCTGGCGCTGGCCGGCTGCGACCTGCTCACCATCAGCCCGGACCTGCTGGGCCAGCTCCAGGCCGCCGAGGCCCCCGTCACGCCGGCGCTCGATGTGCGCGAGGCACAGCTGATGGACCTGCACGCGGTCGTCTACAACGAGGCGAGCTTCCGCTACGCGCTCAACGACGACGCGATGGCCACCGAGAAGCTGGCCGAGGGCATCCGTCTGTTCGCCGTGGACGCGGCCAAGCTCGACCACCTGATCCTGGAGGCCTCACGATGACGAAGGCACCGCGCTGCGACGAAACGGTCGCCTGGACCGCGCTGCGCGGTCACCACGAGGCGCACGGCCGGACGCTCGACCTGCGCCAGGCCTTTGCCGACGATCCGGCGCGCTTCTCGCGCTTCTCTCTGCAGGCGCCGGAGGTCTTCGCCGACCTGTCGAAGAACCGGTGGGACGAAGTCACCCGCCGGCTGCTGCTGGAGCTGGCCGAGGAGTGCCAGCTGGGCGCCCGGCGCGATGCGCTGCTGGCCGGCGAGCCGATCAACACGACGGAAGGCCGCGCCGTCCTGCATACCGCGTTGCGCGCTCCACGCGGTGCCGGCCCCTTCAGCGCGGATGTCCACGAGGTGCTCGACGCCATGCTGGCGTTCGCCGAGCGCATCCGTGCCGAGGCGGGCCACGGCTTCACCGACATCGTCAACATCGGCATCGGCGGCTCGGACCTCGGCCCTCGCATGGCGGCGCTGGCGCTGCAGTCCTTCTGCCATCCCGGCCTGCGACTGCACTTCGTCTCCAACGTCGATGGCCACGACATCACGCCGGTGCTGCACGGCCTGAAGCCCGAGCGCACGCTCTTCATCATCGCCTCCAAGACCTTCACCACGCAGGAGACGATGGCGAACGCCGCGGTGGCGCGCGAATGGTTCGTCGCCCACGGCGGGCGGGACACCGCGCGCCACTTCGTCGGCGTGACGACCAACGTCGAAGCGGCGGCGAAGTTCGGCATCGCCGAGACCTTCGGCTTCTGGGACTGGGTCGGTGGCCGCTACTCGCTGTGGAGTGCCATCGGCCTGCCGCTGGCGATCGCCATCGGCGCCGAAGGCTTCCGCTCGCTGCTGGGCGGCGCCCGGGCGATGGACGAGCATTTCGCCACCGCCGCGTTCGCGCAGAACCTGCCGGTGCAACTGGGCGTGCTGGACGTCTGGTACCGCAACTTCCACGGCTTCACCAGCCGCTCGGTCGCGCCCTACCACCAGGGCCTCGCGCGGCTGCCGGCTTACCTGCAGCAGCTGGAGATGGAGTCCAACGGCAAGGGCGTCGATGTCGAGGGCCGCCCGCTGCCCTTCGGCACCAGCCCCGTCGTCTGGGGCGAGCCGGGCACCAACGGCCAGCATGCCTACTTCCAGATGCTGCACCAGGGCACCGACGTCGTTCCGGTCGAGTTCATCGCCGTGCGCACGCCGAGCCACGGCCACGCCGACCTGCACACCAAGCTGCTCGCCAACTGCCTCGCGCAGAGCCAGGCCCTGATGCTCGGCAAGACGGCGGACGAGGCGGCCACCGAACAGGCGCCGACGGCCTCGAAGACGCTGGACCGCGCCGTGCTGGCACGCCATCGCAGCTTCCCGGGCAACCGGCCGAGCACCACGCTGTTGCTGCAGGCGCTGAACCCGCGTTCGCTCGGCGCGCTGATCGCGCTGTACGAGCACCGCGTCTTCGTCAGCGGCGCGGTGTGGGGCATCAACAGCTTCGACCAATGGGGCGTGGAGTTGGGCAAGGCGCTGTGCAACCAGCTGCTGCCCCGCTTCCAGTCGGGCGACACGGCCGGCCTGGACGCCTCGACCGCCGGCCTGCTGGCCCGCCTGAAATGAGCCATCCGGCGATCGTCTTCGACTTCGGCCGGGTCGTGTTCGATTGGCAGCCCGAGGCGCTGGTGTCCCGGGTCCTTCCTGTACGCGCGTCCTCGCCGCAGGCCGCAGCCCACTGGGCGAACGAGATCTTCCAGGGCTACCAGGGCGACTGGGGCGACTTCGACCGCGGCGAGGTCGAGATCCCCGCGCTGGTGGAGCGCATCGCCGCCCGAACGGGCCTCACCGGGGCCGAGGTACAGGCGGTGGTCGACGCGGCCCCGGCCTCGCTCACGCCGCTGCCTGGAACCATCGCCCTGATCCAGCGACTCAAGGATGCCGGAAGGCGGCTGCACTTCCTTTCCAACATGCCGGCGCCCTTTGCCGAGCACCTCGAGCGCAGCCACGAATTCATGCACTGGTTCGACGGCGGCGTGTTCTCTTCGCGAGCCAGGGTGAACAAGCCCGAGCGGGCGATCTACGACCATGCCCTGCAGCAGTTCGGCCTGCCGCCGGCGCAAGTGCTGTTCATCGACGATCACGCGCCCAACGTCGATGCGGCCCGTGCGCTGGGTTGGCAGGCCGTGCAGTTCGTCGGCCACGAAAAGCTGGAACAGGCGCTGCAGGAGCGCGGCCTGCTCTGACGATCAGCTGCCTGCACGCTGCCGCGCGCGGCGCCACTGCCTGTCCGAGCTGAAGCCCGCCAGAGCCAGCGCCTGCGGCGTGCGCAAGCCCGCCTGGCGGGCCTGCTGCGCCAGCGCCAGGCGCACCTGCTCCACATGCTCGCGCGGGGTCACGCCTGCGTGCTCGCGGAACAGGCGCGCCAGGTGTCGCGGCGTGACGTGAGCCAGCTCTGCCATGCGCTCGAGCGACCAGTCCTCGCCGGGCGATTCCACGACGGCGCTCTGCACCGCATGCACCACCGGATGGAGGTGGCTGCGGCCGGCCAGCAAGGGGGAGCGTTCGGGATCGTCCCCGGCGCGGCGATGGAAGACCACCATCACCTGGGCCACGGCCGAGGCCAGCGCCTCGCCCAGCTCCTGCGAGATCAGGTGGAGCGCGAGATCGATGCCGGCGGTGATGCCCGCGCTGCTGGCCAGCGGGCCGTCCTCGACGAAGACGCGATTGCCGACGACGCGCGCGGCGGGCGCCAGGGCCCTGAGTTCGTCGAGCAGCTCGTGGTGACTGGTGACGGCCCGCCGGCCCAGCAGGCCGGCATCGGCCGCCAGCAGCGAGCCGACGCAGACGGTGAGGAGGCGGTGGGATGCCTCGGGGGCCTCGATCGCCGGGGCCACGACGCGCGACAGCCAATCCCTGGCCGACAGCCAGGCTGGATGACGACGCACCACCTGCGTAGCCTCGCCCGGCCGGCCCAGCAGCACCACCCAGCTGCGCGCACCGAGTTCGTCCGGCAAAGGCTCCAGCCCCGAGAGGGTGAGGCCGACGGAGGACGAGGCGCTCGGCTGCGGGCCGATATAGCGCAGCCGGAAGCGAGGCGGCTGGCCCCGGCTGGCCAACTGCTGGTTGGCCAACCGGAAGGCCTCGGCGGGACCGGCCAGGTCCAGCAGCAGCGTGTCGGGCAGGACGACGAAGAGGACGTCCGCGCAGCTCACCGGTGCACCCTCGGGCCTGCGGCCCGGTCCCTCCAAGAGGAATGAGCCCCTACGGGCGGCCGGGCGGGGCTCATGCGCCCACCCAGGGGCACGTCGAGCTGCCGTGCGGTGCGACTGGCCAGTTCCGCGTCCGTCAGTCGGCCGACGAGGTGGAGGCTCATGTCGATGCCCGCGGCGATGCCGGCGGAGGTGACGAAGCGGCCGTTGTCGACCCAGCGACGCTCGGGCCGCACGCGCAGGTCGGGGTGACGCCGCGCGAGGTCTTCGGCATCCTCCCAATGCGTGGTCACTTCCGCATCGCGCAGCAGGCCGGCAGCGGCCAGCACGAAGGCGCCCGTGCAGATCGATGCGGTGATCCGCGCCGTGCCCGAGTGGCGTTGCAACTCGGACAGCAACGCCGCGTCCTCCAGCAGCGCGTCCACCACGCCCCCGGGCACCAGCAGCACATCGCAAGGCGGTGCTTCGGCAAGCGCCATGTCGGGCCGCAGGCTCAAGCCGGCGCGGGCCGTGGCGGGCTGCCCGTCGAGCGACGCGGTGAGCAGCTCGAACGGCGGTGGCGCGACGGGCTCGCGTCGCGCCGCCATGCGGTTGGCCGTGGTGAAGACTTCGTAGGGGCCGGCGAAGTCCAGCAGCTCGACCTCGTCGAACATCAGCAGCAGCAAGCGCGTGCTCATTGGAGCCCCTCGCCCGACGAGTACGTCGGCCGATCCCCCGAGGGGGCCACCGTGGACGTGGACCGTCCGGGGGACGGTCCTTGCCCGGTGGCGGCCGGCTTGGGAGCGGCCCGGCACTCGGCCCGCCAACAGGGGGTTGACCCAGGATGTTTCATTGGAGCCCCTCGCCCGACGAGTACGTCGGCCGATCCCCCGAGGGGATGCGGGCCGGCTTGGGAGCGGCCCGGCACTCGGCCCGCCAACAGGGGGTTGACCCAGGATGTTTCACTGGTGCACCCCGCGGCATGCGGCCGATCCCGCCAAGCGGGAGAGAGCCCCTACGGACGACCGGGCGGCGCTCATGCCTGGCGCGCCCGCTGCAGGGCCTGTTCGACGGTGCATAGGGTCGCGAAGCGGCCAGCCAGCACGGTCTCGGTCCGCTCGCGGATGGCGGCCGCGCTGAGCACCGTTCCAGAAGGGGTGCGCATGTCGAAGGTCAGCGTGGCCTCGGTCACGTAGTCGACCTCCCAGCCTTCGTCGCTGGCGTGGCGGGTGGTGGTTTCGCAGCATTGCTCGGTGCGGATGCCGGCCACGATGAGCCGGCGGATGCCGTGCTGGTGAAGCCACACCGGCAGCCCCGTGCCGACGAGCGCGCTGTGGCGGTGCTTCTCCACCCTCAGCGCCGCATCGAAGGGCCGCAGTTCCTCCAGCGGTTTGATCAGGCCGCTGGCGTGCGAGAACGCGTTGTCCGCGCTTTCGGGGCCATCGGTGTGGAAGACCTGCACGATGGGAATGCCAGCCGCCTGGGCGCCCGCCAGCAGGGCATTGGTGCGCTCGAAGAAGGCCGGAGCCTCGGCGTCGCTCCAGTAGGGCCGGGCTCGGAACGATGCCTGGACGTCGATCAGCAGCAGGGCGGTGGTGGCGGCGGAAGTGGACATCGGATGCCTCGGTCTGGAAGTGGATGGAGGATGCCATGTTCCCTCGATGGCGCTCCGGCGGACAGGCCGCAAACGGACCGGATGCGGACGTTTCAGGACATGACTCGGCGAATTGGGCGGATTTCCGATCAGACTCTGCGCGCCGCCCGCGGCGGGCCTGGCGGACAATTCCGGATCCTCGCCCGGGCTGCCCGCATGACCGCATCTCCCGACCGCCCGGCCGCCCACCGGTCGGCCCCGCCGCTTCTTGCCGAGTTCGTCCGCCCGCACCTGGGCTGGGCGCTGGTCTTCAGCCTCGCCATCAACCTGGCCTTGCTGACGCCGTCGCTGTTCATGCTGCAGGTGTACGACCGCGTGCTGGTCACGCGCAGCGTCGAGACGCTGGTCATGCTGGCCCTGATCGCCGGCATTTGCCTGGCGGTCTTCGGCGCGCTGGACCAGGTGCGCAGCCGCCTGCTCAACATGCTGGGCATGGCGCTGGAGCGGCGGGTCGGGCCCGGCCTGCTGGGCAGCCTCATCGTGGCCAACGCGCGGCAGTCCAGCAACGAGCTGTCGGACGGGCTGAAGGACCTGGGTGCCTTGCGCGCCTTCCTCTCCGGGCCGGGCGTGGTGGCGGTGTTCGATGCGCCCTGGGCGCTGGTCTACCTCGTCATCATCGCCTTGTTCGACGTGCGGCTGGGCGGGCTGGCATTGCTGGCGATGGTCATCCTGTTCGGCATGACCTGGTTCAACAACCGCCTGGTGCGGCGAGGCCTGGCGCTCGTCCAGCCGGCCTCCCGGGCGGCCGCCCGCTGGGCCGAGCGCTGCATGCAGAACGCCGAGGTCGTGACCGCCCTGGGCATGGGTCGCGCGATGACTGAGCGGTGGGCCATGCAGTCGGCTCAGGTGCAGGAGACCACGCTGGCCGCCACGGGCGCGAGTGGCCGCGTGGCGGCGGTCTCGCGCGCGGCGCGCCAGGCCGTGCAAGTCATGATGCTGAGCGCCGGCGCCTGGCTGGTCATCCGGGAAGGGGCCACGCCGGGCGTGATGATCGCCACCACCATCATCCTCGGCCGCGCGCTGGCGCCGGTCGAGCAATTGATCGGCGGCTGGCAGGGGCTGGTGGAGGCGCGCCTGGCCTACCAGCGCCTGCAGGTGCTGCTGGAGAGGCCGCCCGAAGGCGCGGTGGAGACCACCCTCCCGAGGCCCCAGGGCCAGCTGTCCGTCGAGGCGCTGAGCTACGTCTCGGCGCAGACGGGCCGGCCGCTGCTTCGCCAAGTCGGCTTCCAGGCCGTGCCGGGGGAGCTGGTCGCGGTGGTGGGCGGCAGCGGCGCGGGCAAGACCACGCTGGCGCGGCTGCTCGTGGGCGTGCTCAAGCCCAGCGCCGGTGTCGTTCGCCTGGACGGTGCCGACATCCGCCAGTACGACCCGGGCGTCCTCGGTGCGGCGATCGGCTACCTGCCGCAGGACGTCGAGCTGTTCGCCGGCACGGTCGCCGAGAACATCGCCCGCTTCTGCGGCGCGGATTCGGCCGCGGTGATCGCCGCCGCCGAGGCCGCCGGTACCCATGAGTTGATCCTTCGCTTCCCGCAGGGCTACGACACGCCCGTGGGCGAGGGCGGCCGGCTGCTGTCCGGCGGGCAGAGGCAGCGCGTGGCGCTGGCCCGCGCGCTGTTCGGGGATCCCAGCTTCGTCGTGCTCGACGAGGCGGATGCCAGTCTCGACGCGGAAGGCGAGGAGGCGCTAGTCGCCGCGCTGCAAAGGCTGCGCACCCGCGGCGCCACGGTGGTCGCGGTGACGCAGCGCCGGCGCCTGCTCACGGTGGCCGACCGGGTGCTCGTGCTGCGTGAAGGCGCCATCGAGCGCACGGCAGTGCGACGCGAGGGCGGCGACGTCCTGGTCGAATCGTCGGGCGCAGGGCCGGCGCCGCTGGCAGGGTCCAACCCCAGAGGGGAGCGGGCATGAACGCGCCGGCAGTCGCCGCCGTCGAGCCGCTGGACCCGCGTCTGCACCGGCTCGCCCGGCGCGGCCTGTGGATCGTGCTGGCCTGGGTGCTCGTCTTCGCGGCCTGGGGCGCCTGGGCGCCGATCTCCGGCGGCGTGGTGGCCCAGGGGCTGGTGCGGGTCGAGGCCAATCGGCGCACGGTCAGTCATCGCGACGGCGGAACGGTCAAGCGCATCCTGGTCCGCGAAGGCCAGGAGGTGCGGCGCGGGGATGTGCTGATCGAGCTGGATGACGTCCGCGTCGAGGCGTCCGTCGACGTGCTGCGGGCGCAACTGGCCGGTGATCGCCTTCGCCAGTCGCGGCTGGAGGCCGAGGCGACCGGCCGCGAAGGGTGGCAGCCGCCGGCCTCGCTGCTGGCCGAGTTCGCGGACGTGAAGCGACTGCCCGACCTCGCCGCCAAGGAAAGATCGACGTTCAACGCGCGCCGCGCCAACGTCGAGGCCCAGATCCAGGGCGAGCAACGCCAGGCGGCAGACACCCGCACCGAGATCGAAGTGCGCACCAAGGAGCGCGTCAACTCGACGAACGCGGTCGCGCTGATGCGCGAGGAGCTCGAGCTGAACCAGCGCCTGGAGAAGGAGCAGTACGTCAACCGGGCCCGGGTGATGGGACTGCAGCGCGGGGTGAGCGAGTACGAGTCGCGCCAGCTGGCCAACGAGGCCGAGCTGTCGCAGGCCCGGCAGCGGCTGGGCGCCTTCGAGTCCCGCATCCGGGCACTGCGCGACGGCGTGGTGCAGCAGGCGAGCGAGGAACTGCGCGAGGTCGGTGTCCGCGTGGCCGACGCCGAGCAACGCCTGCGCGCCAGCCAGGACGACCGCAGCCGCCAGAGCGTCGTCGCTCCGGAATCGGGGCGCCTGGTCAACCTGCGCATCAACACCCCCGGCTCGGCGATAGGCCCGCGCGAGCCCATCGTCGACATCGTGCCCGCCGATGCGCTGCTGCAGCTGGAGGTGAGGCTGCCGCTGGACGTGGTGGCCGACGTCCGCCAGGGCACGCCCGCCGAAGTGAAGCTGCTCACGGCCGGCGCCCGCTACGAGAAGCTGCTGCCCGCCACGGTGGTGGAGGTCTCGGCCGATGCGCTCAACGACGACCGTGGCGGCGCGCCGTTCCTGCGGGCTTTGCTGCGGGTGGACCCCGCGGCCGGCGACGCCGCGCTGGTGCGCAGCCTGCGGCCCGGCATGGCGGCCGAGGTGTACATCAAGACCACCGAGCGCACGCCGCTGGGCTTCCTGTTCGAGCCCGTCGGCGGGTACTTCCGGCGGGCGTTCCGGGAGCACTAGCCCGGAACGCCGGCAGGAGGGTCACGCGCCGAAGAGGTAGTCGCCGACCGTGGTGTTGGCGGTGTTGTCCAACGTGGCAACCAGGGTCAGCTCGTTGGCGCTGACGATCGAATTGGTGTCGGCAGCCTTGAACAGATAGATCGCTGAATCGCTGCCGTTGTCCACCACGAACAACCGCGTGTCGCCTGTCGCGTAGGCCGTGTTGGCGTGGCCAATGGCAGCAGCGGCGTTGGTCGTGGTGATGGCGCCGGCAATGTCGTGGTTGACAATGACGAGCTCTGCATTGCTGGCGAAGCCGTTCGGGCCGGAAACCGACACCGCACCTTCGACCAGTGTGTCGCCGTCGCCGATATGGATGGCTGCCTGGCTCAGGCGGATCTTGTCGGCACCGTGAGTGAAGTCGGTGATGACATCCGAGGCCAGCGCCGTGCTGAACGCAAAGACGTCGGCGCCCGCGCCGCCGGTGAGCGTGTCAGCGCCGGCCTGGCCGTCCAGCGTGTTGGCTGCACCGTTGCCCACCATCTTGTTGGCCAGCGCGTTGCCTGAGCCGTTGAGTGCCGCGGTACCCGTCAGGGTGAGGTTCTCGACTTCGGCTTGCAGCGTGAAGCTGAGGGACGACTGGACCGCGTCGATGCCGCCGCCCGTCACCTCGATGATCTTGTCGGCGGCGTTGTCGACGATGTAGGTGTCGTTGCCAGCGCCGCCGGTCATCGTGTCGTTGCCAATGCCACCGTTGAGCACATTGGCGGCTGTGTTGCCGGTGATGGTGTTGGCCAGCGTGTTGCCGGTGCCGTTGATTGCCGCGGTTCCGGTCAGGGTCAGGTTCTCGACTTCGGCTTGCAGCGTGAAGCTGACGGAAGACCGGACCAGGTCGGTCCCGCCCCCGGAAATCTCGATGGTCTTGTCGCTGACGTTGTCGGCAACATAGGTGTCGTTGCCGGCGCCGCCTGTCAGGGTGTCAATGCCCGCGCCGCCATTGAGCACGTTGGCGGCTGTGTTGCCGGTGATGGTGTTGGCCAGCGTGTTGCCGCTGCCGTTGATCGCCCCGGTCCCGGTCAGGGTCAGGTTCTCGACTTCGGCTTGCAGCGTGAAGCTGACGGAAGACTGGACCAGGTCGGTCCCGCCACCGGAGACCTCGACGGTCTTGTCTGCGGCGTTGTCGACGACGTAGGTGTCGTTGCCGGCGCCGCCGGTGAGGCTGTCTGCACCTGCCGCGCCGTCCAATGTGTCGTTGCCGGCGTCCCCGCTGATCGCATTCGTGGCGGCGTTGCCCGTGATGACGTTGGCCAGGGCATTGCCGATGCCGTTGATCGCCGAGGTGCCCGTCAGCACGAGGTTCTCGACCTCGGCTTGCAGGGTGAATCCAACCGAGGACTGCACGAGGTCCGTACCGCCGGCGGCGAGCTCGACCGTCTTGTCGCCGACGTTGTCGACGACGTAGGTGTCGCTGCCGCCGCCGCCGGTGAGCGTGTCGGCGCCTGAGCCACCGTTCAGAACGTTGGCCCCGGCGTTGCCGATGATGGTGTTCGCAAGGGTGTTGCCGGTACCGTTGATGGCCGACGAGCCGGTGAGGGTCAGTTTCTCGACCTCGCTCTGCAGGCTGAAGGTGATGGAGGACTGGACCAGGTCCGTGCCGCCGCCGGCGATCTCGACAGTCTTGTCCGCGGCGTTGTCGATGATGTAGGTGTCGTCGCCCGCGCCGCCGGTGAGACTGTCGGCGCCGCCTGCTCCATTCAACGTGTCGTTGCCGGCCGCGCCGTCGAGGGCGTTGACGGCCGCATTGCCAGTGATGGTGTTGGCGAGCGAGTTGCCGGTGCCATTGATGGCAGCAGCGCCAGTGAGGGTCAACTTCTCGATCTCTGCCTGCAGCGTGAAGCTGGCGGAGGACTGGACGGCATCGGTGCCGCCGGCCGCGGCTTCGATCGTCTTGTCTGCGGCATTGTCGACAACGTAAGTATCGTCGCCGGCGCCGCCAGTCATCGTGTCCGCCCCCGCACCGCCGTCGAGCACATTGGCAGCGGAGTTGCCGGTGATGGTGTTGGCCAGCGAATTGCCGGTGCCATTGATGGCGGAGGAGCCCGTCAGCGTCAGCTTCTCGATTTCGGCCTGCAAGGTCAAGCCGACGGACGACTGGACAAGATCGATCCCGCCGCCTGCGAGCTCCACCGTCTTGTCGCCAGTGCTGTCGACGATGTAGGTGTCGTCGCCAGTACCTCCGGTAAGGTTGTCGGCACCCGCGGCACCGTTCAGCGTGTCGTTGCCGGCGGCGCCACTGATCGCGTTGGCAGCCTGGTTGCCCGTGATGACGTTGGCCAGCGCGTTGCCCGTGCCGTTGATCTCCGACATCCCTGTCAACGTGAGGTTCTCGACCTCCGCTTGAAGCGTGGACGTGATGGAGGACGTGACCAGGTCCGTCCCGCCCCCGGCCAGCTCCACGGTCTTGTCGCCCGCGTTGTCCACGATGTAGGTGTCGTCGCCGGCGCCGCCCGTCATGGTGTCGAGGCCTGCATTTCCGTCGAGGACGTTGCCGGCCGCGTTGCCGACGAGGACGTCCGCGGAGTAACTGCCGGTGCCGTTGATCGCCGCGCTGCCGGTCAAGGTCAGATGCGTGACTTCGCTCAAGTCATCGAGGCTGAAGGAGACGGACGACAGGATGAGGTCGTCGCCGTCACCGGAGACGAGGTCGGCGGCGTTGTCGACGATGAAGGTGTCGGCACCGCCTCCACCGCCGTACATCGTGTCCGCACCGACGCCGCCATCCAGAACATTTGCGCTGAAGTCTCCGGACAGGGTGTTGTTCTGCGCGTTGCCCGTGCCGTTGATTTCCGCTTCACCAGTCAGTTCCAGCGACTCCAGGTTCGCGCCGAGCGTCCAGGATATCCAGGACCTGACGCTGTCACTGCCTTCACCGGCTCGTTCGGTGATCACGTCCTGGGTGCTGTCGACGACGTAGCGGTCATCGCCGGCACCCCCTTCCATCGTGTCGATGCCGGCTCCGCCATCGAGGTAGTTGGCGCCGCTGTTGCCGGTCAACCGGTTGTTCTTCCCGTTGCCTTCGCCAGCAATGCTGGAAGTGCCCGTCAACACCAGGTTCTCCAACTCGCCTCCCAGCGTAAACCGGCCGGAGGAATAGACCGTGTCGACGCCTCCATTCGCAGCTTCGATGGCGCTCACGATGCCGCCGTGGAGGATATAAGTGTCGTCTCCTGCGCCGCCGACCAGGGTGTCGTAGTTCCCGCCGCCATCGTCGAGAACGTTGGCACCGGCGTTGCCGACAATCTTGTTCTGGTTCTCGGTGTTGCCGGTGGCATTGATGGCTGCGGTGCCGGTCAGCGTGAGCGTCTGCACCCCGCTGGGCAGCGTGAACGAGACGCTGGCGAAGGCCTGGTCGACTCCGGAGTCTCCTGTCTCGGTGACCTTGTCGCCCGCGTTGTCGATGATGTAGGTGTCGCCGCCTTCGCCGCCGACGAGCGTGTCTGCGCCGGCTCCACCGTCGAGCACGTTGCCGGCCGAGTTGCCCGTGATCGTGTTGGACAGGCCGTTGCCCGTGCCATTGATGGCAGACGAGCCCGCCAGCGTGAGGTTCTCGATCGAGTCCTGCAGCGTGACGCTCGTCCAGGCCCGGACTTCGTCGGAGCCGCCGCTCGCCGTTTCGAGCGTCAGGTCGCCCGCGTTGTCCACGACGTAGACGTCGTTGCCGGCCCCGCCGGTCAATGTGTCCGCACCATGGCCTCCGTCGAGCAAGTTGCCTGCCGAGGTGCCGGTCAGGCTGTCGCCATAAGCACTGCCGAGGAGGTTCTCGAAGTTGGCAAGCCTGTCGATGCCGTCCCCGCCGGTGTTCTGGGTGCCGGTGAGCGCGAGCGAGACGGTGACGCCGCCCGTGGCATCTTCGTAGCTCGCGGTGTCGCTGCCCCCTGCGCCGTCGAGCGTGTCGTCGCCACCGCCGCCGGCAATGATGTTGGCAGCACCGTTGCCCTTGATCTCGTTGGCGAGTGCGTTGCCTTGGCCGTTGATGGCCGCATTGCCGGTCAACTCGAGCCGCTCCAGGTTGTCGACCATGACGTAGCTGATCGACGCACGAACGGTGTCGGTCCCTTCGCCGACGTTCTCCACGATCACGTTCGGCTGGCTGATCTGGTAGACATCGTCACCAGCGCCGCCTCGCAGCGTCCAGCCGACCAGCGGGTTGGCGACGGTGAACACTTGCTGCACGCCGCCGGGGGATCCTCCCGTGAGTTCGCTGCCGGTCGCGGTGAGGACGATGGTCGAGCCGTCGTCTGATATGTCGGGCTGGAAAGCACCGCTCGATGCCTGTTCGCCTGCGGCGCCGACCGACACCCTCGCCAACGCACCCGTCGTCGTGTCCTTCACATAGACATCCTCGACTCCATTGGTATCCGTGGCCACCAGCGCGGCGGTGCTGCTGAAGACCACGAAGCGGCCATCGGCAGAGACCGCCGGCGGGTAGTACTGCCCTTCGCCACCGCTTGGCACCACCCGCTGCAGTTCGCCGGTCTGCAGATCGCGCAGGTAGACCGAGCCGGGCCCGTCCTGGCCGTCGTACATGACATCCTGGCCGGTGCTGAAGACCACATGGCGCCCGTCGGCGGACAGGTTGCCCGTTGCGGCAACGCCGGGCAGGAAGTTGCCGTGGATATCCGTGTCCACGCACTCGACCTTGCCAGTCTGGAGGTCTTTGACGAAAAGCTCGGAAATCCCGTCCTGATCGCCCTCGACCAGATTGGACGAGGTACTGTCGAACATCACGTACCGGCCGTCCGCCGACAGCCTCGTGTAGGAGCCGTACCCGCCGGAACTGCCATTGCCCCACGCGCCATCGGCGCTCGAAGAGGCCAGCACCAGTTGGCCGGTGAGTGTGTCCTTGACGTAGATGTCCGGGTAGCTGGCCGGATCGCCGGGCATCAGATTGCTGGCATAGCTGGAAAAGGCGACATATCGGCCGTCGGCCGAGACGCTGGCACCCATGGATTCGCTGTTGGCCTGAACTCCTGCAGCGTTGCTCGTGATGAGCTTGACCTCGCCGGTGACCAAGTCCTTGCGGAAGATGTCACCCGCGCCGTTGGTGTCGCCGGCCACCAGGTTGGTGGCGTCGCTGCGGAAGACCACGTATCGGCCATCCGCCGAGATGACGGGACTGATGCTGCCGTACCCGGTCGAGACGGCTTGCTTCCCGGCAGACGTGGTCGACACCCGCGTGACGATCCCGGTCTGCAGGTCCTTCAGGAAGATGTCCGAGTCGCCGTTGGTATCGCCTCCGGCGCCGAGATTGGTGCTGGCGCTGGCGAACACGACATAGCGCCCATCGGCCGACACGGTGGCTGAGTTCGCGTCCGCGTCCGGGGCGGTTCGGGCATTCGTCTCAGAGACGCGATCGATCGTCGTGTGGGTTGCGCCAAGCAGGAGGTCGTCCTGCGCGGTGCCGCTCAAGTCCGTCGCAAAGCCGTTGGCCGCGCAGCTGTTGACCAGCATCGATCCGTCGGCGAAGGCCACCGTGCCCTCGCCCAGCGCTGACAGGGGCACGCCCGTCAGCGTGAAGCTCTTGCCGCCGCCCGACCACTGGATGCCACCATCTGGCAGGGCGGTCAGCGTGAAGTCGGCCGCCGACAACGTGCCCGGGTCGATCTGGAGCACGTCCACATCGGGGTCGAAGGCAATCTCGGCGCCAGCGCCGATGTTCGAGAAAAGGTAGGTGGTCATCCGCAGGCACTGCTGGCATCGAAGCCGGCTTATGCCTGGCTGATGCGATGTGAAAGCAGGCGCCTCGATGCCCTGGAGCGCGTGACCGACGTTGTCTGGGACCGGTCAGATCGGCGGTGCCATGGCACCGGCGCACTCCTCCCTCATTTCGTCGGCGGCTCGCCAGGGCAGGGCGGCGCCGTTCTCTTTCCAGCAGTCTAGCGAGCCTTGCAGCGCAGACGATCAGCAAATTACGCAGCCGGGGCCAACCATTTCTCGGCCACCCGCACCCAGAGCGCCGCCCCCGGCGCGATCAACGCATCGTTGAAGTCGTAGCTGGGGTTGTGCAGCGTGCAGGGCCCCATGCCGTGGCCCGGGATGCGGTGGCTGCCGTCGCCGTTGCCGATCACGAAGTAGGCGCCGGGCTTCTCGAGCAGGAAGTAGCTGAAGTCCTCGGCCGTCATCGCCGGCTCGAACTCGAAGGTGTTGGCCTCTCCGACCAGTTCGCGCATCACGCCGCGCAGGAACGCGGCCTCGGAAGGATGGTTGATGGTGGGCGGGTAGTTGCGGTGGAACTCGAAGTCCACGCCGCAGCCGAAGGCCGCGGCCGTGTGCTCGGCGATCTCGCGCATGCGCCGCTCGATCAGGTCCAGCACCTCGAGGGTGAAGGTGCGCACCGTGCCTTCGATCTTGCAGGTGTCCGGCACGACGTTGGTCGCCTCGCCGGTGTGGATCATGGTGACCGAGATCACCGCGCTGTCCAGCGGCTTCTTGTTGCGGGTGACGATGGTCTGGAAGGCCTGCACCATCTGGCAGGCCACGGGCACGGGATCCAGCCCGAGGTGGGGCAGGGCCGCGTGCGCGCCCTTGCCGCGGATGATGATCTTGAACTCGTTGCTCGAGGCCATGGCCGGCCCGTCGCAAACCGCGAACTGCCCCGCCGCATAGCCGGGCCAGTTGTGCATGCCGAACACGGCGTCCATCGGGAAGCGCTCGAACAGGCCGTCCCTGATCATCTCGCGCGCGCCGCCGCCGCCCTCTTCGGCCGGCTGGAAGATGAGGTGGACGGTGCCGTCGAAGTGGCGGTTCTTCGCCAGGTGGCGCGCCGCGCCCAGCAGCATCGCCACGTGGCCGTCGTGGCCGCAGGCGTGCATCTTCCCGGCGTGGCGGCTGGCATGGTCGAAGGTGTTGCGCTCGGTCACCGGCAGCGCGTCCATGTCGGCGCGCAGGCCGATGGCGCGCGGGCTAGTGCCGTTCTTGATGGTGCCGACCACGCCGGTCTTGCCCAGGCCACGGTGCACGGGGATGCCCCACTCGGTCAGCTGGCGGGCCACGAGGTCTGCGGTGCGGACTTCCTCGAAGCACAGTTCGGGGTGGGCGTGGATGTCGCGCCGCAGTCGGGCGATGGCTTCGGCGTCGGCCTGCAGGGTGTCGATCAGGGTCATGGCGGCTCGTGACTACGGTGTGGCGGCAGGGCCTCGGGCGGGGGCGGACCATATTACCGCCGGCCCCGCGGCGCTCCACGATCGAAGGACCGCAGCCCCGCCAGGGCCAGGGGCGCTGTGCCATCATGGCCGGATGTCCGCCGACGCCAGCCTCGATAGCCGTACCGTCCACGCTGCTTGCCCGCACGACTGCCCCGACACCTGCGCCATCCGCGTCACGGTCGAGGGCCGGAAGATCGTGCGCCTCCAGGGCGACCCCGACCATCCGCCGACCCATGGCGCGCTGTGCACCAAGGTCTCCCGCTACGTCGAGCGGGTGGAGCATCCCGAGCGGGTGCTGACGCCGCTCAGGCGGGTCGGGCCCAAGGGCTCGGGCCAGTTCGTGCCGGTGGGGTGGGAAGAGGCCCTGGACGACATCGCCGCGCGGCTGCGCGAGATCGCGTCGCGCGACCCGCAAGCCATCGTCCCCTACTCCTACGCCGGCACCATGGGCCTGGTGCAGGGCGAGAGCATGGCGGCCCGCTTCTTCCACAGGCTCGGCGCCTCCCTGCTGGACCGCACCATCTGCGCCGCCGCCGGCGGCGAGGCCTTGCAGCTCACCTACGGCGGCAAGGTCGGCATGCACCTGGAGCATTTCGCCGAGAGCCGGCTGATCCTCATCTGGGGCAGCAACTCGATCGCCTCCAACCTGCATTTCTGGACCTTCGCCCAGGCCGCCAAGCGAAACGGCGCCAAGCTGATCGCCATCGACCCGCGCAGGACCGAGACGGCCGAGAAGTGCCACCAGCACATCGCCTTGCTGCCGGGCACCGACGGCGCGCTGGCGCTGGGCCTGATGCACGAACTGATCGTCAACGACTGGCTCGACCACGACTACCTCGAGCGTCATGTCGAAGGCTGGCCGCAGATGCGTGAGCGCGCGCTGCAGTGGCCGCCCGAACGTACCGCGGCCGAATGCGGCCTGACGGTGGAGGAGGTCAAGGGCCTGGCGCGCGACTACGGCACGACGAAGCCTGCTGCTATCCGCCTCAATTACGGAATGCAGCGGGTGCATGGCGGGGGCAACGCCGTGCGCCTCATCGCGCTGCTGCCCTGCCTGGTGGGCGCCTGGCGCCACCGCGCCGGCGGGCTGCTCCTGTCGGCTTCGGGCTGGGCCAAGCCGGTGAAGAACAGCAAGTGGCTGGAGCGGCCGGACCTCCTCGCCGGCCGCCAGCCGCGCACGATCAACATGAGCACCATCGGCGACGATCTGCTGCGCGAGGCCTCGCCGGCGTTCGGCCCGAAGATCGAGGCGCTGGTGGTCTACAACAGCAACCCGGTGGCGGTGGCGCCGGAGTCGCCCAAGGTGGTGGCGGGTTTCAGTCGCGAGGACCTGTTCACCGTGGTGCTCGAGCATTTCCTCACCGACACGGCGGACCATGCCGACTACGTGCTGCCGGCCAGCACGCAGCTCGAGCACTGGGACGCCCATGCGAGCTACGGCCACACCTACGTGCTCATCAACCAGCCGGCCGTGCCGCCGCGTGGCCAGGCCCGATCCAACTGCGAGATCTTCCGCCAGCTGGCGGCCCGCATGGGTTTCGACGAGCCTTGCTTCGCCGACAGCGACGAGCAGCTCGCCGCCCGCGCCTTCGTCGACAGCATCGATGCCGGGCGCCTGCAGCGCGACGGCTGGGTGAAGCTGCCCCTGCCCGAAGCGCCGTTTGCCGAAGGGGGGTTCCACACGCCGAGCGGCAAGGCCGTTGCGGTGGCGCCCGGCGTGCCGCTGCCCGACCACGTGCGCAACTACGAGAGCGCCCGCAGCACGCCCGAGCTGGCGGCCCGCTACCCGCTGGCGATGATCTCGCCGCCGGCGCGCAACTTCCTCAACTCGACCTTCGTCAACGTCAAGAGCCTGCGCGACATCGAGGCTGAGCCGGTCGTCGAGATCCATGCCGACGATGCCGCCGTGCGCGGCCTGGCGGATGGCCAGCCGGTGCGCGTCTTCAATGACCGCGGCAGCTACCACTGCACCGCGCGCATCAGCCGCCGTGCCCGGCCCGGCGTGGTCAACGGCCTGGGGGTGTGGTGGCGCAAGCTTGGCCGCAACGGCACCAACGTCAACGAGCTGACCCACCAGCGCCTGACAGACCTGGGCGCGGCGCCATCCTTCTATGACTGCCTCGTCGAGGTCGCGCCACTTTGACCTGGAGGGCATGGCTGGTGGCGGGTGCTGCGGGTCTGTTGGGTGTCGCGGCCTTGATGGCCGGCACGGTGTGCCTGACCAGCGGCTGCAGCTCGCTGGGTTATGTCGGCCAGTCGATCGGCGGCCACCTCAGCCTGGTCAGCAGCGCGAAGCCGATCGACGACTGGCTGGCGGCCCCGGACACCGCCGCGCCGTTGAAAGCCCGGCTGGAGCTGAGCCAGCGCATCCGTGATTTCGCCGTGCGCGAGCTCCAGCTGCCGGACAACCGCAGCTACCGCAGCTTTGCCGACCTGCATCGCCCGGCGGCCGTCTGGAACGTGGCCGCTGCGCCCGAGCTCTCGCTCAAGCTGCAGACCTGGTGCTATCCGGTGGTCGGCTGCGTGGGCTATCGCGGCTACTACGACCTGGCCGGTGCCGAGGGCGAGGGCGAGGCGCTGCGACAGCAGGGCCTGGAGGTCACCGTCTACCCCGTGCCGGCGTACTCGACGCTGGGCAAGATGAACTGGCTGGGCGGCGACCCGTTGCTCAACACCTTCATCCAGTGGCCGGAGATCGAGCTGGCCCGGCTGATCTTCCACGAACTGTCGCACCAGGTCGTCTATGCGCCCGGCGACACGATGTTCAACGAATCCTTCGCGACGACCGTGGAGCGTCTGGGCGGCGAGCGCTGGCTGGCCGCCGAAGGCTCGGAGCTGGCGCGCACCCAGGCCCGCCAGATCGACGAGCGGCGCGCCGATGCCCGGCGCGTCATCTTCGCCACCCGCGCCGAGCTGGAAGCGATCTACAGGTCCGGGCTCGCCGACGAGGACAAGCGCCGGCGCAAGGCCGAGGCCCTGGCGCACATGAGGGCCGAGCACGAGGCGCTGAAGGCCGGGCCGTGGAAGGGCTACACCGGCTACGATGCTTTCTTCGCCAAGGCCAACAACGCCTCGCTCGGCATCCAGGCGGCGTACCTCAACTGGGTCCCGGCGCTGACGGCCCTGTTCGAGCGCGAAGGCCGTGACTTCAAGCGCTTCTATGCCGCCGCCGGGCGGCTGGCCGCCTTGCCGCGTGCCGAGCGCGAGGCGACACTGCAGGCGCTGGCACCGGCGAACGACGCCTTCTCACCCGATCACCGCAACCCCTGAATCCGACCATGGCCGACATCCAAATCCGCCGCGACCACACCCTGGGCCTGGCCCGCGCCCGCAAGGTGGCCTGGAAATGGGCCGAGCACGTGGAGCAGTCCTACGAGATGGAGTGCACCGTGCTGGAAGGCGAGACCAGCGACACCGTGCAGTTCAAGCGCTCGGGCGTGAACGGTTCGATGATCGTCACCGCCGAGCACTTCGAAGTGCGCGCCAAGCTCGGCCTGCTCATGGGCGCCTTCGCCGGCCAGATCCAGGCCGAAGTCGCCCGCCAGCTCGACGAAGCCCTGGCCAAGGAACAGGCCAAGGTCAAGAAGGCCTGATCGCATACCCGCGATCCGCCTCGCGTTCCGAGCGCGCGCAGCGCCGGTCCCCTCCAAGACGTGGCGGACCGGCTCCCCCGGTCCGCCCCGCACCTCTCAGCAAGTCAGCCCCGCCGCCTTCCGAGCGCGCGCAGCGCCGCTCTCATCCAGGGCGTGCGCGGATCCGGCTCCAGCGGAGCCCTGCGCACCTCTGCCCAGGTCGGCCCCGCCTTCCGAGCGCGCGCAGCGCCGCTCTCATCCAGGGCGTGCGCGGATCCGGCTCCCCGGTTCACCACGCACCTCTCAGCAGGTCAGCCCCGCCTTCCGAGCGCGCGCAGCGCCGCTCTCATCCAGGGCGTGCGCGGATCCGGCTCTGCCGGTCCGCTGCGCGAGCCCCCTTCTATGGGGAAGCGTTTGTCAAGCTTCTCCGTCACGGCGGGTGCGCTGTAGGGGACGTCGTTGGGGTTCCCCTTCCCGCTGGCGGGAAGGGGCGGAGGG